>NZ_JBHVTT010000004.1:0-305416 GCF_042884555.1 Arthrobacter sp. NPDC058127 | reverse complement strand
GGCCCCGCACCATTGGTGCGGGGCCGGAGCCATTTAACGCGGGCCTGCTAATACGGGGTCAGGCTACGTTGTTCTCGTAGTCCGTGTCCTTGGTTTCCTTGGACAGGAACAGGGCCACGAGCGTCAACACCGCCATGGCGCTGAGGTAGACACCCACCAGGACCGTGCTTCCCTTGGCCGATTCCCAGAGCCAGACCGCGATGAACGGAGCCACTGCCGCGCCGAGGATGCTGGACAGGTTGTAGCTGACTGCGGATCCGGTGTAGCGGACGTTGGTGGGGAACAGTTCCGGAAGCAGTGCACCCATAGGGCCGAAGGTGAGCCCCATCAGCGTGAATCCGATGATCAGCAACGCCATGGTCCCGACGAAGCCGCCACTGAACAACGGCACGAAGAGCAGGCCGAATACCAGGATTCCAGCCGTGACGGCCAGGAGCATCTTGCGACGGCCGTACTTTTCGGCCAGCGGACCGGCCACCAGGGTGAAAATACCGAAGAAGACGACGCCGGCAATCAGCATCCAGAGGAAGTCGTTCCGGCTGAAGCCCAAGCCCGGGACGAACGCCGCGGCGGCCGCGTCGGTCATGGGCTTTCCCGCCTTGATAGCAGCAGCTTGAGCGCCTGCCAGGGTGGGTTTGGTGCCGTAGGTCAGCGTGAACGTGGTCATCAGGTAGAACAGCACGTACGTCGCAAGCATGATGAAGGTGCCGAGGATCAGCGGGCGCCAGCTCTTCTTGAACACGCGTCCGATGGGCAGCTTGGCCACTTCGTTGGACTCCAGCACCTTGTTGAATGCAGGAGTTTCAATGAGCTTGAGGCGCACATAGAGGCCGAGGATCACCATGACGGCGCTGAGTAGGAACGGCACGCGCCAGCCCCACGCGGCGAAAGCCTCGGGGGTCAAGGTGTAGCTGAAGACCAGGAAGATGATGTTGGCCAGGATGAAGCCGATCGGCGCACCCATCTGCGGGAATGTTCCATAGATGGCGCGTTTGTTGGCCGGCGCGTTCTCCGTTGCGAGCAGCGCGGCACCGCTCCACTCACCACCGAGGGCCAGGCCTTGGGCGAAACGCAGGACTACCAGCAACGTGGGGGCCAGGAAGGTCCAGCCCGGGACCTGTGCCGTGGGGAGGCAACCGATCAGGAACGTGGCAATACCCATGGTCAGGAGGGACGCAACCAGGGTTCCCTTGCGACCGAACTTGTCACCGAAGTGGCCGAAAATGATGGAGCCGAGCGGCCGGGCGACGAAGGCGACGCCGAACACCGCGAAGGAGCTCAGCAGCTGGGTGGTCTCGTCCGCCGTCGGGAAGAAGAGTTTGGGGAAGACGAGCACGGCTGCCGTGGCATAAACGTAGAAATCGTAGAACTCGATGGACGTACCAATGAGGCTGGCGAAAATCACCCGTCCCCGCGAGTTGACCGGCTTGACTGACTCGCTTTCCTTGGATTCAGCGATGGAAGACATGTAGTGGATGCTTTCGTTCACGCCGGCCCGGCGTCGCTGAGCCTGCCGGCAAAGATTATTGAGAGTTCAATAATAGTTCCCGGTATCCACCAAATGGACAATCAAGTCCAAGATGCGGACGCCCGGAAAAGTCTCACTCTGTGGTCCGCGCCACAACAACCTCACCATCGCCTCACGCAGTGGTGACCCCCTCCGATAGGTGAATGTCACAGCACGTTTACAAACCGCGACGGTCCGCGAAACGCGCCGTACCTAACGTGTAAGTACAACGTCCCCACAAAGGAGGCACTCCGTGACAGTTGACCGAAGCACCGAAATCCTCACCAACGAGCAGGCGCCCACCGCCCTCGTCCCCGAGCTTGAACACCGTCCTGGCCGCTGGATTGCCAACTGGGACGCAGAGAACAAAGATCAGTGGGAAGCCGCCGGCCGTTCCATCGCCAAGCGCAACCTGTACTGGTCCATCTTCGCCGAGTTCCTCGGCTTCGTCGTCTGGCAGCTCTGGTCGATCGTCGTCGTCCAGCTCCCGGCCGCAGGCTTCAAGTTCGACACCAACCAGATCTTCTGGCTCATCTCGATCCCCAGCCTGGTCGGTGCCACACTGCGCATCCCCTACACCTTCATGGTTCCAAGGTTCGGTGGCCGCAACTGGACCATCGTCTCGGCCCTCCTGCTGCTGATCCCGACGGCGGGCCTTGCCTTGTGCGTCTCAAACCCCGGCACCCCCTTCGGCGTCATGCTGCTGGTAGCGGGACTTGCAGGCTTCGGCGGCGGCAACTTCGCGAGCTCGATGGCAAACATCACCTTCTTCTACCCTGCCCGCGAAAAGGGCTGGGCGCTGGGCTTGAACGCCGCGGGCGGAAACCTTGGTGCCGCCGTCGCGCAGCTCGTCGTCCCGATCGCCGTCACCCTACTGGCCGCCGGTACCGTCAACCTGCCCATGGCCGGCCTTATCTGGATTCCGCTCATCCTTATCGCTGCCTTCGGCGCTTGGAAGTACATGAACAACCTCACGAGCGCCAAGGGTGACGTTGCAGGCTCCATCGCCGCACTCAAGGAACCGCACTTGTGGATCATGGCCTTCCTGTACATCGGTACGTTCGGCTCGTTCATCGGCTTCTCCGGGGTCTTCCCCAAGCTCATCAAGGACTACTTCCCGGCATTCTCCTCCATGCACCTCGGCGCGGTTGTCCTCTCGCTCGCCTTCCTTGGCCCGCTGGTCGGCTCCCTCGCCCGTCCCTACGGTGGACGCATGGCTGACCGCATGGGCGGAGCCCGGATGACCGTCACGGCGTTCGCAGCGATGGCCGTTATCACCTTGACCATGATCTGGACCCTTCCGCTCAAGAACTTCTGGCTCTTCCTGGTCCTGTTCCTGTTCCTCTTCACGGCAAGCGGCTTCGGAAACGGCGCCACCTACCGCATGATTCCGGTCATCTTCGCCACCTCAAGCCGTGCAGCCCGCTCGGGGGCGAGCGCCGCCAGCACGGCACGCCTCGCGTCCTCCTCCCTCGGCCTGATCTCGGCGATCGGCGCCTACGGCGGATTCGTCATCCCCCAGGTACTCAACGCATCCAGCGCTTCCGGCTCCTACACCCCCGCGTTCTATGGCTTCGTCGGCGCCTACGTGCTGATGCTCATCGTCTGCTGGGTCTGCTACCTCCGGAAGGCCAACCGTAACGCGATGGGACACATCTAATATGCCCAATGGCGCCAACACCCACTGCCCGTATTGTGCGCTGCAGTGCGCCATGACCCTGACCCCGGCGGCGCCCTCGGCGCAGCCGGGGTCAGACCCCGCTCCCGCGGCAAAGGCACTTCCGCTCCTGGAAGTGTCCGGTCGCGATTTCCCCACCAACAGGGGCGGGTTGTGCCGCAAGGGCTGGACATCGCCGTCGTTGTTGAACCACACCGGACGCGTAACGGAACCCATGCTCAAAGGGTCCGATGGCGTCCACCGGCCCGTCACGTGGGACCAAGCACTCATGCTGGTCACCGGAGCCGTCAAGCAGACCCGCGAACAGTACGGGCCCGACGCGGTCGGCGTGTTCGGGGGCGGCGGACTCACCAATGAGAAGGCCTACCAGTTGGGCAAGTTTGCCCGCTTGGCGCTGGGAACCTCGCGCATCGATTACAACGGACGTTTCTGCATGTCCTCTGCCGCGGCAGCCGGAAACCGCGCGTTCGGCGTGGACCGCGGCCTCCCGTTCTGCGTGGAAGACCTTGATTCGGCGAGCGTCATCTTCCTTCTCGGCTCCAACGTTGCCGAGACCATGCCGCCGTTCGTCCAGCACCTGCAAGGCGCGCGCGATTCCGGCGGGTTGATCGTGGCCGATCCCCGCCGTTCCGCGACGGCCGCATTCACCGGCGACGGCGGCGGCATCCACTTGCAGCCGACCCCCGGAACGGACCTCGCCCTGCTGTTGGGTATCTCCCACGTAGTGGTCCACGAAGGCCTCGCCGACGCCGAATACCTCCAGGACCGAACCACCGGGTACCCGGCGATCGCTCGCAGCCTCGCCGCTTTCTGGCCGGAGCGCGTCCAGTCGATCACCGGCGTACCCGCCACGCTCATCCGCGAAACCGCCCGGCGCCTCGCAGACGGCGCCCGGCGCGGCGGCAGCTACATCCTCACCGGCCGCGGAGTCGAGCAGCACGTCGACGGCACGGACACCGCCACAGCCGCGATCAACCTCAGCCTCCTCCTCGGCCTCCCGGGATCCGCCCGCAGCGGGTACGGCACCCTGACCGGCCAGGGAAACGGCCAGGGCGGCCGCGAGCACGGCCAAAAGGCCGATCAGCTCCCCGGCTACCGCAAGATCACCGATCCCGCCGCCCGCGCACACGTCGCCAAAGTGTGGGGCGTCGACGAATCCCTCATCCCCGGCCCCGGCCTTCCAGCCGTGGAGTTGTTGAAGTCTTTGGGACAGCCCGACGGCGTCCGTTGCCTTTTCGTGCACGGCGCCAATGTGGCGGTGTCAGCCCCCGACGCCGGCGCGGTGATCGAGGGCCTGCGCCGCCTGGACTTCCTGGTTGTCTGCGATTTCTTCATGTCCGAGACCGCGCTGGAAGCCGACCTGGTCCTCCCGGTCACCCAATGGGCCGAGGAGGAAGGCACCCTGACCAACCTCGAGGGCCGCGTGCTCCGCCGTCGTAAGGCGCTCACCCCTCCCCCGGGCGTCCGCAGCGAATTGTGGCTCATGGCCCGGCTCGCCGTATCGCTCGACGCTCCGTCCACGTTCAGCGACGATCCCGAGACCGTCTTCGAGGAGCTCCGGCTCGCCTCGGAAGGTGGCTTGGCAGACTACTCCGGAATCGACTACGCCATGCTGGATCGAGGAGAGGCCGCCTACTGGCCCTATCCCACCGGCAGTTCGGGAACGCCGCGGCTCTTCCTCGACAGCTTCGCGCACGCCGACGGTCGCGCGGTCATGGTCCCGGTGGCACCGCAGAAGCGGTCCCGGCGCTCCGCCGTCGTCGGCTCTGACCCCGATCCGCTGACGCTCGTCACCGGACGGCTCCTAGAACACTACCAATCGGGCGCCCAGACCCGCCGCGTGGCCGAACTCGCGGCCGCGCAGCCGGAGCCGCTCTTGCAGATCCACCCCGCGACGGCGGCCGTCAGGGACATCTCCAGCGGCGACTTTGTCCGGGTCTCCAACGAGCGCGGAGAGGTCCTGTGCAGGGTGGAGCTCAGCAACAGCATCCGGACGGACACCGTCTTCCTGCCCTTCCATTTCCCTGGACTGGGCAGCGCCAACCTGCTCACTGAGGCGGTCACGGATCCTATTTCGGGCATGCCGGAGTTCAAGACGAGCACGGTCTGGGTCCGGAAGGCCGTACTGGCAAACGTCGAATCGGAGTTGGCTGCCCAGCTGGCATTGCCAGCGGCGGCCAGCGTATCAATGCAGGTCAGCTTGTCTATGCAGGTCAAGGAGGCATCGTGAGCGAGCGAATTGTGGTGGTCGGATTCGGACCGGTCGCAGCCCGGCTGGTGGACGAGTTGTTGCCCGCCGTGCGCGGCGGCCTTGTCCAACTGCTCGTCGTCGGGCAGGAAACCGAAGCCGCGTACAACCGCGTCATGGTGGCGGAACTCGGCGTTGGGCGGACCACCGCGGAGGCACTCGCGATGGCGGACGCTGCCGCTTTGGCGGCCGACGGCGTCGAGGTCCGGCTGGGCGTCACCGTCAAACGCATCGACCGTGCACGCCAGCAGCTTGTCCTTTCGGACGGGACAACGCCCGGCTACGACCGCCTGGTGTTCGCCACGGGCTCGCGGCCCGTCATTCCGAACCTCACGGGTATCAACCCCGACCCTTCACACCCTGTACTCCCTCCAGGCGTGACTGCCCTCCGTGACCTCCGAGATGCCGCGCAACTGCGCGACGCCGTAGCTGCCGGCAAGCGCGTGATCGTCCTCGGTGGCGGTGTACTCGGCCTTGAAACGGCATTGGCCGCAGCTGAAGAAGGTGCCCTGACCACGGTGGTGCACAACGGCTCCTTCCCGCTGGGCCGCAATATCGACCGCGGCGGCGGGGCCGTTCTCGCGACGAGCTTGCGCAACAGCGGGATCACGATGGTGGGCAACGCCCGTTCCACGGCAGTGGAGCACAACGGCCCCAACGGCATGTTTTCCGCCCTGGTGCTCAACGACGGGTCACGGATCGAAGGCGACCTTCTTGTCCTTTCCTGTGGTGTTCGCCCCCGGATCGAATTGGCCGAAGGCTGCGGGTTGCCTGCCGCTACCGGCATCCTGGTGGATCACCATCTGCGGACCTACCACGAGCCGCATATGTTCGCGATCGGCGATTGCGCCGAAGTCCGCTGCGCCGATGCCGAGTGCCCCGAATGCCGCACCGCATTGGGTCCATCTGGCCTGGTGGGGCCGGGCTGGCGGCAGGCCGAGTGGCTTGCCGAGTACCTGATCCTCCTCGCCGAAGGCGGCCAGGACGCAGCCGACACCTTGGCGCCCCTGCCGCAGGAGAAGCCCGGCGTCGTGGTGCTGAAGGCACGCGGCATCAACATGGCCGTCGCTGGCGACAACAGCGCCGAACCGTGGGATGACGAGCTGTTGTCCGTCGGTGTCTCCGAGGGAATGCCCCGGCGCCAGGTCGCCCAGTGGGCCGATCCCGAACACGGCCGCTACGTCAAAATGACGACGCGGGGCGGCGCGCTCGAAGGACTCGTGACCGTAGGCATGCCGCGCACGGCCGCGGAGCTCGTGATGCTGTTCGAACGCGGCTCCGAGCTGCCCGCCGATCGTTCACTCCTGCTGCGCCTGGACGGCCCGGACCAACTGGGTCCGTCTGCTTCGAATGATGATCCGCAGCGCACCGTGTGCCGCTGTGCGGGAGTCAGCGGTGCGAGCATCGAGGAAGCCGTGCTGGATGGCTGCTCTTCCGTGCCCGAAGTTTCGAAGGCTACGCGGGCCGGCACTGGGTGTGGTGGGTGCCACGGTGACATCAAGGGGATTATCGAGAAGCACTTTCAGGGAGTTGCGGCGTAGTGGGTTTGGGCGCCGGGGTTGTGACGGTCGCGCCGCGCCACGTGAACAAGCCCTTCAGGTCCTTGTCGGTGAGCTCCGCGGCGTCGAGGAAGGCTTGGAGATCGAATTTTTCCAAGGCATCCCGGAAGGCGCCTTCGGTTGTTGTGCCGTGCTGCCGGCACAGTTCCTCAAGCCTAGGTTCGACGTTGTTTCGGTTGCCGCTGGCTGCCCGCATATCGCCTAGCCTGACGGTTTCCAGATAGTCATCCACGATGCATTCTGGGTCGGTGCCGATCGCATGAAGCAGAGCCATGGCGAGCAACCCGGTCCTGTCCCTGCCTCCCATGCAATGGAAGAGGACACCTCCTGTCGGTGCGTTGACCACAGCGGAAATAGCGGCGCCGGCCCGTTCGGGCATGGCTGCAAGGTGCGGGAGAAAGTAGAGCGCCGTGCCCACGAGACCGTTGTCCCAGTAGTCGGCCCAGAACTCTTTGTTTTCCAAGCCGTCAAGGTCGACGTGGATCGTGGTGAGCCAGCTAGGCCGTTCCTTGGTATCCATGTCCCGTTCCCGTTGCTGACGGAGGTCGATCACGGTGCGGATCCCGGCATCATAGATCTGTTGCCATCCGTTCCCGGTGATCCAGTCGACGTTCTCGCTCCGGAAAAACACGCCCCTTGGAGTGACCGTCCCATCCGCGCGCCGTAGACCTCCGAGGTCGCGCCCGTTGACCAGGCCGTCAACTCTGAGTGTGCGATCTTTGTTTTCTATCAGATCCCCCATGTGCCTTAGTAAACCAGAGCGTGCTTACCGATTGGGTTCATTCGGAACCACTTCCTGGCACAGGCGTGGGATCTGGCTACGGGGAAAGGTTTGATCAGGTGTCCGGCGTAGATCGAGTTGAATCGGCTGTAAGTTGTTCGTGGACAATCTGCCATCCTTCGTGCTTGCGCATGAAGACATTAGTGCCGCGTCCCGTTCCCAAGCGTTGCTGGCCGTCGATAATTCCAGTCCAGGAGAATCGGTAACGGCACACGGCGGCCTCCTGCTGCACCAGCACCCACGTCAATTCGTCGACGACGTATCGCTCGTCCCGAATTGCGAGGAAGGTCGCCTCGATAGCTGCCCGGACCTGTTCGCGGCCCTCGTAAGATCCGTCCGAAAACCAATAGCTTGCATCCTCAGCTATGTACGGCAAAACCCGCTCGATGTCGTGCGTGTTGTTGGCCGCCTCATACCCGCGCATCACGGCTGTGAGTTCATCGACGAGGATCTTCCGGTGACAAATCTCCATCGTCATACTCTTGCACAGGCGTTGAGGATGACTTCCAAGAAAACGTGGTCACACGTGGAAGTAGTGGTTTTTGCGTGGTTTTTGCCGTGGGTCGATGTGGGGTGGCGGGATGAACCAGGGCACGCCTGTTTGGACCTGGATGTGCCACTCTTCCTTGTGGATCAGATGGTGGTGGTGGCTGCACAGAAGCGTGCCGTTCTCGACGCTGCTCGGTCCACCCCGGGACCAGTACTCGATGTGGTGGGCTTCGCACCACGGGGCCGGCATCGTGCACGAAGGAAACGCGCAGCCTTTGTCCCGGGCGCTGATGGCTTTGCGGATGTGGGCCGGGAAGATCCGGGAGGACCGGCCGATGTCCAGGACCTGGCCTTCGCCGCCGAGAACGACGGGAATGATGTCGGCGTCGCAGGCGATTTTCCGCAGCGTGGCCGCCGGGACCGGACCGGTGAACGTGAAGCTCCCCGTGCCCCGTTGCGACCCGCCGGAGCGCCCGGGTTGTCCAGATTGCCCGAGGAACGTGAGCTGCCCGGCTTCCTTCAGCGCTGCCAGGAGGTCCCGGTGGTCGATCGTGGCCATGATCTGGGGGCGCTGGCCTCCAGCCGCGGGCAGCGCACCTGTGGCGAGGGCGATCTTGCAGGCGCCCAGCAACCCGTCCAGGAGTTTCTGCGCCCTCGTGCGGCGGTCCAGGGACGCGGCATCATCACCTGAACCACCCGGCAGATCATCTGCCCGGCCGTCAGCCGGAGCGTTTGCCGGCCCGCCCCCGCCGTCCCCGCCGCCCGCGTCCACCGCATGGTCCCCGGACACGCGGGTCCGGGGATTGGTGGCGGTGTTCATGACGGTGAGCAGGTGCTCGTACTGGTCCTGGGTGGCGAAGATCTCCAGATGCTGCAGACCGTGCTTGGGCCGCCGCAGGAAAGCGCCCTGGAGGTGGCGCAGGGATTCCTCGCCGGGCTCGGACCCGTCCTGGTCGATCGCGTCGGTCCAGCGGCGGGCGATCCTGGCCAGGAAATCGGCGTCGTTCCCGGCCGCCGTCAGGGTCAGTGCGTGTTCCATGTCCGCGGCTGTCTCGGCGCTGCACACGGGCCGGACGCGTTCCAGAGCCATGGTGATGGTGGTGGCCGGCCGGGACGCGATGCTCCCGCAGGCCAGGGCCGCGGCCACTTCCCCATAGCGCGGCTGGATCCGCTGCCCCGTGAGGGAGCGGCCCGGCAGCAGGTCCTCCGCCAGGGCCAGGCGGCGCCGGGCCTCCGCCGCGCCGATCCGCAGCAGCGAGCGCAGGTGCTCACCCGTGTTCCGGAACTCCCGGAACCCGGCGAGAGCGTCACCCGCAGCGAGACCGCCGCACCCGGCACCGTCCCCGGCACCGGCTGCTCCGCCTTCAGTTTCGGGGCTGCCGGGGCCATCGCTGGAACCGCCCTCCCGGGCTTCGGCTCCCCAGCCCGTCGTCCAGCCGGTCCCGCCGGACGGCTCCTGCTGCCGGACCCGGTGCACCTGCCCCGCGGCGACGAGCTGCAAATAGTCCAGGGTGCGGGAGAGTTCCTCCACGCCGGAGGCGAACGCGGCGGAATCCTGCATCCCCAGAGGCCCGACGTCGTCCACCGCGGTCCGTGCCAGGGAGCGCAACGCTCCAAGAGCACCCTCCAGAACCTGCTGCGGACCACCGTCGCCGCCGTGATCGCCCATGCGGTCCTCGCGCGGATCCAGCAGGGCGAGCCGGCGCAGCCCACGCATTTGACCCGTCCCTTGACCGGCCGCAGTCGCCCTCCGAGGTTCCCGCGCCTTATGGAACACGACGAACCCGCCGCCGGGCGCAGTGCCCTGGCTACTGGTGAAGTGTCCGATCGCTTCCATGGCAATACTCTGCCAGCAGGCACCGACAAAATAACCCGCTTCCGATCTGGAACAGAAAATACGTTATCGACAGTTCTGTACGCAACGTACGTTTTGCTGCACTTGACGTAGCCATTGTGGACACGGCACATCGTGAGCGCGAACCGGTATTCCTCACTCGCCGCGGAATTCGGGTCGCGGCAGTGATTGATTCCGCCGAGCTGGAGCACCTTCGCGAAGCCGCGGAAGAACTTGAAGACATCCGGGCCGTCAACATGGCATGGGAGGAGATGAAACAGACCGGTGAGACCCCTATCCCCTGGGAGGACGTCAAGCGCGATCTGGCCTGACGTGAGCTACTACATCACGGTCCTTCGGCAACTGCGCAAGCTTCCTCCCGAGGGTCGCCGCCGGGTCCAAGCAGCCATCGAGTTGCTGGCCGAGACTCCACGCCCGCCCGGCGTCAAGAAGCTGGCAGGGCGGGTCGAGTGGCGCGTCGGAACGGGAGATTATCGGGTGCTCTACCGGATCGACGACGGCCGACTCGTCATCGTCGTCGTTCAGGCCGGTCATCGCCGCGAAATCTAAAGGGAGTAAGTCCGCTTACAGATTTCTCCGTCGTCAGTGGCGCGTGATCCTCAAAGTGCTTGATTCACCGACAGATACCCCGGCGTCGCCTCCGATCGGGAAGGTGAAGATAGGCGAGGTGTGGCCAAAATCAACGTTGGCGAGCACCGGAAGGCCGGAAAGGACGGAATGTTTGGCAACTATCAGGGCCAGTAGATCCCGGGTCATTCGGCTTGCCTGCTGAAAGCGACCTATCACCAGACCCCGAATGCCACTTGCCCCTGGCATCTGCAGAAGCGACGCAAGCTCCCTCGCAAATGTAGCCGGGTGGCTTTCGAAGTCGTCCTCCACTAAGAGGAGTGCTCCTTCCAAAGATGGCATGTTGGCCGTTCCCTGGAGGAGATTCAGCGTGCACAGGTTTCCGCCCACAATCCGTCCGCTCGCGGCACTGCGTTGCAGCGGCCACCAGCCATCGCCGGGAATCACCGTTCGGCCGTCTTGGTCACGGAACCATGCATCGTCCGTCCAAGCCGTGGCCGGACGCACGTCCATGGGCTCCCCGCCAAAGAGCGCCTCCATGAACCAGGCCTGAGTCTCCGCAAAGTGGTCCCGCATGCCAAATGTGGACCAGTGCGGCCCGGAGTATGTCACCAGTCCGGTGCGTGCGTAGATGGCGTTCTGAAGTGCCGTGATGTCCGAGTAGCCACACAGGATTTTCGGGTTCGCCGCGATGAGCTCCCAGTCGAGATACGGAAGCAATTCGTTGCTGCTGAATCCACCAATGACTGTCAGGATTCCCGTTACTTCCGGATCCGAAAAGGCCGCATGAAGATCGTCAACACGCGACTGCACCGACGACGAAAGAAGCCCATCCATTTCGTCGACGTGCTCCCCGAAGGAAAGCCGCAACCCCATTTCGGCGAAACGCCCCTCGATGCGGCTGGTGTGGTCGTGCTCCATGACCACGGCGCGGCTCAGTGCGGGCGCGACCACCCGCACCAAGTCACCGCGACGAAATTTGGGCGGGTAGATGGACAGCATGTGCTCGACGCTAGCAAACGCAACGCTGACCACGCCGCTTGCCTACGTACTCAGCGAGGGTATAAACGCATTGGGGTTGGGTGCCGAGGACGCGCATCTGGTTTCACGCGACGCAAAATGTCCCAGGACACGCGAATACGCGCGTCGTGGGGCGTTTTCTGTGTCGCAGATCCGAATGCGAACAACAACCTACATATGCACGTGCAACCGTCGCGCCGCTTCCGAGATCGACCCGGTCAAGGAGGGGTACACCGTAAAGGTGCTCGCGAGGTCGTCGACGTGTAGTTTCTGCTTCACGGCAACCGCGATCGGGTAGATGAGCTCGGAGGCGTTCGGTCCGACGACGACGCCGCCGATCACAGTGCCCGAACCCTTGCGCGCGATGATCTTGACGAAGCCGTCCTTGGTGTTGCGCATCTTGGCGCGGGCATTGCTCAGCAGGGACAGCATGACCACGTCGCCCTGGTACTTGCCCGATTCGAGGTCGGCTTCGGAGACGCCCACGGAGGCGATTTCCGGCGAAGTGAAGATGTTTGAGGCCACTTGGCGGAGCTTGATCGGCATGACGGCGTCGCCCAGGAAATGAGCAACTGCAATGCGGCCCTGCATGGCAGCGACCGAGGCGAGGGCCAGGATCCCCGTACAGTCGCCAGCAGCGTAGATGTTCGGCGCCGTGGTGCGGGAGACGCCGTCGACCTTGATGTGGCCGGACTCCGTGACAGCCACGCCCGCCTCTTCCAGCCCGATTCCGGCAGTGTTGGGGATGGAGCCAACACAGACGAGGCAGTGGCTGCCCGAGACCGTGCTGCCGTCGCCGAGCGTCACCTTCACGCCGGCGTCGGTCCTTTCAACGGCCTCCGCGCGCGAGCGGGACAGAACGCGCACGCCGCGGCGTTTGAAGACGCCTTCGAGGACCTGGGCCGCGTCCGTGTCCGAACCTGGCAGCACCTGGTCGCGGCTCGAAATCAGGGTGACGTTCGAGCCAAGGCCGTTGTAGGCCGAAGCGAATTCGGCGCCGGTAACGCCGGAACCGACGACGATCAGGTCTTCCGGAAGTTGCTCGAGGTTGTAGATCTGTGCCCAGTTCAGGATGCGTTCGCCATCGGGCTTTGCCGTGGGCAGTTCGCGGGGGTGGGCGCCGACGGCGAGAAGAATGGCGTCAGCCGTAATCGTCTTGACGCCGTCCGAGGTGATGACCTCGATGGTGTGGTTGTCCAGGAGCTTTCCGGAGCCCATCAGGATCTCCACTCCAAGGTGCTCAAGGCCCACCCGGATGTCGTCCGACTGCTCCCGCGCGAGGTGCAGGACGCGGTCGTTGATGTGGCCGAGGTCCGCGCGCATGCCCGGCGCCACGTCACTGCCGTCGACCGCGAACTTGACTCCCAGCTCCCCCGCCTCGCCGACGCGGGTCATGAGATCCGCCGTCGCGATCAGGGTTTTGGAAGGTACGACGTCGGTGAGGACGGCCGAGCCGCCGAGCCCGGCGCGCTCGATGAGCGTCACCCGCGCTCCCAAGTGGGCCGCGACCATGGCCGCTTCATATCCGCCTGGACCTCCGCCCAGGATCGCGATTCGTGGTGAGCTGAAGTCAGGATGCATGGTCACAATGTTCCATTCTCACTTAATGCGGGCGGACCTGCCACTAAGCCCCACCTGAGAACGTCTGTAAAGGCCGTTTACCTGGCCAATGCCGCCCTGTTCAACAGCGCGCGCGGCACTGTAGTTTGTACCAGTGAGTAACACAGAGCTGATGAACACAGACCCATTCGAGGCCGCCAAAGCTGCGGCCGACTACATCGCAGCGGAGACCGGCGTCGAATCGCACGACGCAGCACTCGTGCTCGGCTCAGGCTGGGGCGCGGCTGCGGATCTCATAGGTGAAACGACGGCGACCCTCACTGCGTCGGAAGTTCCCGGCTTCCACGCGCCTGCCGTTGAGGGGCATGTGGGCACCATCCGCTCGGTCCTGACGAAGGAGGGCAAGCGCGCCCTTGTCCTGGGTGCGCGTACCCATTACTACGAAGGCAAGGGCGTCCGCGCAGTGGTCCACGGCGTGCGCACGGCTGCGGCAGCCGGATGCAAGACCCTCGTGGTGACCAACGGCTGCGGCGGCCTGAATGAAGCCTGGACCCCTGGAACTCCTGTGCTGATCAGCGACCACATCAACCTGACGGCGGCTTCCCCCCTTGAAGGCGCCACCTTCGTCGACCTCACGGACCTGTACTCCTCGCGCATCCGCGGCCTGGCCCGCGAGGTGGATCCCACGCTCGACGAAGGCGTCTACGCCCAGTTCACTGGCCCGCACTACGAAACGCCGGCCGAGGTCCAATACGCCAAGCGAATCGGCGCGGATTTGGTGGGCATGTCCACCGCCCTGGAAGCCATCGCCGCCCGGCACGCGGGCATGGAAGTCTTCGGCATCTCCCTCGTGACCAACCTCGCCGCAGGCATCAGCCCGGTACCGCTGAGCCATCAGGAAGTCATCGAGGCGGGGCAGACGGCGGGCGCACGCATTTCGCGCCTCCTGGCGGACATCATCGCCAAGCTCTGATCGAGCACCCGGGGCGTCGAGGCTCCCCGGCAATTCCGGACTAAGCAGCCCCGGTAGAATTTGACTGATTCTCCGCCACAGCGCTCGAACCGGAAAGGACCGCCGATCATGACATCCGCGCCTTTCCGGTTCTTGCGAACGGGCCTGATCGGATCAATCATTCTGGGCTTTGCCGCGGGTGGGCACCTTGCCGGCGGCGGAAACCTTCCGGCACCGGCCATTCTGACGGCGCTCTGTGCCCTGACAATCCTCCCCGTCGCCATCCTGACGCGTGCCCGGCTTTCGCTGCCAGTCTTCGCCGGGCTACTGGGGGCCGGGCAACTCTGCCTTCACTGGGCGTTCTGTGCGCTATCTGGAACTTCCACCGCGCAACCGTTGCAGTCCGGGCATGCAGGACATGTTCCACTGGCGCCAGCCCCGGATACCGTAAGCGCCATCGCCTCAACCCACGCCTCGGCCAGCGACTGGCAAATGCTCGCTGCGCACACACTCGCAACCTTGGGCACGGCCCTGGTCCTCGCGCGCGGCGAACAAGCACTATGGGCATTGGCGGCGTGGCTGCGCCCGTTAGTCCAACTGCCCGCTCCAACAGCGATCCACCCACTTCGCACCCCCGCTCCGTGCCCGACCCCGGTTGTGCGTTCCCACAGCCTCCCCGGCCTTCGGCTTCCCTCCCGGCGCGGCCCGCCCGCCCTGGTTCCGGCCACCTGAGACTGCCCCCTTTCATCTGCGGGCAGGGACAGGCGGCAACTCGCTGCCTTCACCGGTCCGGACCTCCGTTCGCCCGGTCCCCAACCGCTTTTCCTTTGTGAAAGGGCACCATTGCCATGAAGACTACCCACCGCCGTACCCTCAAAACCGCCTGCGCCGCGACGATGGCCGCCGGGCTGCTCGCCTTCGGCGTTTCAGCCGCCTCCGCACACGTCAACGTCAATCCCGACGACCCGGCAGCGGGCGGCTACACCCACCTGACCTTCAACGTTCCCAACGAATCCGAAACAGCCAAGACCAGCAAACTCGAGGTCTCACTGCCGACGGACACACCCTTCAACTCGGTGTCCGTGAAGCCGGTCGAGGGCTGGACGGCCGAGCTCGTCACCACCACCCTGCCAAAGCCCGTCACTGTCGCCGGTGCAACGGTGACCAAAGCGATCAGTTCGGTCGTCTGGACCGCGGACGCCGCACACCAGATCGGCCAGAACGAATACCAAGCCTTCTCGATCTCCGTGGGTGTCCTGCCCGACGCCGGCACCACCGTGACGCTGCCGGCCACCCAGACGTACACCGACGGCACGGTGGTGAAGTGGGACGAGAAGACCGTCAAAGGCCAGCCCGAACCCGAGCACCCGGCACCCTCCTTCGTGACCACCGCCAGCGACGAAGCCGCGGCATCCGCGACGGCCACGGCGTCCCCGTCCGCGACCCCGGCCCCGTCAGCCCCGTCAGCCCCGTCAGCTGCAGCATCGGCGACATCCAGCGACGCCGGATCCGCGGCCGGCTGGTTCGGACTCGCGGCTGGGCTCGTCGGCCTGGCCGCAGGCGTCACCGCCCTGGTGCGAACCCGCTCCACGAAGGCCAAATAGCCTCACATCGAACAAGCGAACTGCCCGCACCGGACCCCGGCGCGGGCAGTTTTGCATCCCGCTCCAGCCGACCACGAATCCCACCAACGACAGTCGTCGCCACAGCAATTTTCCGACGCCTGTCAAGTCAATTCGCCCCCGCGTTAATGGCATGTGAACTTTAAAAATAAATCAGATTTATTCAGAAACATTTGACCCGTCGCGCTTTCCATGGCACGCGCGCGGTGTAAGAATGTAAACGCTTGCGCACATATGTCTGACATGTTGCCTAAGACCCGGAACGGCGCTCGAAACACGGGTTGCAACCGCATCCAGCGCACGTCAAGCTTTGAACGGTCCCGGCAAGTCGACGTGCCGGGACCGAAGGATGGGGGCTTCCTAAGAATCCCCCATCCACCCGACACGATGGCGTTCCTGACGACGCCATTGGTGTTACCGGGAACGCCGGAGTTCGGACCAGGGCTTGCGCCCATTCCACGTAGTCCAACCTCCGCGAGAAGAGCAAGCATGAAATCTCACTCAACCCCCAACAGGCCACGCCGACGCCTGCGGTCGGCGGCCGCCTTTGCGGCCGCTGCCGGCGTGGCTGCCACGGTGCTCATGGCATCGCCGGCAGCCCAGGCAAACCTGCCTGCCGACAAGCCGGCCACCACAATGCCGGCCCCGACGCCGGGATTCCCGCTGCCGACGGTCCACACGCAAGAGGCCTTTGACCCTGCAGCAGCCTTCACGTCCAAATGGACGCGGGCGGATGCCAAGCAGATCATGGCCCAGAGCAATCCGAACGTGGCCCCCGGCCAGAACTCCATGAGCCCCAACGTCACCATGCCGGAAATCCCCAAGGATTTCCCCGCCATGAACGACGACGTCTGGGTCTGGGACACGTGGTCGCTGACCGACCAGAACGCCAACCAGATCAGCTACAAGGGCTGGGACGTTATCTTCTCCCTCGTCGCCGATCGCCACGCGGGCTACGGCTTCGACCAGCGCCACTGGAATGCCCGCATCGGCTACTTCTTCCGCAAGACCAACGCAGACCCCGCGAAGGACAAGTGGAACTACGGCGGACACTTGTTCCTGGACAACACCTCGATCGGCAACACCGAATGGTCCGGTTCCACCCGCCTCATGCAGGGTGACCACGTCAACGTGTTCTACACGGCCACCACGTTCTACGACCGTGCAGAGCGCAACGCGGGCGGCGGCGGGATCGCTCCCGACGCAGTCATCGCCAAGGCCCTCGGCAACATCCACGCCGACCAGAACGGTGTGACCTTCGACGGCTTCCAGCACACCAAGCTGCTCGAGCCGGACGGAAAGCTGTACCAGACCAAGGCCCAGAACGCCGGCTTTGCCTTCCGTGACCCGTACACCTTCGAAGACCCGGCGCACCCGGGCAAGACGTACATGGTTTTCGAAGGCAACACCGCCGGAAACCGCGGCGAGTACAAGTGCACGGACGCTGACCTTGGCTACCGCCCCGGCGATCCCCACGCCGAAAACACGAATACGGTCAACACCACCACTGGTTCCTGGTTCCAGACCGCGAGTGTCGGCCTGGCCGTCGCGGACAACAAGGACCTGACCCAGTGGCACTTCCTGCCGCCGATCCTGTCCGCCAACTGCGTCAACGACCAGACCGAGCGCCCGCAGATCTTCATCCAGAATGAAAACGGCCAGAACAAGTACTACCTGTTCACCATCAGCCACCAGTTCACGTACGCCGATGGCATGCGTGGTCCCGACGGCGTCTACGGCTTTGTTGGCAACGGTGTCCGTTCGGACTTCCAGCCGGTGAACAGCTCGGGCCTCGCCCTCGGCTCGCCGACCGACTTGAACCTGCCGGCGAACAACCCGAGCGGCACCCAGTCGGCACAGCAGAACGGCCGCCAGTTCCAGGCCTACTCGCACTACGTGCAGCCGGGCGGCCTGGTGCAGTCCTTCATCGACAACGTTGACGGCGTCCGTGGAGGGTCCCTCTCCCCCACGGTAAAGATCAACTTCGCCGGTGGCGTCACGCAGGTGGACCGCAGCTTCGGCAAGAACGGCCTCGGCCCGTTCGGCTACCTCCCCACCAACGTCCGCGTCGGCGGGGAAGGCCTCTACAAGTAGGCCACAGTCAAAACCAGCTGGGCAGGCAGAGGATTCGCTGCCTGCCCGGCAACATGGGGCGCCCGGTTCACCCGGGCGCCCCGCTCCACAACCCAGGAAGTCCCATGCTCCACTCTCCCCAACACCCGTTCCGGCCCGCTCGCAGGGCGGTACTCGCCGTCGTCGCCGTCGTCCTGGCGGTGTTCGCGAGTTCCTGCACCCCGACGCCGGACGCGTCGCCATCCGCCGGCGGCACCGCCATCGGGATGGCTGCCCCCGCACCATCCGAATCGGACCCGTGGCGGCCCGCCGCGCACCTCACGGCGTCGCAAAACTGGATCAACGATCCCAACGGGCTCGTCTACGAAAACGGCACTTACCACGCGTTCTACCAGCACAATCCGCACGGCAACTTCTGGGGAGATATGTCGTGGGGCCACTCCACCAGCACGGATCTGGTGCACTGGACCCAGCAGCCGGTAGCCATGGAAGGCTCCGCCAGCGAGGAAATCTTTTCCGGCGCCATCGTTCCGGACAGCAAGAACGCCTCCGGCCTGGGCAGCGCTGAAAACCCGCCGCTGGTAGCCCTCTACACCAGCTCATACGGCGACGGCGGGGCGCTGCCCAAGGGCAGCCAGGCCCAGTCCGTGGCCTACAGCCTGGACCACGGGAAGTCCTGGACCAAGTACAAAGGCAACCCGGTGCTCAGCTTGCAGCCCGCGTCGAACAACTTCCGGGATCCGAAGATCACCTGGTACGAGCCCGGCAAATACTGGGTCATGACCACGGTGGTTGCTGACGCCCAGGTGGTAAAACTCTTCAAATCCACCGACCTGCTGCACTGGAACTTCCTCAGCGACTTCTCGGGAGTGGGCGCCCAGGGCGGGCTCTGGGAAGTTCCCGAGCTGCTCCAGATGGACGTCGACGGCGGCAACGGCCTGAAGAAGTGGGTCATGATCCTGAGCATCAACCCGGGAGGCATCGCGGGAGGCTCCGGCATGCAGTACTTCGTGGGCGATTTCGACGGCACACGGTTCACGGCGGAAAACGCTGCAAAGCCGGGCGACCCGCTGACGAAGTCACAGTGGCTGGACCATGGAGCGGACTTCTATGCGGCCAACACCATCACCGCGGCTCCTGGTGGAAAGCCGGTGCTTCTGGGCTGGATGGGGAACTGGGACTATGCGCAAGCCGTCCCGAGCACCCCGTGGCGCGGGTCCATGGCCATCCCCCGCCAGCTCACCCTCGTGGCCGCGGGAAGCCGTTTCGAGATCCATTCGACCATCGCCCAGGCTGCCGCGAACGCGCTCACGAACACCAAGACCAGTGAAGTACATGGCAAAAACCTCACCGTCACCGACTCCACGGAGCCCCTGGGCAGCGATTTCGGGGCCCGAACCCAGCTGATCGACGCCGAAATGGACGTTTCGGGCGCAGCTGAGGCCGGATTGGTGCTGCGGGCTTCGGCGGACGGGAAGGCAGGCCTCCGCATCTCGTACAACCGCGCAAGCCAAACCCTGAAAGTGGACCGTTCGGCGGCCGGAACCTCCAACTTCTCGCCGAAATTCAGCCCCTACCATCAAGTCTTCGTGCCTATGAAGGACGGCAAGGTCCGCCTGCGTATCCTCCTGGATTCCTCATCCGTGGAGGTCTTCACGGGCGACGGAGCGGCGGTTATCTCGGACATCTTCTTCCCGCATTGGGGCAACACGGGCGCGGCCGCCTTCAGCGCAGGCGGCGCGGCGAGCTTCGTACTCACCAGCACGCGGCAGCAACCCTGACGCTCGGCAGCCCAACTGACTCGCACTAGTTGTCGTTTAGACGCCTCATAACGACAACTAATGCTAGTCAGTTGGGATGGGGCCACCACCATACTGTGACGGCCGACATAGCCCTTGACCTCGGCATTCATTCTCTTTGACGATAGCTTTATCCCTATGACATCGAGCGATGCCGAATTTGAAAAGCTGATATCCGACGCCGGCGAATGGGCTGCCCAGGACCCGGACCCGGTCACCGCGGCAGCGCTGTCCGAACTGGCCGGACTCGCCTCCAGCGGCGTCGCTGCAGCCCGTCAACAGCTTGAAGACAGCTTCAGTGGAACACTGCAGTTCGGTACCGCGGGACTCCGCGCCGCCCTCGGTCCTGGTCCCAACAGGATGAACCGCGTGGTGGTGCGGCGGGCAGCAGCAGGTTTGGCGGCCTTCCTCAAGGACGCCGTTGAGGCGGCTTCCCCCGGAACGCGGCCGCGCGCCGTCGTCGGCTATGACGCGAGGCACAACTCGGACGTCTTCGCACGAGAGTCCGCAGCCATCTTCACAGCCGCGGGAATCGACACGTTCCTGATGCCTTCGGCCCTTCCGACCCCCCTGCTGGCTTACGCCGTCCGCGCCCTTGATTGCGACGGCGGTGTCATGGTCACGGCGAGCCATAACCCACCGCAGGACAACGGATACAAGGTGTACCTAGGCGGCCGGGCCGTGGAGGAAAGCGGCCGGGGATCCCAGATCGTGGCACCCTACGATTCGCAGATCGCCGCAAGCATCGAAGCCGTGGGCCCCTTGGATTCCATCGAACTGGCCGGGTCCGGCTGGACTGAGCTGCCTGTTTCCATTACCGGCGAGTATGAGGCCGCGATGGCCGGCCTCGCCGACGTCGGGAATTTCCCGGCCCGTGAGCTGAAGATCGTTTTGACTCCAATGCATGGCGTGGGCGGCGAGACGGCGGTGTCGGTGCTGAATGCGGCAGGCTTCACGGACGTCTCGCTCGTGGAAGAGCAGGCAGCGCCGGATCCGGACTTTCCCACGGTCAGTTTCCCCAACCCGGAAGAGCCCGGCGCACTGGATCTGGCTTTGGCGGCAGCGGCGCGCCTGGGTGCCGACATCGTGCTGGCCAACGACCCCGACGCCGACCGCGCGGCTGTGGCGGCAAAGGACCCTGATACGGGTGCTTGGCGGATGTTGCGGGGCGACGAAGTGGGCGCCCTGCTTGGGGCGCATGTGGTGGCCCGGCACGCCGCGGATGCGCGGCAAGGAGATGCGACACGCGGCGTTTTTGCCAACTCGATCGTCTCGTCCCGGCTGCTTTCCCGCATTGCGGCGGCGGCCGGCTTCGCCCATGAAGAAACGCTGACGGGATTCAAGTGGATTTCCCGGGTGCCGGGGCTTGTGTACGGCTACGAGGAAGCCCTGGGCTACTGCGTTGCGCCCGAACTTGTCCGGGACAAGGATGGCATTTCCGCCTCCTTGCTCATCGCCGAACTAGCGGCGGCGGCCAAGGCCGAAGGAAAGACGATCTTCGACACCCTGGACGAGATCTACCTGGTGCACGGCCTGCACGCGAGTGACCAACTCAGCATCCGCGTGGCGGACCTTGGTTTGCTGGACGCGATGATGAACCGGCTTCGGGCCGATCCGCCGGAGTCCTTTGGCGGATCCGCCATCGAGACCTTTGTGGATTTGGCCGAGGGAAGCGAGCAACTGCCGCCAACGGACGGTCTCCTCTACCTGACCAAGGACCTAAGCCGCGTCATCATCCGGCCCAGTGGCACCGAGCCAAAGCTCAAGTGCTACCTGGAGGTCATCAAGTCGGTCGGGTCCGCGGCGGAACTCGCAGAAACCCGGCACGCCGCGCGAACCAGTTTGGACCACATACTCGCGGACGTCCGCGAGGCGCTGGGGCTCTGAGCTAGAGTTCGACTTCGATGAAGCCGTCAACCATGCGGGTCCTGAATGCCGGAAGCCGGAGCCCGGGGTTGGAATAGCACTCACCGGTCTGCAGGTCGTAGACCTCCTTGTGCAACGGGGAGGCGATGGTGGGGCGTGATCCCCGGGAACCGGTGATCCCGCGGGCCATGACATTGGCCAGGGTTGCGGGGTCCTGCTGGGCGACTGCGTAGACATTGTCGGCATCGAGGCGGAAAATCGCCACTTGCACGCCGTCGATCAACGCTGCCTCGCCCCAAGCCGGCTCAAGTTCGTCCAACGGGCATACACGGTGCCAGCTGGACGCGGTCGGCGCGCTCGTCAGTTGTTCTTCCCGTTCCAGAATGACGGTCATGTCAACCCCTCTCGCTATGCCTGCAGCCGGACAAATGCTGTCCTTTCCTTTCAGGCGTTGGCCGCCCAGCGGCCATACCTTCAAGGTAGGCGGGGAGTGTTTCACCGGAACGCAGTCAATGTGTCCGGTGCGTAAAAGAGACCTCACAGGTGCCGACATCCAATCGTGACCCAGAAGTTAAGACCACGAAACAAAAGGGAAACTGAAGAGAAACTGCCCGTCCGTAGTCTGAAGTGACAAGTTGCGGAGCACGTTCTGCGGCGTATGCGAAAGGCCACCAGTGACCGGACACACTTCCACCCCAGAAAACCAGCGCCGTATTGTTGTCGCCGGCGGGGGCCCTGCGGCCCACCGTTTTGCCGATGCGATGCATACCCGCGGTCTCGAGGGCTGGCACGTCACGGTCCTGACCGAGGAAGCGCACGTTCCGTATGACCGGGTCACCCTGAGCAAAGCGCTGACCGATGTGGACTACGACCTCACCTTGGGCGACATGTCCATGTGGGAGCATGATGCGCTGGAGCTGCGCACGGGCGAGCGGGTGGTCAAGATCAACCCCGATGCCAAGTCCGTGGAAACCGCAGCCGGCAACACTTACGCCTATGACCACCTGGTGGTGGCCACCGGCTCGGACGCGGCACAGCTCCCCTTCCCCGGCGGCGAGCTCGCCCATGTCTACCGCACCCTCGACGACGTCTGGGCCATCAACAAGGCCATCGCCGAACTCACGGAGAAGCTCGGCCGGACCGTGAAGACCGTGACCATCGGCGGCGGCCTCCTCGGTTTGGAAGCCGCGGCCGGCACCATGGAGCTGGGCGCGCAGGCCACCGTCATCAACGGTTCGCGCTGGCTCATGAACGCCCAGCTCGATGAGGGCGCCGGCCAGGCGCTGGGCCGGCTGGTCACGGCCAAGGGACTCGAAGTCCTTACGGGAACCTACCCTGCCGAAGTATTGTCCGACGACGACGGCCAGGTCACCGGCGTCCTCATGAAGGACGGCCGCGTCATCCCCGCCGACATGGTCATCGCGTCCATCGGCATCCGTCCCCGCGATGAGCTGTTCCGCGAAACGGAAGGCACCGTAGACGGGCCCGCCGCTGGCAAAGAACAGCTGTTCGAACTGGGCAAGAAGGGCGGCGTTGTCATCAACGACCATTGCGCCACCCCGGTCCCGGGCATTTGGGCGATCGGTGAGGTGGCCAACTTCGATGGCATGTGCCTGGGGCTCGTGGCTCCGGCGAACACGATGGCCGAGATCGTCGCCGACCGCCTGCACGGCGGGCAAGCGACCTTCCCCGGTTTCGACACGGCCACCAAGCTCAAGCTCTCCGGCGTGGACGTGGCCAGCTTCGGCGACGCCTTCGCCACAACCGAGCACTCCCTGGAAATCGTTTACGCAGACCCGGCCCGCGGCGTCTACCAGAAGATCGTCACCACCGACGACGCCAAGACCCTGCTCGGCGGGATCTTCGTCGGCGACGCCACACCGTACATGAGCCTGCGCCCCCTGCTCGGCCGCGAACTCCCCGCCGAACCCGGCGCCTACCTCACCGCTGCCGGCGGCGGGGACGCCCCCGAAACCGAACTGCCGGATGACGCGATCCTGTGCTCTTGCAACAACGTGGCCGCAGGTAGCGTCCGCGATGCCATCAACGGCTGCGGCTCCTGCGAAGGCAACGCCCCCGTCCAGGAACTCGGCGAACTGAAGACGTGTTCGCGGGCCGGAACGCAGTGCGGCTCCTGCGTCCCGATGCTCAAGAAGCTCCTTGAAGGGGAACTGAAGAAGTCCGGCATCGAGGTCTCCAAGGCCCTGTGCGAGCACTTCGAGCTCTCCCGCCAGGAACTCTTCGACGCCATCCGCGTCCTGGAACTGACATCCTTCGAGGACATCCTGGCCAAATACGGCACCGGTGCGGGCTGCGACATCTGCAAACCCACCATCGCCTCCATCTTGGCCAGCCAAAACAGCGAATACGTCCTCGGTGCCGGTCGCGGCACCCTGCAGGACACCAATGACCGCGCCTTGGCCAATATGCAAAAGGACGGTACCTACTCTGTAGTCCCCCGCATCGCCGGCGGCGAAATCACCCCTAAGGGCCTGGGGGTCATCGCCCGGGTTGCCGAGAAATACGGTCTCTACACGAAGATCACCGGCGGCCAGCGCATCGACATGTTCGGCGCCCGCCT
Organism: Arthrobacter sp. NPDC058127; assembly: GCF_042884555.1. NCBI lineage: Bacteria > Bacillati > Actinomycetota > Actinomycetes > Micrococcales > Micrococcaceae > Arthrobacter > Arthrobacter sp. NPDC058127. Next base: position 281,259 of record NZ_JBHVTT010000004.1, on the reverse strand, counting down.
CGAACAACTCCCGGAGATCTGGAAGGAACTCGTCGAAGCCGGCTTCGAATCCGGGCAGGCATACGGCAAGAGCCTGCGCACCGTGAAATCCTGCGTAGGCTCCACCTGGTGCCGCTTCGGCGTCCAGGACTCCGTCGCCATGGCCATCAACCTCGAGCTGCGCTACCGGGGACTGCGCAGCCCGCACAAACTCAAAATGGGCGTGTCCGGCTGCGCCCGCGAATGCGCAGAAGCCCGCGGCAAGGACGTCGGCGTCATCGCCACCGACAAGGGCTGGAACCTGTACGTCGGCGGCAACGGCGGCTTCCTGCCCGCCCACGCCCAGCTCCTTGCCCAGGACCTGGACGACGACACCCTGATCAAGTACATCGACCGCTACCTCATGTACTACATCCGCACCGCCGACCGGCTCCAGCGCACCGCCCGCTGGCAGGAGGAACTCGACGGCGGCCTCAAACACATCGAAGACGTCATCATCCACGACTCGCTCGGCATCGCCAACGACCTCGAAGCCGCGATGGTCCGCCATATCGACACCTACCAGGACGAATGGGCCGAGACGCTCAAGGATCCCGAACGCCTGCGCCGCTTCCGCTCTTTCGTGAACGCCCCCGACCAAAAAGACGAGGCCATCGCCTTCGTCCCCGAACGCGGCCAGATCCGCCCCGCCACCAACGAGGAAAAGGGCGGCGTCCTCATCGCCAGCACGATCCCCGTTCGCGGCCAGGACTAAGGAGCACAAAGCCATGCAGCTCACCATCGACCTCACAGGCCGCGATGTTCTGGTCACGGGCTCTGCCCACGCCGCGCGGCAAGCCGTGCGGCGCTTCGAAGCCGCCGGCGCCGTCGTATATCGGCTCAGCACCCCCGACGGAGCCGACTCTGACGGCCCGCTGCCCGAACGCCCTTTTCTGGTCGCGGCCGTCGACGACGGCCAGCCCGGCTGGGAACCCCTGCTCGAACGCTGCCGGGAAGCGGGGATCCCCGTCGCCAGCGAACCGGCTGCAGGCGAGTCCGGGCACGTCACCTTGGTCGGCGGCGGTCCCGGCACCCTCGACCTCCTGACCGTAGGCGCGGTCAACGCGCTGCGGGACGCCGACGTCGTCTTTTACGACCGGCTTGCCCCCTACGCGGAACTGGCGCAACTGACGTCCGCGGAACTGGTGGATGTCGGCAAGCGCCCCGGGCACCACAAGGTCGCCCAATGCGACATCGAAACGCTCATGGTTGACGCCGCGCTGACCGGCAAGAATGTGGTCCGGCTCAAAGGCGGTGACCCTTACGTGTTCGGCCGCGGCGGCGAAGAAGTCAGCGCCTGCGTGCAGGCGGGCGTCCCCGTCCGCGTCATCTCGGGCGTCACGAGCGCCATCTCGGTCCCGGCGGCCGCCGGCATTCCCGTCACGCACCGCGAGGTCAGCCACATGTTCACCGTGGTATCCGGCCACGCACCGCTGACCGAGAAGGAACACACCCACCTGGCCGGGCTCGGCGGGACCATCGTGGTCCTCATGGGCATCGGTACCCTCCCCCAACTCGCTGCCGGGCTCCGGCGGGCGGGGATGGATCCCGCGATGCCCATGGCCGTCGTCGAACGCGGCTACCGCCCCGGACAACGCACCACCATCGCCGAACTCGGCACCATCGAAACCGCGGCCGCAGGCTGCACCAACCCGGCCGTCCTGGTCATCGGAGAGGTGGTCCGGGTGGCCGAAACCAACCGCGATCACACCGAAGCCACCGCAGACCTGGACCGCCTCGCGGCTTCCCTCCTTGAAGCCTGAAAGAACACACATGACTACGTTGAATGCCCTTGATTCCATCGATGCAGGCTCGCCGTTGGCCGCGCCCGGACCAAGCGACGATGCGCCGCTGGACGGTTTCCGGATCGGAGTGACTTCGCACAGGCGTTCACGTGACTTGATCGAGGCGCTCGAACGGCGCGGTGCTTCGGTGCTGCACGCTCCGGCGTTGAAGATCGCGCCGGTCCAGGAAGACGTCACGCTCATCGAGGACACGAAAACGATCATCGCGGCCAAGCCCGATATCTGCATCGCCACCACCGCCTACGGCATGCGGCGCTGGTGCGAGGCCGCCGACTCCTTCGGCATCGGCGAGCAACTTCTTGACGTCCTGGCCGCTTGCCGCATGTTCGTGCGGGGACCAAAAGCCCGGGGTGCGGTCCGCGCGGCAGGCCTTGCCGACGTCGGAATCAGCAGTGACGAAACCACCGCCACACTCGTGGACATGCTCCTTCAGGAAGGCGTCCGGGGGAAGACCGTCGCCGTGCAATTGCACGGCTACACCGACGTCCGCCAGTTGGAGCGCCTCCGGATGTCCGGCGCGACGGTCCTCACCGTCACCCCGTACCGCTGGGTAAAGCCCGACGGCGAAGACAAGCTGCCGCGCCTCATCGAAGCCGCCTGCAGTGGAGACTTGGATGTGCTCACCTTTACGAGCGCGCCCGCGGTAGACGCCATGTGGAGCACGGCCCACGAAATGGGCATGTACCGCCAACTGATCGAAGCCCTCAAGACCCAAGTGACCGTTGCCGCCGTCGGGCCCGTCACCGCACAGCCGCTGATCGACGCCGGACTCGCCCCGCTCATCCCGGACCGCTACCGCATGGGCGCGCTCATCCGCCTCGTCACCGAACATCTGGCCCTGAACCATGTGCGCCGGCTCGACACTCCCTCAGGGCATATCGAGCTGCGCGGGCGCTGCTTGAGGATCGATGGTTCCGTGGTGGAACTGGCCCCGGCTCCGCTGCTCCTGCTCAGGGCGCTTTTGGGAGCCGGGGGCGCAGTGCTGTCCCGCGAGTCGCTTTCCGACCTTCTCGAACTGCGTGGCTCGGTCCACGCCCTGGACATGACGGTGAGCCGTTTGCGGTCCTCGCTCCCTGACGGAAAGCTCGTGGAAACCGTGGTCAAACGGGGCTACCGGCTGCGGGTCTAGCCCTGGTTCTTGTGGACGAGGTAGATGGCACCAGTGGTGACGTCCTCCTCAAGTGCTTCCAAGGTGCGGCCACGGGTTTCGGGAACTTGCTTGACGACGAAGACCAGGGCCAGCGCCCCGACGACGGCGAAGAGGAAGAACGTGCCGGTGATCCCGAGGCCCGCGACCAGCGACGGGAAGAACAGCGAAAGGAAACCGTTCACGACCCAGAGGAAGAAGATCGAGACGCCGGTACCGAAGCCGCGCATGTGCAGCGGGAAGACCTCCGACAGGTAGACCCACACCGCGACGTTCAGGAACGTCTGCATGGACCCGACGAAGGCAACCACCAGGAAGAGGATCACGTACGGGCGGATCGGGTTGCCGACGGGCAACATCATTGAGGCGAACCCGATCAGCAGGTGGCAGCTGGTGGTCAGCGTCAGGCCGAGAATGAAGGTCTTGCGACGGTCGATCCGGTCCATCAGGGTCAAAGCGACGACGCCGCCGATCACGGCGATCACGCCGGGCGCGATGTTCGCGATGAGCGCGCCGCTCTCGTTGAAGCCCGACTCGACGAGCACCGTCTGGCCGTAGTACATGATCGAGTTGATGCCGGTCAGCTGCTGGGCGACGCCCAGGCCGATTCCCACGAGGAGGATGCGGAACAGGTTCTTGTTGCTGAAGACCGCACGCCAGCCGATCTGCTGGCTCTCCTGCTCCTCCTTCGCGACGTTCTCGACCTCGCCAAGCTCCGCAAGTGCACGTTCCTCCGAGCGGACGGACCGCAGCACGGCGAGGGCCTCATCGTGCCGACCCTTCTCCACGAGCCAGCGCGGCGATTCGGGCACGCGGAGCATCCCGAAGAACAGCGCGATCGCCGGCAACGCGCAGACCGCAAGCATGATGCGCCACACACCGGGGATGTCGCCCCAGACGATGCCGATAATGGCATTGACGACGAAGGCCGCCAGCTGACCGACGACGATCATGAGCTCGTTGCGGCCCGCGAGGGAGCCACGGATCTCATACGGCGCCATCTCCGCCAGGAACACCGGGACCACCGCTGAGGCGCCGCCCACGGCGAGACCGAGCAGGATCCGGCCGACGACGAGCACCCCGAAACTCGGCGTGAATACGCACACCACGGTGCCGGCGAAGAACAGCACCGCCAGCAGAATGATCGTCTTGCGGCGCCCCCACCCGTCGGAAATGCGCCCGCCCGAGAGCGCACCGATCGCCGCGGCGAAAACGAGCGAGCTGGCAACGATGCCCTCGGTGAACGGGGTGAGGCCGAGCTCGGCCGTCATTGGCCTCAGGGCGCCATTGATGACACCCGTGTCGTAACCGAATAGCAGGCCACCGAACGTGGCAATCAGGGCGACCAGGCCAAGGCGCTTACGATGCGGGCCGTTGGTCAGTGGGGGAAGCGCGACTGCGCTGCCGATTCCCCTATGGCTTTGCGTAGCAGACATCAGGACTCCTTTGTCTTGTGATGCGGGTCATACACCCGCTCTGAATAACAGACTAACGCGCGAAAGACTTGAATGTAAGGTCAATCTAACAAATGACTTAATTGAGACTTCTCCGTCATGGGAAGATGAGGGCATGGGTCTTGACCGGCAGCTTCGTCCCGCAACACAGAGCGATGTGGCTCGTGAAGTCGGCGTCTCCCGCACGCTCGTGTCCTTCGCATTCCGCGGTGCTCCGGGTGTCAGCGGCGAGACGAAACAGGCCATCTTCGACGCGGCAAAACGTCTCGGCTACCGGCCCAACGCGGCAGCTGCCGACCTGGCACGAAAGCATCGCTCCGCCGTCGGGCTCTATTTGATGGACATCCACAACGAGGTCTACGCGGACATCCTCAGCGGCGTAAGGATGTCACTTCCCCAGGCCCGCAACCGGCTCATCCTGAGCGTCTCCCAGTCTATCGACGGCGTGGACCCGGGAGCCGTGGACTCGCTGATCGAGGCGCGGGTGGGGATCATCATCGCCGCGACGCTGCTGGACCCGGACGAACGAGTGCGGGAACTGGCCCAAATAGTCCCGATCGTCAGTGTCGCGCGGCCCGTACCCGGCGTGGACAGCGTGTATTCGGACGACGACGCCGGCGCCCGCGCCGCCACCGAACACCTCCTCGGCCTTGGACACACCCGGATCGCCCATCTTGCCGGACCCGATTATGACGGCCACACGGTCCGCCGCAGAAGCTATGAGAAGACCATGCGCGACGCCGGTAGGGTGCCCTGGACCATACCGGCCGATGACTTCACGCAAGCCGCCGGACAGCGTGCCGCAGCTGAACTGCTTGACTCCGCGGACCGACCGACGGCCATCTTCACCCACAATGACCAGTTCGCGATGGCGGTACGCGAGGCTGCCTACGCGTGGGGCCTGGCCATTCCCGGAGACCTGTCGCTCGTGGGCTACGACAATTCACGGACCGGCCGGCTCCACGGAATCGACCTGACGTCGGTGGACCTCCACGCAGTGGAACTGGGAAGCGTCGCCGGAGCCGTGGCCATGGACCGGCTCAATAATCCCGATGCTCCCGTCGCGGACACGCGCCTCACGCCCGAACTGGTAGTCCGAAACTCAACGGCACCCGCCCCCATGTGACCCAGCTCATTACCGGCCGGTAACCATCAGGGAACGGGCCACCGGCAAATGGCAACAGCGGGGAAACACCAGCGAAAAACCCCGCGCCTACGCTGGGTACAGGCGCATCAACCACAGCTCAGTTCAGCGAAGGGACCCACCATGTCCATCACCCCGTCCGCAGGTTCCATCCACCTCGTCATCGCAGGAGCCGGGCCCGCAGCCCAGGCCCTGGTCCGCCAACTGACAGGCAGTAGCACTACGTCGCGACAGCCGGGAACGGCAGCGTTCCACGGCACCATCACGGTCCTCAGCAACCGCGACGACTGCCCTGATGCGCTGCTGGAGATAGCCGCCCTCCCCCAGGTCTCCGTGCGTTTCGGCCAGGCCGCGAGCTTCATCGATGTCCAGACCCGCACGGTCACCACCACCGAAGGCCTCGAGTTCCCCTATGATCAGCTGGTCATTGCGACCGGGTCCTCCCCGATGTTCCCGCCCGTCCAAGGCGCTGCGCGTAGCTTGAGCTACTCCACCATCGACGACGCCGAGCAGATCGGCACCGCGGTCAAGGACATCACCCGGGTCCTGGGCCGTCGTCCGCTGGGGATACTGGTTGGCACCGGTCCGGCAGCCGGCCAGGCCGAGGCCGTGCTCCGCGCCCGCGGAGTCCGGCCCATCCGTACCACTTTGCGTCCAGCTGCCGTCATGCCTTCCGTCGCCGGCTCGGTCCTGCCTGCTACCGGGATCGTCTTCGAAGACGGGAGCAGCATGAACGGTGATCTTGTGGTGCTCGCCGAGGAACGGCTCCCCCGCAATGGGCTCGCTGAAAGTGCCGGCCTGCAAACAGCGCCCGACGGCGGCATCAGGGTGGGGCGCGACTTCGCCACTTCGGTGCCCGGCATCTGGGCAATCGGCGACGCCGCTTCCCGGGACGGCATGCGCCTTGGGCTCGTCTTGTCCTCGAATGCCGCGGCGGCACATTGCGCCTCCCGGCTTGAGGAAGACGCCAGGCTCCGCGCTTCCAGTGCCACACGGTCCGAGCGTTCCGAACGTTCCGCCGCTGCTTGAGGGGAGCCTCCACGGCAGCCGGGCGGTGTGGCAAGATGGTCATTTGACGAGCCGCGACCCTTGCGGCGCACCGGGCCCGCCACGGAAGGACCTCCATGAGCAACGAAGCCTCCACCGCACTGGACAATAGTGCAAGCATCGCTTCATACATCGACCACACTCTCCTCAAGCCAGAGGCCAGCGAGGCCGAGGTGCGCCAAGTCTGTGCCGAGGCGGCGGAGTACAAGTTCAAGTCGGTGTGCGTCAATCCGATTTGGGTCAAGACCGTAACGAAGGCCCTCAAAGGTTCCGGAGTGCTCACTTGTTCGGTTGTCGGCTTTCCGCTGGGCGCGACTCCCAGCGACGTCAAGGCTTTCGAAGCACGCGGTGCCGTTTTGGATGGTGCGGACGAAATCGACATGGTGATCAACATCGCCGCGGCCCGGGCCGGGGACAAGGGCGCGTTGGTGGATGACATCACCGCCGTAGCGGAGGCGGTCCACGCCGGCGGAGCCATCCTGAAGGTCATCATCGAGACGGCCCTGCTGAATGACGAGCAGAAGGTCCTCGCTTGCGAGGCATCTGTCGAGGCCGGGGCTGATTTCGTCAAGACCTCAACCGGTTTCAACGGTGGCGGCGCCACGGTGGAAGACGTTGCCCTCATGCGCAGGACGGTGGGCCCGGAGCTGGGCGTCAAGGCCTCCGGTGGAGTACGTTCCTTGGCCGATGCACAGGCTATGATTGCTGCTGGTGCAACACGTATCGGTGCGAGCTCCGGAATTGCCATCGTCAAGGGTGAACAAGGTTCATCCTCGTACTGAATGTCACGGAAGCCGCCATAGTTTTTGAGCCCCACGGGGCCGAGGAGGAAAGCATGTCCCAGAACGCCAGCCAGCCCATCGAAAAAGAGAACCCCCTGGCCCAGAGCATTCTGCTCTTTGTGTTCAGCATGGTCCTGTTCCTCGGCGCCATCTACTCGCTGACCTTCCTGACGCTGGAGAACACCTGGCCGATGGCCGTCTGCCTAGTCCTCTTTGGCCTCGCCTTCTGGATCCCGCAGACCATCCTCGGCCGCTCCAACTCGGCTGGCGAAAGCTAAGACCTAACTGCAAAAGCTGTGGCCCCGGACTTCGGTCCGGGGCCATAGTGGTTTAAGTGTGACTCCTTCGAAACCAAGTAGTACCACTCGCATTGGACTGCGAAAAACGGGTAACACCACTCGTTGTTAGTTAAACACTGCGCATGCCAGCATTTGGTCATCGATTGAATGGGCAATCGAAGCAAGAATTGGTAATTGCGAATTCCTTGCCGCTTCGCCTGTTCTGGGGAATACCAATTCAAAAAGGAGTTTCACTCATGCGCAAATTGAGCAAAAAGGGAAAAGTCTACGCCGTTGCAGCATCGGTTGCCCTTGTGGCAGCAAGCGGCGGAGCAGCCTTCGCCTACTGGACCACCACCGGCACCGGGTCGGGAGGGGCGGCCAACTCGGCAGGCGGAGGAACGGTCACCCTGCACGCCACCTTCGCGGCCGGCCTGGCACCAGGCAACTCGACGTCTGTCGCCTACACGGCCGACAATGCGAGCAACACCGACACAGTTGTGGGAGCCCTCACCGCAACGGTATCCACCAGCGATCCCACGCATTGCCTCGCTTCCTGGTTCACGGTTACCGCCTCGACCTCGAATTCGCCCGTGGCACACAACTCAACCGGCACGTCCGTCGGCAGCGGAACGCTGACCTTCCTCAACGACGCCGCCAGCCAAGACTCCTGCAAGGGCGCCACGGTGACGGTCACGGTCGGAAGTCTCTAGCCATCCAGCTGGTGGGCCCGTCACGGGCCCACCAGCTTGTGCTGTCCGCACAGAATCCACGCAGAACAGACCCAGAGGAGGAACCGGTGCCACGCATTCCGGAGCTATTCCGATCGCCGATCCGCACCGTCCGCGCGGGAGCTAAAGTGCTCCTGGCAGGCCTTCTTCTGGTGACCCTCACATCGGGCGTAGTGCTCGCCGCCAACAGCAACGGCACCCAAAACCCGCCCAAAGGCATTACGCTTCAGCTGGCACCCACCAACAGGACCGCCGTTCAGGGAACGTCGGCAAGCTACAACGTGGTGGTCCAGCCTTCGGGCGGCTTTACCGGGAATGTCTCGTTGTCGGCCACTGGGCTGCCGGCAGGTGCCACGGCATCGTTTTCTCCCGCCGTCGTAGCCACCGGGCCCGGATCAGGGTCAGCAACCCTCGACGTGTCCACCACTTCCGCCACACCTCTTGGAACCTACTCCCTGAGCCTCAAGGGCAGCAGCGGGACGCTACAGTCCGCCGTCGTCGTCGTTTCCTTGACGGTGACCGCCGGCCAGCACCAGCCGTTCACCATCTCAGGCGGCCCCACCGGAGTTCTCGCGCCGGGCTACGGCGTGCCGATTGATCTCCAGTTGGCGAACCCGGGCAATTCCAGCCTCAATGTCACTGGCCTCACTGTTTCCGTCACGGGAGTCACCCGGACTGCCCAGGCCATGGCTAACAACCGGCCGTGCAATCCTTCGGACTACGCCGTGACCCAATTCAGCGGCAGCTATCCGATCGCCGCCCCGCCGGGCAATTCCTCCCTTTCCGGGAACGGAATTCCGGCGGCTCAATGGCCCCAGATAAAGATGCTGAATAGCTCGCTCAACCAGGACGGTTGCAAAGGCGCAACCCTCCAGCTTTCCTACTCCGGAACGGGACAGGGCAACTGACATGACTTCCAACGGACGGCTGAAGATCAGCGGAGGCCGGGGCGTCAAGGCCGCATTCCTGGCAGGCGCGCTCACCCTGGCACTCGGTACGGGGACGGCGTTTGCATACTGGGCCACGAACGGCTCCGGCAGCGGCTCCGCTGCCACCGGCGACATGCAAACGGTGACCGTCGACGCGCTCGTTCCCGGTGACACCCCGACGTCGATGCTGATCCCGGGTGGGACAGCCGACATAGTGCTTCGGGTGACCAACCCGAACCCCTACCCGGTCCAGGTGTACAGCGTCATGGGCGACGGACCCGTCACCGCCGACACCGCGCATCCTGCCTGCACCACTACGGGCGTCACCTTCGCCGGCTCTCCCGGTCCACTCAGCCCGTCCGTTTCCATCCCCGCGAATTCGACAGCGTTGGTCACCCTCCCCGGGGCGGCGGGCATGGATGCAACATCCCAGCCGGCCTGCCAGGGTGCCACGTTCCACCTTCCAGTCACGTTGGCGGTCCGAAAATGAGCACTAAACCACTGCACCACATGCCCCTCACCGTCGCTTGGCTTAGGACCCGTGCGCCGTGGGTACTGATCGGAATCCTCCTGGTGTCCGGCATCGGTTCGGCGGCCTACGCGTTCTGGCAGTCCATCAGCAGCAGCAACTTCGCCGCTGCCGCCGGGGACGCCGTCATGCCTGGAAGCAAGCCATCCGCCTCTGCCACTGGCGCCGATATCTCAGTGAGCTGGACACCTGGTACGACGGCGGGCGGCAGGGCCGTTACCGGCTACACCGTGGCCCGGTACAACGCGGCCACCGGCGGATCCAAAACCCCTGCGACAGGGGCCTGCGCAGGCACTGTTACGGTCCTCAGTTGTGCCGAACACAACGTCCCCGGCGGAATATGGTTCTACACCGTCACCCCGGTCATCGCACTCTGGACCGGCGCTGAAAGCCCTCGCAGTGACGCCGTCAGCAGTGACAGCACACCGCCGGTGGCCTCCGTTGCGTCCATTTCCCCGACGCCCAACGCGTCCGGCTTCAACAACAGCAGCCCTGTCATCGTCAACCTGACAGCCCAGGACAACGCAGGCGGCTCCGGCGTCGCATCGATCACCTACGCCGTTGATTCCGGTAGCCAGACCACGGTGAATGCCGCCAACGCGGCCGTTACCGTCAGTGGCGACGGAACGCACGTCGTGTCCTATTTCGCGACCGACAACGCAGGCAACTCCTGCGCCTCCCAGAATCTTGCGATCAAGATCGACACGGTGGCACCCGGCGCGCCTTCGATCATCGTGCCCACGTACGTGAACAGCGCCAACGTTGCCGCTGTCCCGGTCAACGGCACAGCTGAGCCCGGATCAACGGTGACCCTTACAGTCACGGATCCCGGTGCTGCCCACACGCTGGCAGGAACAGTGACAGTCAGCGGCTCCGGAGCGTGGACGGCAACCGGCCTCGACCTGACCTCCCTGAACCAAGGCACCGTCACGTATGCCGCAAAAGCCACGGACGCTGCAGGCAACACCGGCTCCACGGTGACCGTCACCAGCATCAAGGACACAGTGGCCCCGGCCGCCCCAACGATCTCCGCCCCGCTGTACGTCAACAGCGCCAACGTTGCGAACGTGCCAGTCAACGGCACGGCGGAGGCTGGCGCGGCGGTAACCCTGGTCGTCACCGACGCCGGGGCCGCCCATACGGTAACGCAAACAGCGACGGCCAGCGGCACCGGCGCATGGTCCACAACCGGGCTCAACCTGGCAGCCCTCAACCAGGGCGCCGTCACGTACGCGGCCACCGCCACGGACGCCGCCGGCAATACCGGGACTACTACCACGGTTACTAAAACCAAGGACACGATCGCGCCCGGATTGCCGTCGATAAGCGTCCCACCATTCGTGAATAGCGCCAATGTGGCCAACGTCCCCGTCAGCGGCACCGCCGAATCTGGCACATCAGTCAGTCTGACTGTCACGGACCCCGGTCCGGCGCACACGGTGCAACAAACCGTGACGGCCAGTGGCACTGGTGCATGGTCCACGACTGCACTCAACCTCACGGGGCTGAACCAAGGCACGGCCACCTACCAGGTGACAGCGACCGACGCGGCCGGAAACGTGAGCGCCACCGTTACGGCGACGAACACGAAAGACACGGTTTCCGCTACTCCGGTGGTCAACGCTCCTGCCTTTGTGAACGGCGCGAACGTAGCCAGTGTCCCGGTCAGCGGAACCTCCGACGCCGGAGCGTCAGTCAGTCTGACTGTCACGGATGTCGGCACCCCCACTCACACCGTCAGCCAGACTGTCACCGCGACGGGCTCGGGGACCTGGTCTATCAGTGGACTCAACCTGGGCACGCTCAACCCCGGTGCCATCAGTTACTCGGCAACAGCCACGGACCCCGCCGGCAATGTCAGCGCCGCGGGTACGGCAAGCAGCACGAAGGACGTCGTGCCGCCTACAGTGACAGGGGTTGCACTGTCGAACGGTGGCAACACTGTTGGCACAGCTGACGTCTTAGACTCGGTGACCATTACCTATTCGGAGCGCATGGATGCGACCAAGTTCTGCCCAGGTTGGAATAACACCGGAACTCAGGTCCTGAACAGCAACAGCGATGTCGTCGTCACCCTCCATGACAACGGGTCCAACGACACTCTGACCGTCTCCAGCAGTGCATGTCCCTCCCTCAACATCGGGACCGTGGCCTTGGGCGGAAACTATGTTAGCTCCGCGACGGCAACGTTCCAGGGCTCGGGCAACGGGAAGGTTTCCTCGGTTCAATGGGATCCGGCCCTCTTCAAGCTCACGATTGTCCTCGGCACCAACAAAACCGGGACTCTAGCGTCGAGTGTTGCCGGAACCCCGTCCTACACCCCGCCGTCTGGACTGTCCGACCTGGCTGCGAACCCACTCGGCACAACGCCGTTTACATCAGCAGGTACGTCAAGGTTCTGACGTCGGGTCCCGGCGTCAGAACCAGCAAGTTCTGAAATCCACCGTCATCCACCCAAGCCGAGCATGAGCGCCAGGAGCGCCGGCCACTGGTTTCGGAGCAATGCCCACGCCGCTAGGCCAAATCCAACCATCGCGTAACCACCCACTGGAATCAGGACCAGCCATTCCCGCCGTGAACCGGCCTTGCCGAGCAAGGGAATGGAGAATGCGCCGTTGGCCCGCCAGATTCCGCTCACGAGGGGCAGCTTGCGCCAGAACTTCGGCGGCTTGATGACGATGGGCCACAGGAGCGGCACTCCCCCGGTGGTGATCATGTCGCCGACAATGTGGACTATCACGCCGGTGAGCATGGACAGCGGCAACCAGCTCCATTGGTGCGGAGCGAACCAGGTCACCAGTCCGGCCATAGCAAGGGCAAAAACCCAATTGACCAGCCACCCCGAGTTCGGGAACAGCTTCAGTGCTTTTGCGGCCAGGTTGATCATGAACATGCATAACAGCCCGGCCCCCACGGACAAACGGCCCACAGGAGTATCCAGCTGGAACTGGGCGGCCATGGCGGCGAGCACCACGAAGGCCGAGGCGCCCAGGAGTGAATGGGTTCCTTGCCGGTGCCCTCCGCTGGCCTTCTCGATCCCGACGGCGATCACGTTCGACAACGGCGGCAGTGAGTGGGCGATGGTGCTTGAGCGGTGGTCCCAATCGCACACCAAAGCAGTTCCCGCCGTCGTCATCGCCCCGATGAGGATTCCGGTGGCGTCCAGCGGGTACCAGCCCAAGGCGTACGGGCCGGTTGAAGCGATAGCTATCCACGCCGCAGCCCCGGACGCGGCGTGGTGTCCTCCCATCATCGCTTAGCCTGCGGTCTGCGAAGCGCTGGACGCCGGCGAAGCCGGGAAGAAGATAGCTTCGATCACAGTGTTGGCCCATTCCAGGATTTCGGCGTCCTGCAGGTCGCGGCCGCCGATCCTTGCCGTCTTGGGCTTGGGGAGCAGCACGGCGTCGAGGGCCGGCTTGATCTGCGATCCCGGGTACATGCGGTTGAGCCGCATGACCTTGGATTCGGGCAGCTGGGCGGGCGAGAAGCGGATGAAGTTGCCTTGGAGCGCGACGTCGGACAGCCCGGCTTCGCGGGCACCCACCCGGAAACGCGCGACGGCGATCAGGTTCTTCGCGGGCAGCGGCGGCTCACCGTAACGGTCCACGAGTTCGGCCAGTACCTCGTCGATGGCCTCGTTGGTGATGGCCGCGGCCAGTTTCCTATAGGCCTCGAGGCGCAGGCGTTCGCCGGGCACGTAGTCGTGCGGTAAGTGGGCGTTGACTGGCAGCTCGATCTTCATGTCGGCGGCCTTCTCTTCGGCCTCGCCCCGGTACTCGGCCACGGCTTCGCCCACCAGGCGGATGTACAGGTCGAAGCCGACTCCTTGGATGTGCCCGGACTGTTCCCCGCCCAGCAGGTTGCCGGCACCGCGGATTTCGAGGTCTTTCATGGCCAACTGCATACCCGCGCCAAGCTCGTTGTGGGCCGCGACGGCCTTGAGGCGTTCGAGCGCCACTTCGCCCAACGGCTTCTCGGAGGGGTACAGGAAGTAGGCGTAGGCGCGTTCCCGGCCACGGCCCACGCGGCCGCGCAACTGGTGGAGCTGGGAAAGCCCGTACTTGTCCGCGCCGTCCACAATCAGGGTGTTGGCGTTGGAAATATCCAGGCCGGTCTCAATGATGGTGGTGCAGACCAGGACGTCAAAGCGCTTCTCCCAGAAGTCCACGATGATTTTTTCCAGGCGACTCTCGGACATCTGACCATGCGCCACTTCCACGCGGGCTTCGGGGACGAGTTCCCGGATCTGGGCGGCGATGCGCTCAATCGAGGACACCCGGTTGTGGACGAAGAACACCTGGCCTTCGCGCATGAGTTCGCGTCGGATCGCCGCGGAGGTCTGCTTGTTGGTGAACGGCCCGACGTACGTCAGCACGGGGTGCCGCTCCTCCGGCGGCGTGGCCAGGGTGGACGTTTCGCGGATGCCCGTGAGGGACATCTCCAAGGTACGCGGGATGGGAGTGGCGCTCATGGCCAGGACATCCACGTTGGTGCGCATCTTTTTGAGGGCTTCCTTGTGCTCCACGCCGAAGCGCTGCTCCTCGTCCACGATCACCAGGCCAAGGTCCTTGAACTCGAAGTCCTTGGACAGCAGGCGGTGCGTGCCAATGACCACATCCACGGAGCCATTCTTGACTCCCTCCATGGTTTCCTTGGCTTCCTTCGCACCTTGGAACCGTGACAGCGGCTTGACGCGCAAAGGGAATCCGGAGAAGCGCTCGGTGAACGTTTCATAGTGCTGCTGGGCGAGCAGAGTGGTGGGAACCAGAACTGCGACCTGCTTGCCGTCCTGTACCGCCTTGAATGCGGCACGCACGGCGATCTCGGTCTTCCCATAGCCGACGTCGCCCGAGACGAGGCGATCCATGGGGATCTCGCGTTCCATGTCAGCCTTGACCTCGTTGATGGTGGTGAGCTGGTCCGGCGTCTCCACATACGGGAAGGCTTCCTCAAGCTCCCGCTGCCATGGCGTGTCCGGAGCGAAGGCATGCCCTCGCGAGGCCATTCGGGCGGAGTACAGCCTGATGAGCTCGCCCGCGATTTCCTTCACGGCCTTGCGGGCCTTGGACTTGGTGCTCGCCCAGTCCGCCCCGCCCATCTTGCTCAACGACGGCGTGTCGCCACCGACGTAGCGGGTCACCTGGTCCAGCTGGTCCGTGGGCACGAAAAGCCGGTCGCCGGGCGCACCGCGCTTGGACGCCGCGTACTCGAGCACGAGGTACTCGCGAAGACCGGCATCTCCCCCGGAGGAACCGGCAGATGAGCCGGCCACCTTGCGCTGGATCAGCTCCACGAACTTCCCGATCCCGTGCTGTTCGTGGACCACGAAGTCGCCTGCGTGCAGCTGGAGGGGGTCGACGGCGTTGCGCCGCTTCGAGGGCATGCGCCGCATGTCCTTCGTGGAGCCGGCCGACGAGCGGCCCAGGAGGTCCGCTTCCGTGAGGAGCCCCAGCTTGAGGCCGTCCAGGACAAAACCGCGACCGACGGCGGCAGTGGTCACCTCGATGATGCCTGCCTGGGGTTCGTGGGCCAGGGAGTCGACGCGGGAACACGGGATATCAGCATCATGGAACAATTCGGCGAGGCGCTGGGCAGGCCCGGGGCCGTCCGTCGCCACCACGATGCGCCATTGGTCCCGCACATGGGAACCGATGAATTCGAGCATTTCCGCGACGTCGCCCTGGTATCCGCGCGGTTCACGGGCGTGCAGGTTCAGGACGTCGATGTCGAGGACCAGGTCTTCGTCGGTCGCCAACGACGTGATGGACCACCAGGAGACGCCGTGGGCCAGCGCCGCACTCCGGGTGTCCGTCAAGGATTGGAAACTGGCCGCGTGCAACGCTGAAGCGGCTTGGGAGCCCAATACCGAGTCGAGATCGAGGGGCGCCGCCCCGCCGTCGGACGCCGTGGACCAGGCCGCTTCGAGGAACTCCTCGTTGGTGGCGGCGAGGTCATGCGCGCGGGTGCGGACCTTCTCCGGTTCAATGACCACACCGATCGAACCTGCCGGCAACTGGTCCACGAAAGGCACCATGGCGTCCACCAGGACCGGCGCCAGGGACTCCATGCCCTCGACGGCGATGCCGCCCGCGATCTTTTCCAACATGTCCGCGGCGGCCGGCATGTCGGCCTTGAGCTTCGCGGCGCGGGACATGACCGCCGGCGTGATGAGGATTTCCCGGCAAGGCGGGGCGTGCAACTCGCTGGGGTGGTGCACGGCCGGACCCGAGAGCGAACGCTGGTCGGCCACCGCAAACCAGCGCATCTGGTCCACTTCGTCGCCGAAGAATTCCACCCTGATCGGGTGGTCCTCGGTGGGTGGGAACACGTCCAAAATACCGCCCCTGACGGCGAATTCACCACGGTGGGTAACCATGTCCACGCGCGAGTAGGCAGCGTCGGCAAGGCGGCGTACCACGTCGCTGAAGGGCATTTCCTGCCCCACCCTCAATGTCACCGGGACCAGCTCTCCGAGGCCCGCCACGACCGGCTGGACCACGGCGCGAACGGGCGCCACGACCACCCGCAGGGGTCCCGCCGTCGAGCTCTCCGGGTGGGCCAGGCGGCGAAGGACCGAGAGCCTGCGGCCCACGGTGTCCGAGCGCGGGGAGAGCCTTTCGTGCGGCAGGGTTTCCCAGCTGGGGAAGGCCGCCACTGAGTCCGCGGGGAGATAGGCGGCCAAGGCCTCGGTGAGGTCCTCGGCTTCTCGACCCGTTGCCGTGACGGCCAACACCACGGCGCTGTCTTCAAGCTTCCGGGAGGCGAGGCCGTCGGCCATTTCCGCCAGCAGCGCGGCCCTCAAGCCTGCGGGGGCGCTGATCTGGTAGTCGTTGCTGCGTTCGCCGAACGCCCGCGAAGCCTCAGGCCTGACCCGCGCGAACGTCCGGTCCTCACCCAGGGCACGCCGCAATCCATCAAGGGATGCGACAGTGCCGGCAGGGCTGATTCCGGAGTTGACCGCTAATGGTTGGCCTTTGGGGCTCATGGATGGCACTCCTCGGAAGAGGGAAGTCGGATAGGGAAAGGCAGCACGAAAACCCGAAATTCTCTCGAATCCCGGGGCGTTCCTAGCCTACCCCGCCCACACCGTAGGATGTTTGGGAGCCGCAAGAGCTTTCAACCGAGATATTCACGGAGGACCCCCATGGCCCTGAACGCATCCACCACCCTGCCCTACGGCGTCGACCGCGTAGCAGCTACTTTCATTGACGAAGACTTCCTGCGCCACACGAGCGAGTATGTCGGCGGCACGCTGGAATCATTCCAGATCGACGGCGACGTCGCCGGACCCTTCACCACCACAACGGTCCGCACCCTGCCCACCACGCGCCTCCCGGAGATCGCCCGCAAATTCGTGGGCGAGAAACTCACCGTCACCCAGACCGAGAAATGGGACGCCCCGACGGCCGACGGCTCCCGGACCAGCCACATCTCCCTGAAGATTTCCGGCGCACCGCTGGATGTCACCGCAGTGCAGCGCCTGGTGGCCGACGGCGGCAACACCCGCGTCGAGCTCGAAGGTGCCGTCACGTCGTCGGTTCCATTCCTCGGCGGCAAGATCGCCGACGCAGCCGAACCGATGGTGGGCAAGGCCTTGAACATCCAGTCCCAGCAGGCCCAGGCCTGGCTCGAAAGCCACTAGCGTGCAGCTGGCAGCCGGGCTGTCGATTGTGCTGATCGTCGCAGGCGCGTGGTCACTGATTGTGTGGCCACAGTTCCTGCGCCGCGTCATGGCCGACTCCCGTGCCCGCGACGCCAACGGGAAAGCCACGAAGTTCCTCACGGTCCACGTCGTGTTGGTCACCATCTCCATGGTGCTCGGACTCGCGACGGCGGTCATCGGGATCACGGGGCTGCTCACCTAACGCCCCTTCCGAGCCCAACTAGCTCGCATTTGTTGTCGTTTTGACGGCTCATAACGACAACAAATGCGAGTGAGTTGGGTGCCTCGGCTAAAATTGAACACAGGTGCGCCGGGAAGTCTGGTCGGCAACAGTTTTGTCGACCCCGAACTCCCCAAGGAGCCACATGGCGAACCGTCCGCACCGCGCTGCCCCTTCCAGGGTTTTGAGCCGCTCCAGCTTCCCCGAGTACCAACGGATCCTGGCTATTCTGCGCACTGAAACCGTCGGCGGCGCACTCTTGCTCGCCGCCACGGTGGCCGCGCTCGTCTGGGCAAACTCACCCCTGGCGAACGGCTACTTCGCACTGCGCGAAGTGAAGATCGGCTACGCTCCCTGGCATCTGGAATTGAGCCTGGGCCACTGGGCCTCCGACGGGCTCCTGGCCGTTTTCTTCTTCATCGCCGGGCTGGAGCTCAAGCGTGAATTCGTGGCCGGGGAACTGCGGAAGCCCGCAAAAGCAATCGTCCCGGTGGCGGCGGCAGTGGGCGGCGTGGCCCTTCCCGCGCTCATCTACGTGGTCATCAACCTCGGCTCGGGCGCGGAAACACTCAAGGGCTGGGCTATCCCGACGGCCACGGACATCGCGTTCGCGTTGGCTGTCCTGGCAGTCATCAACACGCATTTGCCCGCCGCGTTGCGGACCTTCCTGCTGACCCTGGCCGTGGTGGATGACTTGATTGCTATCGGCATCATCGCGTTCTTCTACTCGAACGGCCTCGAACCCTTCATGCTGCTGGCCGCTGCGGTGCCCCTGGCCCTCTTTGCTTTCCTCGTCCAGAAACGGGTTCGCAGCTGGTACCTGCTCCTCCCCTTGGCGGCGGCCACCTGGGCCTTCGTCCACGCCTCGGGAATCCACGCCACCGTCGCCGGGGTCCTGCTCGGTTTCGCCGTACCCGTCGTGGCCTCAGGCAAGAAGGGTGAACCTGCGGCCGGGCTCGCCGAAAGTTTCGAACACCGCTTGCGTCCTTTCTCCGCAGGCTTTGCCGTACCTGTTTTCGCGTTCTTCTCTGCCGGCGTGGCTTTGGGCGGCGCCGAGGGACTCGGAGCTGCCCTGAGCGACCCGGTAGCTATAGGGATCGTTCTGGCCCTCGTGGTGGGCAAGACGGCAGGAGTCTTCGGCACTACATTCCTCATCACCAAGACCACCCGCGCGCGGTTGGATGACGGCCTGACATGGATCGACGTCGCGGGGCTGGCCATGCTGGCGGGCGTCGGTTTCACCGTCTCCCTCCTCATCGCCGAGCTGGGCTTCGGTACCGGTTCCCCGCACGATGACCACGCGAAAGTGGCCATCCTCGCCGGTTCCCTCGCCGCGGCGGTGCTTGCCGCCGTCGTGCTCAAAGCCCGCAACCGGCACTACCGCAGCGTCGCGTGGGAGGAGCAAAGGGACGCCGACGGCGATGGCGTCCCCGATGTTTTTACCCGCGCCTGATGCACCTGGTCACGTTCGCCCGCGTTGGGCGGTTCGAGGATAAGCCGGCCGTCATCGATTGCCGCGCAAGAACCGGACGATCCTGCCGGTCACCCGGCCGGGACGCCTGGCAAGATCGGTAAAGCTGGTCCTGTTCAGGACGGTTTCTTCCAAGGACGCCACCCTTCGGCCCAGCTCGTCCACACTTGAATTTATCCGCTCCGCCAACTCGCGCAACTCACGGATCGCACCTTCTTGCTGGCCGTGCATCTGGGCCAAATAGAGCAAGGTTCCGTATCCAGTCTTGCCTGCCTCTTCGCGAAGGTAGACATCACGCACATAGCGGTCGAACTTCTGGTGGTCATCGGCACCGGCGATGACACTGTTTCCCATGTCGCCGCGCTCTGATGGTCGATGGCACCAGTAGGCAAGGGGCTCGCCGTCCAGCAATTCAATGGGAGACGCCGAAAGGAAACGGAGGTTGAACTCCCAATCCCCCACGGCGTCCAGCGCTTCGTTGTAACACCCGATCCGCTCCAGGATGGAACGGCGGTACAGGAAGGAAATCGGCACCACCCGGTTGCTGCGAAGCATATCGGACAAGGTGATCGCCCGAAGCTCATGCTCAAACCCCTGGGAGCCGGTCTGCTCGATGACTCCGCCGCGGATTTCCTCATAGACGATATCCGTCCGGACGGCCACGCCCTGGGCCTGCGGCGCCCCCTCGAGGAAGCCCACGGTCTTCTTCAAGAAGTCCCTGTGCCAACGATCGTCGTCGTCATGAATGGAGATGAACTCCGAGTCCGTGGCATGGATTCCCGCGTTGGACGCGGCCTCCATGCCTTTGCTGGCCTCGTGATGGAGGATCGTCAGCTTGCCGGCGGGAAGGTGGTCCCAGGTCCTGGCGAGCGCGTCTACGGGAACAGGATCCCCGCCGTCGTTCACGACGACCACCGCAACATCCTCGAAGGACTGGTCAAAGATGTCCGCGAGCGCCCTGCGCAAGAGGACCGGCCGGTTTTTTGTGCGTACGACGACGGCGACGCGGGCCTGGGCGTTCATCGACGGCCTCCGGAAACACGGCGCAGCAGGTTGGCACCTTCGCGCAACATGGAAGCGGTCCTGAACGATCGTGATTGCACGATTCGTTCCTTTTCATCCAGGGCTTCATTCCGTTCATGCAACAGTAGATCGCGTTGCGAGCGGACGTCGTCCCACTCCGTCCAGAGGCTGGCGATACCGCCGCTCAATGCACGGAACTGGGCCCGTTGGCCGCGGGCCTGTTTGGCCCACTCCGAGTCCGATTCAAGCGTCACGACGTCCCCCAGCCCCTTTGCTGCTTCGACGCCTGTCGCCGAGAAAATGCTTGCGACGGCGTCCCACCAGTTCTCGTGGACGGCGTGTATCTGGGGACGCAGCGAGTCGAGGTGCTCGCGGATTTCCGCGCGCCTCGTCCATGCTTCGGCGATCGCAAGGTCGAAACCGCCGATGTCGAGGCTGCTCAGCGGCAAGGCCCAGTCCTGCACACCCCAGTTGCCCATGGCTCCATGCAATCTCACATCCGAGTAGGAGTCATTCGCGAGCGCAACAACCGGCACGCCGGCAGCTAGGCCGAAGACCACAGGATGGTAGCGGTTTGTCAGCACTAGCTCCGATGCCACCGTCAATGCCGCGGCCGCGGGGGCCGGAAGCACGGGGCAAACGTGAACCCGGCCGCTCCGGGAGTGTGCCAGTACAGTTTCATGGGACTCGTGGTCACCGCCCTGGCCATCTTGGCCAAGGTGGCCGACGTGCGGGATCAGATAGACCGGAAGGCCGGTCAGCTCCACGGCCCGGTCCAACACCTCTCCCAGCTTTGCAAGGCTGCGGGTTCCGTCCCGCCAGGATTCGGGACCAAAGGTCGCCGCAATGAAAGGGCCGGCCGGATACTCGAACCCTTCCCGGGCTGGATTTTCCGCGCCTACCGATCCGGGCAGTGCGCCTACCGATCCGGGCGGTGCGCCTACCGATCCGGGCGGGACCAGGAAGCTGGCATCGTCCAGGACCCTGATGAGCTTCCCGGAACCCAGGCCCATCTGGAAGCCCAGCGCATAGGAGGATGGCTCCCTCGCACCCACCAACGCCGCGTAATCCAAGAGCTCATGGAGAATTTGCTGATCCTGGGGTAACAGCGTGGGACCGAAAGTCTGTCCGCTCACAACCAAGGGCTTGCCCAGTTCGTTCGCGATAAGGCCCAGCGCCGCACGTTCATAGAGCAACCATCCATACAATGAATTCATGTTGCCGCCGCCCGCGATCAGCACGCCGTCGGCCGATTTCACTTCGTCAATGACCCGCCACACCGAATCTTGCGGGGGCAACGCCGTCCTGTCTCCGCGAGCCGCCCGGCGGACGAGCTCCAAGTGGTTGCTGCGCTCTGCCGGCGGCCAGGGGAACACCAAGGTGTCTATCGCGGCCGTGCCGTAAAGCTCCCCGGTTTGTCCCGGGTCGCGGGTGAGGAGGACGATTCCGGCTTGCAACCGGGCTCGAAGTTCATCAGCCGCTGCGATTGCCATCGCCTCGTCACCGACGTGGTAGGCCACCTGGCCCAAATCGCCTTGTACCAGAATCTTCAACGCTCGGTCCTTCCCTAACCATGCACGCAGTGGTTGCAGTGGCTAGGCTCCCAACCACTTCCGGATGCGCTGAAACAGCCTATCGTTCTTCTCCGGGGACTCCGAACCTTGACGATTCTCCGGGTTTTGAGTGCTGACACCCAGGAAATGCCACGACGGGAATGATACGAGTAGCCGATATTTCAAATGGAGTAATGAGTCTTTCAAGTAGGGTGGTTGGCACGCTGTTTGGCCGGTTTCGGCAGGAATACCTTGCTGCTATGGACGCGAATAGTATGGAACGAGTGTGGCATGGGGCCCACAGGAAAGCCCAAGAGAAGAACTGGTCATTGATCTTTGTTTGGGCAATTCTCGGTCTCATGTCGATTTCGGTGCTCATCGCAGCGGTACCCAAATGATGCGGTGACTAGGCCAACGGTACAAAAAAGCTCGGACCGGTTTTTGCGGGTCCGAGCTTTTCTTTGCCTCGTAGGCTTTTCAACGTCATCTCGTAGGCTTTTCAACGTCATATAGTCGGCCGTGAACCCCGCAGCATGGCTGCGTTGGTGCGTCCGGCCCTTACTGCATCAGTCCCGCGACGGCGGCGAGAATTGTCGCGGCGACGAGGACGAGCAACATTCCCACAACCACGAATTCCGCCCTGCGGACCCGATGCTGGCTCCGGCGCCATTCGCGCCTGCTCTCCAAGGTAATCATGCTTCGAGGCTAAGTCCGGCCCGGAGCCCGAAATAGAGTGGACGCTACTCGACCTCGGGCTACCCGCATTAGAGAGCCTGGGACACCCCTTGGCCCGCCTCGGCTTGGCGCAGCGCGTCCTCCGCGGCAACCCATGCGAGCATGGCGCACTTTACCCGGGCAGGATACTTGGCAACCCCGGCCAGGGCGGCAGCGTCCTGCAGCAGTTCCTCATCCGCTTCCAGCTTGCCGCGCGAACGCATCAATTCCCGGAAGTGATCGATCGTGTGGCGAAGGGACGTCGGGGACATGCCCGGTGCCATTTCACTGAGGATGGACGCGGAGGCCATCGAAATGGCACAGCCGTCACCGTCCCAATGGATCTCCGTGACAGCCTGTCCGTCACCGTCGGTGCCGAGACTCAGCCGGAGGGTGATTTCGTCCCCGCAAATGGGATTGAGCTGGTGGCTCTGTCCCGTTCCGCCCTGTCCCGTTCCGCTCTGTCCCGGGCCGGGAGTGCCCATTGCCGCGGCCGGAAGCTTGGCGAGGTCTCCACCGCTGCGGGTCTTGGAGTGCTCCAGGATCAGCTGCTGGTACAAGGAATCCAGGCCGCTCATAATGTGGCTCCGGCAGCGGTTACACCAAAGTATGGCCTGATCTGCGCGACGGCCTCGACCAGCAGGTCGACTTCTTCGGACGTGGTGTACAGGTACGTACTGGCCCTGGTGGAAGCGCTCAGGCCCAGCCTGCGGTGCAGGGGCTGGGCACAATGGTGACCCACCCGGACGGCGATGCCCAGATCATCGAGGTACTGCCCGACGTCGTGCGCGTGCACTCCGGCGACGTCGAACGCGGCAAGTCCGGTCCGTTCTTCTCCTGGACCGGGTCCCAGCACGCGCACGCCGTCGATAGCGCTAAGGCCTGTGACAAGCCTTTGGCCAAGCTCCGCCTCACGAAGGGCGATCCGGTGCATTCCTGTTTCGCTGAGGTAGTTTGCTGCGGCAGCCAGTGCCACCGCCTGAGAAATAGCCTGGGTTCCGGCCTCGAAACGCTGCGGGGCGGGCAGGTACTGGGCTTCCTCCATGGTCACGGTAGTGATCATGGAACCACCGGTCAGGAACGGTGGCATGGCATTGAGTAGTTCGCTGCGGCCATAGACCGCGCCGATACCCGTGGGCCCCAGCATTTTGTGGCCGGAGAATACCGCGAAATCCACGTCCAGGGCCTTGAAGTCCAAGGGCAGGTGCGGCGCGGACTGGCAGGCGTCCAGGACCACCAAGGCGCCCACTTCCCGGGCCATCCGGACCAACACGTCCACGGGGTTGATGTTGCCAAGCACGTTGGAGGTGTGGGTGAAGGCCAGGATCCTGGTGCGCGCGGTCATGAGGCGTGCTGCTTCCTCAAGACGCAGCGCACCGGCGTCGTCCAGGGGAATGTACTTGAGGCTTGCTCCGGTCCGCCGGCACAATTCCTGCCAGGGGATCAAGTTGGCATGGTGTTCCATTTCGGTGACAAGCACTTCGTCGCCCGGCTTGAGGGCAAAACGCCCGGCGTCGCCGGCTGCCCGCCCCACGCTGGCGTTCGAAAACGAATAGGCCAGGAGGTTCAGCCCGGCGGTGGCGTTGGCGGTCCAGATCAGCTCATCGTCCTGCACTCCCACAAAACGTGCCACGGTGGCACGCGCTTCCTCGAAGGCGTCCGTGGCTTCTACCGCAAGATGGTGCGCGCCGCGATGGACGGCGGAGTTCCGCTGTTCATAGAATTCCTGCTCAGCCTCGAGAACGCTCCGGGGGTTCTGCGAGGTGGCTCCCGAATCCAGGTAGACCAGCGGTTTGCCGTTGATTTCCTGCTCAAGAACGGGGAAGTCGTTGCGGATGCGACGGACTTCATCGTCATCGAGTGCGGAAACCTGGGCATCTCCCCTCGCGGGGGTGGAAACCATTGTCAAAACCGGTGCTCCTTGTTAGGACTACGTGGCAATCGCCAGCGGCTGACCGCCAGGAGTGGCGGCGTCACCTAGTAATTGTCCCACCAATCGGCTTCGCTGCCTTCATCCGCGGAGCGCCGACCCTACTCCTCCGGCTTCGCCAACTCGTCCCACAGTTCGGAGAGCTTCTGCCTGCGCGAAACCCCGAGCTTGCCGTAAACCCGCTGCAGGTGGGCGTTGACCGTGTTCACCGCGATACCCAATCGAGCAGCCACCTCAGCACTGCTCAGCCCGGAGGCCACCAAGGCGGTGACTTCCCGTTCACGCTGTGAAAGCTTGACAATGCCGGGAAGGACCGAGGACCCGGTCTCCGGACCGACCGGGTGGGGCTCGTCAAAAGCGAACGCTTCCTCCTGGTCGAACGCTTGCTGAGGTTCCCCCGTGCTTACTTGCCCTGTTCCCATTTCCTGTCCTGCTTCCTGTCCCGACGGTATGCCGGACTCGACGCTCCACACCAGTTCGGACACTCCCGCTCCCAGCTGCCTGTATCCCCGGCTGCCGGTGCGGGCAGCCAGGCCGAGATTCAACATTTCGAGGGCCCGGTGTCCCTTCTTGGCGGCAGAACCGGCAAGTTGGAGCAGTTTCCGGTGCGAGTGTTCCGCGCCAACCAGCACTGACCGGGCGGCGGACGAATAGCTTTCGGCGAGCTGCGAGGCGAGATAGTTCCCGCCGCTGGCCCGCGAGTCGTAGGCCGCCAAGGCGCGACGTACCTGGTTGACATCGCCCAGCAACCACGCAGCCGCGGCAAGTCCTCCGAGGGCCGGCGGCAGGAGTCCGTCGGGGTCGGCTTCATCGAGCCGGGCCTTGGCCTGGCGGAATTGTTCACATGCCAGTTCCAGGCTCCCCTGCCTGGCGAGGACGAGCGCCCTGTAGAGGTGGGCGGAGCCGCCGAAATAGCTCATCCGGTTGCTGAAGCTGGAACTGCCGGCGCAGAACATTTCGGGGCCACCCCATTGCCCGCGCCAGATCAGATTGGACCCGTGGATGGTCAGCACCGTGGAGTGGAAGTCCACGGGGCACCGTGGCAGCCGCCCCACGGCTTCGAGGGCCAGCGTCGAAAGGGCGACGGCGTCCGCGAACCGTCCGCTGACGGCCAGCCCTTGGGATACGAGGGCCATCAACAGCACGCCAGCCTGGGTAGGCGGTGGTGGATGGCGCTCCGTACGCAATCCAGGATCGACCAATTGGCTATGGCTAAGCCTTTGGAACAGCTCACCACTGGCTGAAGGCCAGGTGCCGTTCTGCGCATCCAGATACAGCTGGAGAACATCCAGTTCGTCCCGGACGGCCGAATGGTCACGATGGGCCTCCCCGCCCGGCTGGATTCCGACGGCGGCAGCCTCCAGCCGCCGTCGGGCATCCTGGAGGACCGCCTGCAGCACACTGGCCCCGGGCGATGTCGGCAAAAGCGCATGCAGCAGGAGCCATACCGCGTGGGCGAAGTCCAGAGTCAGGACGTCGGGGGTGTTCGCCACCAAACCCTTCAGGACCCTGACCGCCCCGGAGAAATCCCTTGTTTGGTAGAGGGCCCTTGCCAGTTCCACACCTGCAACCAGTCCGAGTTCCGGCGCCTGCACCGCTTCCGCGGACCGCCGGGCCCTCCGATTGTCGTGAATGTCGTTTGCGGCAATGGCCACGGCCAAAAGATCGGCGTCGGGCACCGGCAGACCACTCGCCTGTTCGAGGTCCACGCGACGGAACAGCGTCCAAAGCGAGTCATCGGCAACGGGTGAAAACGACGCGTAGATGCTCCGCCGTAGTTCGAGGATCCGTGCAGCTCCCAGCTGCTGCCGGGCCAGCCTCCCCTCGATGGCGTGGCTGAGCGTTGCCGTCTCCTGGCTGTCTTTCTGGACACGGATCGTTCCGTCGGCCCGCAGCGCTTCGATCGCCCGCTTTTGGACAAGTTGGTCAAGGACTGCCAGCGGTATGGGCTCCCCCACCGCCAGAATGTCCACGACCTGCCGCTGCGGCACGGAATAGCCCTCAAGCCGGTGGCGGGTCAGCTCGAGCGCTTGCGAACCGTCCAGGCGGATCGGCCCGGACAATATCCAGGAATCAGCCTGCTCCACGATCTCGCCACGCGCCGCGGCTTCGTCCACCAGCAACTTCGCGGTCTGCAGGTTTCCTCCGGTGAGGGCATGGATGTCCCGGACCAGGCTGCGGGCAGCACGCCCGCCGAGGCGATCATCAAGGAATTCGCGGAGCTGCTGCTCCGTAAGATCATCCAGCGTCACAACGGAAAGCTGCCGTGAAACCACGGACTCCATGAGTTCCATCCTCAAGGGCCGGTCCGAGCGGTGTGTGGCAATCAGGCGGATGTCCGGTTCAACAAGCAATTGGCTCAGGAGCCAAAGGGACATGTCATCCAGGAAATCGATGTTGTCCAGCACCAGCAAGGCGGCGGATCCGGATGTCGCAGCCCCACGTATTGCTTTGCGGCAAGCTGCCACGATGGAACCCGGCCACACCTTGGCCCTGGCCGGCAGGTCCGGAACAAGCGCCATGGCGATTCCAAAAGGAATGTCCGCGAATGACTCCGAGACGTTGTGGGCGATTACGCTAAAGGACCCGCCCAGCACTGAAGCCGCGGCGTCCAAGAGGGTGGTCATTCCGGAGCCGCCCGGTCCCGAGATGACTATCCCGGCCGGTTCCGGCCCTGACAAGGCAATGACAATCTCCTGGAGCTCGGCTGCCCGAATAATCGGGGGCGAGGTGTGGGTCCCTTCGGTTTCGTCCATGGTCCTGTCTCATCTTCGGGCCGCCGGACACACGTTCCTGACGGCTGTGGCACGGACCGGTGTCATTTCCAAACGTTACCTCCGGGTTTCAGCCCTGAATTGAGTGGTAACTACTTGGTTTTCCGGGGCTACTAGCGCGGAATATCCCCGCTCCACGGGGCCTCCAGGCGAAGTGCCAAGGCGTCGTTTCCAGGCCGGTTCCTTCGTCGGATTTGCATCCGCTGTTACCACCCTGTGATCTAACTGTGTAAGCTGGTGCCGCAAGAGTAAGTTCCGGCTGGCTACTTCTGGGGAGTTGAAGCGCAGCCGATTTCCGTAACCACTCTGTCGTGACACACCATTTGGCCGTGTACGACGCTGCGGCGCGTTCGGCCGCAGATCGCCTTACCCATTGCCCAGGTCTCGTATGTCTATGTCCCCAACAGATATGTCACCCAAAATATGAAACACCTGTTCACAGCACTCGTCGCCTTGGCGGTCCTTGCCTTCGGCGGGTTCGCCACCATGTCCGCTGTCCAGTCATCACACAAATCCTCCTACCAGGCCGGCGACCGCGATTCATATTCGCGGCCGAGCTCGTCGCCTTCCGCTTCATCCGCGCCAACGCGCACCTCCACCCCGGCGCCGACGCCGGCCCCTACCAAGGTCACGACGCCGTCGAGCACGCCCGCTCCGGCCGCACCGTCTGCTTCCGCTCCAGCCGCCGGCGCACCCGCACCAACGGCAGCGCCCCTGCCCGTCACGGGAACATACCCGCTGCACACCAACATCGTGAGCACCACCTTCTGGGTGGGCGAGATCTTCAATGCCAGCCTCTCGGACGGCTCCCAGGTCTGCTCCACGTACAACGGCCAGTGGGCTCTGCAGCACACCGGCATCAACATGGGAACCACTCCGTCGAGCGCGAGCGGTTGCCCCGGCAGCACTTACGGCGGTTGTGACGGAGTCAGTTCCGGGACCGGCACGAGCTTCAAATGTGCCACGGAACAGCGCGTTGCCAGTAATGGGTACTTCCCGCTGCACCAGCCCAAGCCTTTGCAGAACCCGTTCTACCTGGACCTGCCTTACGACGACGTCAATGACAGTGTCGCCTTCGCCGAGCGTTGCAACGTGATTCCGTGGGCCGCCGCGGACAACGCCAAAACGGGCGTCAACCACTGCGCGGACTCGAGCTACAGCTACATGAAAAACGCATGGGTCCAGATCACCGGCCCCAATGGCAGCGTCTGCTACGGACAAGTCGAAGATGCCGGCCCCTCCAGCGGCTCCCTTTACCACGATTCCGCCTACGTCTTCGGTGCGAACAACGCGCGTCCTGCCAACAAGCAGTTCTCCGGCGACCCGAGCCAGGGTGCGGGCATGGATGTGTCACCTGCCTTGAACGGCTGCCTGGGCTTCGCTGATCTGGACGGCGACAACGACCACGTATCGTGGCGTTTCGTTGACCGCGCCAGTGTGCCCGCCGGTCCGTGGCTCTCTGTTGTCACCACCGCGGGAGTGACAAACTAACGCGACACGCGTTCCCAGGTCCCTGAGGGTCAACCGGACACTACATACTCCGGGAGTGCCGGACGCCCACGCCACACAGCCGCGATGGCTGTGTAGCGTGGGCGTCCGCGTGTCCGCTCACTTCGCCAGATTGTGCGCTAGCCCGTCCGCACGACGGAAGGCCCCGGCGTCGAGACTTCCTGGGGTTGGCGCTGGATCCTCCGGACCGGGCTGACCCACACTCCCGACGAACTCGACGAGTACGCCCTGGGCAGGACCTGGAGGCAGATGACTGCGTCCAGGATCCGCATCAGCGGAAACAGGGGCGCCATCAACAGAAAACGCGGGTTGCGCATCGAAACTGCGGCAAGGACTGTCAGGAAAAGGTCCGGCAGGAAGACCCCAATGAGGACGTCCTGGGGCCGCAGGACACCCGACAGAAAGACAAAAACGTCCGATCGATTGCCAAAAATCCACACCTCGACAGCAGCGAGGGACGAAAGCAGGAAAGCCGGCACCAGGAGCACGAAGAAGAGGCAGCTGGCTACGAGTTCAACAATGTACAACCCCAGGACAAACCAGAATCGGCTGAACTGCAGGCCGTGCCGCCTGACGGTCTGCCAGAAACCGAGTATCCACCGCCGCACCTGCTTGATGTAGTCCTTCAGATTGTCCGGATCCTGGGTGTACGCAACAGCGGCCGAGGGATGGAATGCGATCCGTCCCAGCTTTTTTGCATGGATTTCAAACGTCATGTTGAAGTCTTCGATCACCAGTCCGGGCGCCAAGACCTCTATTTTCGCGAGCGCGCTGGTTCTGTACATGCTGGCAAATCCAGGCACGATGGAGACGACGTTGGCGCCCTGGGCTGCCTGGCCGTACTTGAGCAGGAGTTGGACCGCGATGTACAAACGCTCCCGGTAGGCCACAAGGAAGCGGCCCATCGCCGTCGGAGGTGCCGGGCTCATGATTGACTTGGCCCGTCCCGCGACGGCGACCACCGCGGGGTCATCAAAGAGCGGGAGCCCCGTTTCGAGATAATCCGGCATCGGGCGGGTGTCTGCGTCCAGGAGCATGACCACCTTGAACCGCCTGCACAGATCGAAATGGGCGATGCCCGCCGCGAGTGCACCTGCCTTGCCACGGTTCGGTTCCAGGTCAAGGACCTTCACCCCGGCGGCCCGCGCAATGGCCGCAGTGTCATCGGTGGACATGTCCGAAACGACGTGGATGTTGCGTCGAGGGACTAAAGCGGACGCGGCAAGGATTGTCTCGCTGATGACCAAAGCCTCGTTGTGGGCGGCCATGAGGACCGCGACATTCGCCGGGGAGATCCGCACTCCCTTTGCGCGATGGCGGGCGCGTTGACGTCGAGGGATCGGCGCGTTGACGCCGCGCAGCAAGGCGATCCACCCGCGGATCCGGAAGGACAATTCCCGGGCCCGCCACGACTCCTCACCCGCGAGACGGACCAGCCCGGCAAGAGACCAAAAGATCGTGCTGACTCCCAGAACCAAAAAGATCGAAAGAACTATCACGGCGACGGTGCTCCCACAGTGTCGTACATTTCGTAATCGTCGGTAGCAAGCTGGCCATCACTGAAGAGGTTCATTCCAAAGCTGATGGCCTCGGCTCCTGCCGGAACGGGCGGCGTTTCCCAGATCGCCTGCTCGTAACTGGTGTTGGCCGTGAACCACGGACTGGCTGTCCAATAGGTCCACGTGCCCAGCTTGTTGCGGTAATAGACTTCAAATTGGGTCTTCGCGTTGGACTGGTACCACGCCCTGAGCGAATAGCTGTGGCCCGCACTCACGCTCGGAGCGCATGCTCCGAGATCGAGGACGGGAAGCAATTTGGCGTCACCGGAGGCGTATTCGGTCACGTCCAGGCGACGGGCCACCGCACCGGTGCGACCTGGAGTCAAAGTGCTCAGAACGACGGCGTTCTTGCCGTAGGACGACACCTGCCAGCATTGCGGCAAGCCGTACTTTCCAGCAGTTTCGAGCCCCGGATTCCGAATGGCGTTCTGTCCCGGTGCTGCCGGAGCGGCCACGGGACCGTTCACCACGGGTTTCGCCACGCCGCCGATCACGTCGTGTACGGTGCGCACGGCCATCGTCCCTGGTTGGGTCTTGGCCGCCAGCCAGGTGGCGAACTGTTCGAACAACGCGGGGCTGATGGAGCGGGGACTGCCGCTGTTGTCGATGTCGTAGAAGGTCAGTTGTAACCAGCCGCCGGCCTTTTCGGCTTGCGCTACGGTCGCCTCAAGGTCGGCCAACGTCCATTTGCTGCCGACCTCCGAGGTCGCCCGCGTCCGGAACAAGTCGGCGGGGCGGACAGTTTCTGCTGCCGCGCAGCCGACGCAGTCAACAGGAGTGCTGATCTCGCCGAGGCCGCGCGCGCTGTTGTAGCCGCATCCGGCGACCAGTTCCTCCGATTTCGGCGTTGAAGCCGCAAACGGATAGGCAAAGGAAGTGACCTTAAAGCCCCAGTCCGTGAGGTTCACCCGATCGTTGCAAATCTGTCTCGACGCTTCATCGGGTTCTACGGAGGTCACATCGGCAAGGGTGACTGTGTGGCCACCGATTTCATTCTGGTCCGCGGCCAGGCTATGGAGATTGTCCGTTGTCATGTAGTCAGGTGCGCCAACAAAGCCCGAGTCGATGAAAAAGGTGCCCCGGAGTCCGTGGTCCTTCAGGATCCGGGCCGCCTCCATCTGGCTCGCCCGGCCCGCATCGAACGTCAAGCTGACAGAAGAGAGCGGGGCGATAGAAGGTGTGGGGGTATTGTTCGCGGACCCACCGACGGGAGCTTGGCTTCCGTTGATCAGCGATGTTGCGCCCGTCAACAAGAGCAACACCGACACCCACGAGGCAGCCCATAGACCTGCCCGCTTCCTCGAAGTGCGGACCGGGCCGGATGCGATGCCCTTCACCCGGGGACTCATTGCCAACCCGAGTTGCCGGGATTCCTGAAGGGGCCGGTGGCGACTGGGGGAAGCCTCGGTCTCAAAGGCTTATTCACCACCGGCCCCCGCTCAGGGACCCTCTCTGCGAGGGCGCGCTGCCGTCCGGCAGCACCGTCAATTGGCGCTGGGTCCATAGGAGGGACTGTGCTGTATCCCCAAAGAACAGGCTCGGACTCGAGGCAAACGCCTTCTCGGATGAATCCGCCGCGTCCTGATGCCGTTCGGACCAGAGAGTCCGTTTCCATTGTGAGACCTGTCTCTCCCCCGTTGCCCTCAACCAACTGACACCATCAGCGTATGAATTAGGGAGGCAACGGACACGAGTAGGCTCTACCCGTCTTTACACTCAACCTTGGCGTCCGGACAGCACCACTACTCGTGCGCTACGCGCCGGAACCACGGGGATCAAACCCGGGGGCGCGGGCAGGGGCGAATCCGGTCTGTTCATGGTCAAATGGTGCAATCAGGGCAGTCGGAGTTTAAGGATGGCGGAGAGCGTGTCCAGGAAACAGGGAAGCGGCACGTCCGTTTCGGCTGGGGCGGGCGGCGCGCGGGACGTCCGTCGCTTGTCGCCCCAAGCCAATGGACCTCGCCGCCGGCTGTCAGGTTTCGCCCGGGCCTGCATTGCCGCAGTCCTTGTGGTGGTGGGGATGGGAGGCATCCTCGTGTGGCGGTTTACTACGGACGCAAACGGTTCCCTCGAGCCCCCGTGGTTTTCCGGCTATGTCGACGTCACTGTGGTCCCTCAATACGCTTTCGAGACACCCGTGGGCGAGGGCACCAAGAATGTCACTCTGGCGTTTGTGGTGGCAATGGCTGGACAGGCCTGCACACCGAGTTGGGGTAGCACATACAGCCTCGATGCCGCGAAGACCTCACTCAAGCTCGAAGAACGTATCGCCAAGCTCCGGTCGAACGGCGGCGCCTTCGCTGTGTCCTTCGGCGGCTCAGTGAACAGTGAGCTCGCCAACTCCTGCCAGAACGCAACAGATCTGGAAAGGGCCTACCGGGCCGTCCTCGAACGCTACAACCCCGCAACCATCGACTTTGACATCGAGGGCGACAACCTTGCGGACAGCGCAGCCTGGCAGCGCCGCGCCGCAGCCGTCGCTGCCCTCCAGAAGGAGCGTGTCAAGGAAGGGCACGCCCTTTCAATTTGGCTGACCCTCCCGGTCACCCCGCAAGGGCTGACCGACGCCGGAACCTCAGCCGTTGACCAGATGCTCGCCGCCGGAGTCCAGCTGTCCGGGGTCAACATCATGACCATGAACTACGGTTCAAGCCGGAGTCAATCGCAGAGCATGCTCGATGCCGGAACCTCGGCGGCCCAGTCCACCAACGACCAGCTCAGCATCATCTATCAGCGTGCGGGGATTGCCCTTAACAGCGAACAGATCTGGGGAAAGATGGGATTGACCCCCATGATCGGCCGGAACGATCTCCCGGGCGAAGTGTTCGACCTTGATGCGGCCCGCGGATTGAACTCCTTCGCCATCAGCAAGGGGGTTCAACGAGTATCCATGTGGTCCCTGAACCGGGATATGTCGTGCCCGCAGGACACTCCAGAGGATCCGGCCAGCCACGTGTGCAGCGGCATCGATCAAGGAACCCAGCGCTTCTCCGATTTGTTGAGTGCAGGATTCCACGCCAAACTGCCTTGATCCCGCCGATCAACGATCCCGCCGATCAAGAGAGGATCATGCCGGGCCAGTACGTTACGCCCTGTTCTGGTTCTTGCCGTCGGCCGGTCGGGCGAGGTGCCGGCCGTTGCCGTGCCGGAACAATTTCTTAAGCCACTGCATGGATACCTCCAGTTTTCGAGGGGCTGCTTGTACCGGGTTCCTGGGACGGCCCCGGCCGCCGTGGCTACTTCACTTGGCTGACCGTGACGATGTTCAGCCAGGGGCCAGCCGGAACCTGGTCCCGTGGCACGAACTGCCAGTCGACTTTGTCCGACTCGCCATCGAGCTCGGAGAAACCAAGGCACCCGTTGAGCGCAGGCGACACATCCATGCCGGCCCCGTTGAAGTTCTTGTTGGCTGGACGGGCATCATTCGAACCGAAGACGTAGTCCTTGTCGTGATACTGGCCCGGACCGGCATCTTCGATCTGTCCGTAGCATTCGCGGTTGCCCATCCGGATCCTGACCCATTGATTCTTCATGTAGCTGAAGGAACGGTTCTGGGCATTGCCAGCGAACCCGGGATCATTCGCCCATGGGATGACGCTGGCCCGTTCAGCAAAGGCGACGGGATCGTTGATGTCATCGAAAGGAAGATCGAGGTAGAACGGGTTCTCCTTCGGAGTCATGCTGGTCGGCGCGTATCCTTTTGCCTGGGCTCTCGCCTCGGTCTGGCAGCCGTTCTTCACGACGCCGTCGCAGCCTCCGTAGCTCTGCATCCATTGGGAGTCGTAAGTGGACATTACTTGGCTGCCATCTGCGGCCTTGGGATCAAAGATCTCGCCAACCCAAAAGGTCGTGGACACTATCCCGGTGTGCCAGGGATAGCGCCCGGCCGTCGTGGCTGATTGGGTCGGGCTCGGCGCCGGCCCTGGTCCGGTGCAGGCCGCCGTCAGCAGGGCCACGCAAAATGCAGTGCAGACGGCCGGGCGGTTCCAACGCTTCACCGTCGATTTCGCCGGATTCACCATTCGCTCCCTTGGGACCTGTCTTACGTGCTTTTCGCAGTGTACGTGGCCTTGGGCGGGAGAACACCGGAAATTTGCTGGGAAATCCCACCCACTGTCCCTCAGGACGAGCCGCGGTCAACCCTTCGGGAAATCAATGTTGTAGCGGTACAAGAAGGCAGCCATGGCGTCACGGTTGATTGCGGTGGTTGGCCTGTACGTGCCGTCAGGGAAGCCGGTAGTGATGCCTGTGGATGCCAGCCAACGGATCTCGTTGTAGAACGGAGCGCCGGCCGGCACATCGGAGAAGGTTGGTGCGTTCGCCGGCACAGAGGGACGGCCCTTGAGACGATAGAGGAACGCGGCCATTGCGGCCCGGCTGACGGCCTCACCTGGGTGGTAGGTTCCGTCCGGGTACCCCGTGGTGATGCCTGTGGATGCCAGCCAACGGATCTCGTTGTAGAACGGAGCGCCGGCTGGCACATCGGAGAACGTGGGCGCGTTCGCCGGCACTACAGGGCTTCCGGAGAAACGGTAGAGGAACGCTGCCATGGCTTCGCGGGTGATTGACGTGAGGGGACGGTAGGTGTTGTCAGGCCAACCTTGCGAAATCAAGTTGTTCGACAGCCAACTGATTTCCTCATAGAACGCCGTGGTAGGAGTGACGTCTATGAAGTGCTTTATACCTGCACTGTCATAGAGTTCAAAGTCGTCCGTGATCAAGGTGCCGTTGCCGAGCAGGTTCAAGCCCATGCTGACGGCCGAAGCACCCACTGGAAGCGCGGGCGAGGTCCACGCAGCGTGGGCCCATGCGGTCGACGCCGGGAAATACGGGCTAGCGGTCCAATACGTCCACGTTCCCAGCCCCGTGCGGTAATACAGTTCGAATTGGGTCGTCGTCGTCGAGGTGTACCAGGCTTTCATCTCATAGGTGTGGCCGGGAGTCGCACTTGGCGCGCACTCGCCCAGGTCGAGGGTTGGCACTAGCTTGGCGTCCCCGCTGACATAGGCCGACATCACGAGCTGCTCGGCATGGGTCCCGGTGGTGCCTCCATGCCCGGGGGTTACCGTGGTGAAGGCCGAAGTGTGGCTGCCGTAGTTGCCCTGGGCCCAGCACTGCGGCAGTCCCGAAGCTACCGGCCCAGCGGTTTCCATGCTCGCATTCTTGACGAGGTTCCCCGCGGTGACGGGAGGCGGTGCGGTCGGCCCGGCGACAACGGGTTTGACGGCTCCGCCAAGCGTCTCCTGGACCGTCTGGACGGCGATCCGCCCGGCGGCCTTCTCCGCGGCGAGCCACTGTACATACTGGGTGAAGAGCGCGGTGGAAACCGTCAGGGGATCCGCGATTCCTGACGTCGGATCGATACCGGTGCCGATGTGGTGGAACGTCACCTGCACCCAGCCGCCGCCGGGCTCGGCCTTGGTGACCAGGTTCTGCAGGTCGGTCAAGGTCCAGGTGTTGTCCACTTCGTCCGGAGCCTTTGTGTCATAAGGATCGGCGGGAGGAAGGGTCTCAGCGAATCCCAGCCCTGCACTTCCGGGCACCTTGCTTTCCAGGTCACCGAGCCCGCGGGCGCTGTTGTATCCGCAGGCGGCGACGGTGGTTTCCACTGCCGGGGTCAGGGAAGCGAAGGGGTACGCGAAGTTGGTGACGTTGGTGAATCCCATGTTGGTGAGATTGACCCTGTCATTGCAGATCTGGCGTGTGACCTCGTCCGCACCCATTTGGGCCAGGTCCGGGTGGGTGACTGTGTGGCCGCCGATCTCGTTTCCGTCCGCCTGCAACGCCAGTGCTTCCTGGGTTGTCATGTAGCCCGGAGCGTTGAGGAAGCCCGACGGCGTAAAGAACGTGCCCTTGAGCCCGTTGCTTTTGAGGATAGCCGCAGCGGGAATCTGATCTGCGTTGGCGTCGTCGAAAGTCAGGGTAATGATGGTGTTCGGCGCCGCGTGGGCGGCCGGTACCGCTATCCCAAAGACAGACGTTGACATCAGGACGCTCAGGACGCCTGCGAGCCAACGCGACTTTCCCTTGGGGCTCAAGCGTTCGGCCCTGTGGCGAGGTTGAGACAAAGACGCCCCCCAGATTCGTTTCATTTGCACTCAGCCTTTCTCTTCACGGTACTTCTTCACTTGAACGACTTCAGTCGAACGACGCCGCTTCAGTCGGCACGGCTTGTTCGGGCCCGCATCAAGACGCGAGGGTGATCTTCCAACGTGCGGGATCCAGGACTTTTGCCGGCTTGTAGTCGGCCGCGACGTTGAGGATGATTTCATCCAAGGTGGTCTTCGGCTCGAAGCCAACAAGCCCGAAAGACTTGCTGTTGTCCGGAACCCGCCGGCGCATGTCCTCGTAGCCTTCCGAGTACGCCTGCTCATAGGGCACCAAGGTGATGGCGCTGCCGCTCCCAAGGAGTTCAACGATCCTTTCGGCCAACGTCAGGATTGAAATCTCGTAACTGCCGCCGAGGTTGTAGGCATTTCCGTAGGCAAGCGGCTCCTCGGAAATGCGGACGATGGCGGGAACGATATCGCCCACGTAGGAGAAGCACCTCGTCTGGTGGCCGTCTCCGTATACCGTCAGGGGCTCACCGAGGAGCGCCTGCCGCACAAGTCGCGGAACAACCATTCCATAGCGGCCCGTCTGCCGCGGGCCTACTGTGTTGAAGAGCCGCACGATGGCAACCGGCAACCCGAATTGGCGCCAGTATGCATGGGCAAATGCCTCGTCAATGCCCTTGGCCGCAGCGTAGGTCCACCGGGATTTGAGCGCGGATCCCAGGATGCGGTCCGCTTCCTCCGAGAGGCTGTCCGAGGTGTTCTTGCCGTAGATCTCGCTTGTGGACGCCAGCACGAGCGAGGCACCTGATTCCAGGACCGCGTCCAGGACCACTTCAGTGCCATGGATATTCGTGCGGAGGCTCTCCAACGGGTGGTCGACAATCAAGTTCACCCCAACAGCGGCGGCCAGATGGAAGACCCTGTCGGCACCCGCGACGACCCTGTCCACCGCATCCCGGTCGAGAATGGTGCCCTCGACGAAATGGAAGTTCCTGTGGCCGATGACGCCCTTGAGATTCTCCAAGCGTCCGGTCGACAAGTTGTCCAGCACGGCGACTTCGTCCCCGGCTGCCAACAAGTGCTCAACAAGGTGGCTTCCTATGAAACCGGCACCGCCGGTGATTGCTGTTTTCATTACTCCTGCTTCCGTCGAAAACCTGGTGGATCTAGAGCCGGGTTACGTTGTCGGCTTTGGGCAAGCGGTACGTCGTGTCCAGGACTGCTGATGCCCCGGCCAGCCAGTCAAGTTCCATCCGGCTGTGCCTCGTGTGCAGGATCACCAGATCCGCGCCCCAGTCAGCAGGCGATTGCTCGGATTCGAGCGTCCCGCCGTGGCCATCCGGAGCCGTCCGGCACCAAGGATCGGAGAATGCAACTTCCGCTCCGTCGGCGATCAAGGCGGAGATGATCTCCAGTGCCGGGGATTCCCGGAGATCTTCGACATCGGGCTTGTACGCGACTCCGAGCACCATGACGCGGGCACCGGCAACACCGTGGTTGCGGTCCGACAGGATGCGCCGGGCCTTCTCCACCACTTGGTGCGGCCTGCCTGCAATCCCGGCCATCGCTTGCTCGATCACCGGAGCCGTCAAGCGGGCCTTGCGCAATTGCCACAGCAAGTAGTGGGGGTCGCACGGTATGCAGTGTCCGCCGACCCCAGGGCCGGGAGTGAACGCCATGAATCCATACGGCTTGGTGGAAGCCGCATCGATAACGTCCATGACCTCCATGTTGAGTTCGTGGCAGATATCGGCGAATTCGTTCGCCAAGGCGATATTGACGGCCCGGAAGGTGTTCTCCACCAGCTTCGTCATTTCGGCGACATCCGCCGACGGTACAACGTGGACCAGCTTGGTGCTGGCGCTCAGAAGCCGTTCGGCAACTTCGCCGCAGGCCGGGGTCACGCCGCCGACTACCCGGGGAACGTCTTCGTGGGAGAACGAATCCACGCCAGGGTTGATGCGCTCGGGTGAAAAGGCCACGAACACATCGCGGCCCGGAATAAGTCCCTTGGCAGCCAGGGGCAAAGCCAGAAGGTCGCGGGTGGATCCGACGTACGTTGTAGAGGTCAGCATCAGCAACTGGCCAGTGGTGGCGAAATCGACCACCGAGGCACACGCCGCCCGGAGAATGCCAAGGTCCGGGACCAAGTACTCGTCTACGGGAGTAGGAACGCACACAACCACCGCAGCCGCGCGGGCAAGCAACGACAAATCGCTGCTCAGCATGAAGGTCGGGTCCAGGAGTGCGTTGCTGAGCCGCTCCTTGTCCGAGTCGAGGAGATCTGCCCGTTGCTCGCGGATCACGGCCAGGCGGGCATCGGACACGTCGAGGCCCAGAACGCGCCGGCCGGAGGCGTTGATGGCCAGGGCCGTGGGCAGGCCGACATAGCCCATGCCCACGATCGCCACGTCGAAAGTAAAGGCCTGGTCCTGTGTGCTTGTCCGTGTTCCCGCGCCCTCCGGCCAAGCTGGGGCCTGCGTGTGCAAGGACTGCGAGCTCCCGCTGGGCTCTGCCTTGAGGGTCTTTACCTTCGTGTTCGGTGCCATGGTCAGTCGACCTCCCGGTGCCTGTTGTCTCCAGTGTGAAAGAAAGCCGGCGGCGAAACGGGATGTGCCCTGGTCTCAGAGGGCACATGACCGCTCGCCGCCGGCTCGATTGTGGGGGTACCCGCCGAAAGCGGGAGACCGGTCGCATTGGAGCTGACTTCTCGCCGGATTACCGGGTGGTTTTCCTGGAGCAAAGAATTCTTCCTGCGTTTCATCTCGAGACCCACTTATCCCCAAATGAGTGGCGGTTGCCATCAGGAAAAGCGTATTAACGAACCCCTAGGGCGGGCGCGAGTGGGCTATACCCGTCTTTGGATGCGCGGCCCCTTCCGGGGCCATTGACTACCCGTCCGGGCGCTTTTCACCACTCGATTTAGTACTCGCTTTAAGGCCTCGCGCCATTCATTGCAGCGGACGACGGCGGAAGGAGGCTTCGGGGAAACGGTCACCCCAAGCAGTGGGCAAGGAAGCCGCGCGTGCGGCTAGCCCAGGCCCTGCGTGCCGTGGGCACCGTTCATCAAATCTTCCCGGTGGCTGATGCCAAGCTTGGCAAACATTCGGTACAGATGACCTTCAACGGTGCGCAATGACAAGCCCAGGCTAAGCGCGATGTCCTTGTTGCTCGAACCCGACTGCACGAGCGTTGCAATTTCCTGTTCGCGGCGGGTCAGCTTCTGGAGATCCGGGGAACCGCCTTCAAGGGCCGGGCCGGCCTTGTCGAGGGCAGCGGTGCGGCGCTTGAGGAGTCGCTGTCCCTCCAGCTGGCGCGCCTTGTCACCCCTGCTTTCCAGGATCCGCAAGGCGTGGCCGGCGCAATCAGCTGCGGCCAACTCCAGTCCGTCCCTGGCGGCCGATTCACTCAGCTCAATGAGGCGGTCCGCGTCCTTGTGCGCAAGGGCAAGCCCGACGCTCAGGGCAAACTCAGCCGTCCGGCCTTCGCTGCCCTCGGCTACTGCTATCAGCCGACGCGCCACACCCGTGTCTCCCAGCCTCAGGATCAACATCAGGATGTCGATCTCGGCGCCGATCGCTCCGTCCGCGGCCGCGGAATCCGCGAGGGACATGAGTCTCGCAATCGCCGTCTGCGATCCGGTATGTTCGGCTCGCGCTACGGCCGCATGACCTTGCGCAAGCAGCGACGGATGCACGCCTTCCCGGATCAATGCGTCGTACTCGCCTGAGTACGTCATGGCCGTGTCCCGGCGTTTCAGGATCGACGCCGCGTAGGCGGCGGCAGCAACGGCGTCGGGCAGGTCGCTTCCCATGTCGGAGACCCGCAGCATGCTGACCGCCTGGCGAAGCCGGGGCAGCGCCACCCCCAGGTCTCCCCTGCGCAGGTCCACCATTCCTGCGGCCAGGTGCAGCATCCCGCCTGAATAGATCAGGGAGTTCGGTGCCTGCGAAACATGGTTCTTGAGGAACGTTTCAAGAACGCCGAACTCACCTGCCTGGTGCAAGGCCAGAATGTAGCGGCGCATCACCATTCCTGCGTACTGGAGGCTCCAGTCGCCGCTTGTGGAAACCATCTCCTGTATTTCCATCAGGATCTGGATGGCGGAAACCGGGCGTCCTGTGACAGCCAGGGCCTCGGCGAGGAGGGTGCCCGCCACGAGGCGGGACTCGTCGTCGTCCGTTTCCTTCCAGATCTGGCGAAGCTCACGCTCTGTCTCGACGTAGTGGCCTTCGGCTTGGAGGCCTTCCAGCGAGAGGAGCCTGCTTCCCAGCTTCCCGCGTTCCAGTTCA
This sequence comes from Arthrobacter sp. NPDC058127, assembly GCF_042884555.1. Taxonomy (NCBI): domain Bacteria; kingdom Bacillati; phylum Actinomycetota; class Actinomycetes; order Micrococcales; family Micrococcaceae; genus Arthrobacter; species Arthrobacter sp. NPDC058127. The sequence continues at coordinate 240,631 of NZ_JBHVTT010000004.1, read as the reverse complement.
CCAGGGTCGATCCCCTGACGGGATTCGGCGAGCCTGGCCAGGGCCGCCTCCCATTCGTATGCTGCTTGTTTGATGGCGTTCGGCCCGACGCCTTGACGCCCGGCAAGCTGGGCCGCCAACATCGATGCCTGCCGGACCGTCCGCGGATCATTTGTCCTGTCCACCACTCCGGCAAGCGAGGACACCGATCCCCTGATGTCGCCCCGGTACCATTTGGCCCGCGCCACCTCCACCTGGGCTGCCAGCCTCAGCGAAGGATCCTTGATCGCGCCGGCTACCCGTTCCACGTAGCTGGGGATGAACAAGCGGTTGGCCAGCTGGGCTGCTTCCAGGATGTCGGAGTCCGGAACCTCGGTGCCTGATTCCAAACCCCAGGAGACGAAGCGCAGCAGTCCGTCCATGGTCTGCGGCTTGGCCCCCATGAGCTCCACGATGCGCCGCCGGATGGTCATGCTGTGGGCGGTCGGGACCAGCTGGCGGATCACTTCACCAACCAGCGGCTGCGCCAGCCGGACGTGCCGGGCGGGGTCGGACGCGATCTCGATGAAATGGAGTTCCTGCAGTTCATCCACGGCACTGGAGTCGCAGGCCTGTTGTACGACGTTCAGCGGGACAGGCTCCGCCAATGCCACGGTCTCGAGGGTCTCACGCTGCGCGGCTCCCAGCATCAGGATCTGGTTCCGCACGAGGTCCATCAAGCGCACGCTGGTTCCCCGCAGCTCGCCCGAAAGCATCCAGGCGTCGTTGCGGCAGACCAACTGGCCCAGCGACTTTGCGTGCTCGATGAGTTCCAGCAGGAACATCGGGTTTCCGCCGGAGTACTTGCAGAGGACGGCGCTGGTGCCCTGGACGACGGGCGCTTCCAAGGCCTGGGCGCAAAGTTGGTTGACTTCCTGCTCGTTGAGCGGCTGCAAGTCGAATCGGTCCACGAGCCCCTCGGACCACATCGAGAAAACCTCGGCTGGCGGCGCAGGATACGGACGGCACAAGAATACGACTTTGGCGGCTTCCGCCGCCGCCAACTGCGCCAGGACAGCCACGCTGCTGTCATCGATGTGGTGTGCGTCCTCCACGATCAGGACGGCGGGTGCTGGATGGGGCTGGCCTGCCGGGTTCAACGCCGCTACCACGGCCCTGAGGACTGACAACGGTTCATTGATCTGGCTTGGGGTCAAAGCCGTCAACAGCGGCGCCAAGGCGGCAAACGGCACGGAGGCCAGGGTGGGACCGGCAAAGACCCTGAAGGGGCGGACACGTTGCCCCAATTCATGGACCACTTCGTTAATCAGTGCCGTTTTGCCGATGCCCGCGTCGCCGAAAAGCAGGACCCCGGGGCCGTTGACATCGAGAAGGCAGTCGACAACGGCTGCCATCACGCTGAATCGTCCGACGAGCGCATCGGTCGAAACCACCTCAGTCATTTCGCACCACCTTCGACGTTGCCAAGGGCGAAGCTCAGCTCGGAGCGTTCCACGATTTTCAGCTTGCCGAAGATCTGGTAGAGATGCCCCTCCACCGTGCGTACTGAAACATGGAGCTTCGCGGCAATACTTTTGTTGCTCTCCCGGTTCGCCGCCAACTTGGCGATCTCCAACTCGCGGGAAGTCAACTTCAGTCCCTCTTGGTTACCGCTTTGCGGTGTGCGCAAGCGCTGCCTGCACGTCTCCGCGAGTTGCCGCGCCTTCCTGAGGACCGTCTTGTCCAGCTGAACCTGGTCCAGGTGCAACACGGTCTCGGCGATATCGAAGGCGAACCTGTCGTTCTGCATGTCTTCGGCCAACCGTGCTGCCTCGAGAAGAAGCTCGGCGCTACCGGATATCGTCGCCCGTGCGTACGCAACGCACAGTTCAGCGAATCGTCCCTGGCAGCGGAGGGCCGAGTCCAACAGCCGTGGAGCAGCTGCGACCGCGCCAAGCCGGACGGCCGAACTGAGGCAAAAGATCTCGTGACCCGGGGCGCCCTCGTCCCGGTCGGCGTCGGCCAAGCGGAGGAGCTCCTCGATGGCGGCCTCCGGGCCGTTGATCCGATCCCGGGCCAACGCCGCGAGATACCTCTTCGTCCGCTCCTTCCGCCACGTCGGCCGGCGCAGCTGGGTGGACGCTTCCTTCAGGTAGCGCAGGGCCTGCTCGTGCTCGCCTTGCAAGGCGGAGGCGTAGGCCGCTGCCGTGCAGGCGACATCCAGCATGCCTTCATTGTCCTGGACCCGCAGCTGGCTAATCACCGGAATGAGCGCCTCCAAGCCGTCTTGGCCCCGTCCCTGAAGGCACCGGAAGATCGCTTTGGGAAGATCGATGGCCGTGGGCAATACCTCGGCCGCGGAGACCAAGAGCTCATCGCCTGGCTGGACCATTTCCGCCTCTTTGTCCCACCGTCCGGCAAGCACGAAGGCGAACCGCAGCCGCGATGTGGCGCGCCGGGCCGCGGCGACCGAAACAGCGGGGTCATGGCAGTCAGCCGTCAGCTGTTCTGCCATGTCCGCCGCCTCGGATTGCCGTCCCGTCAGGGCCCATGCCTCGCACAGCCAGCTTCCGGCGAGGAGGCGGAACTCCGTGCCGTGCGATTCAAAATCTTGAAGTACCTCTTCCAGCCTTGCTGCCATCTCAGCGTAGGAACCCGAATAGCTGGCGGCCTGCGATTCGGCCAGGACAAGTTGCTCCCGAAGCGTGGCGATGTCCTGACCTTCACCCGCCGTGATCGTTTCGTCTTCCAGCCGCCGGCGGACGTGTGCCAGCGTCTCGCAAGCTTGCGCCGTGGTTTCGGGAAGGGCCAGAAGGACCGAGGCCTCGGCCAGCTTGAGCCGGACCCATTCGGCAAGGCTGGCTTCATCGCCGGATCCGTCCTGGTGTTGCCTCAGCACGTCCCGGGCCCCGGCGGCATCCCCCAGCGTCATCAACGCACGGGCTTCCTCGGCTACTGCCCCGGGCACCGTGGAGTGGCCTGGAATGGACCGGACCAGGCGCAGGGCCAGCCGCGCATCAAGTTGCCGATTCGCCACTGCAGCAGCTTCAAGCGCTTCTTCCCTTCCCAGCTTGGCTCCGCAGTCCAATGCCCAAGAGGCCATGGACAGCAGCATGGAGCGTTGGCCGAGGCCCGGATCCATCGACTCAAGGAGCAGGCCCCGTAGTTCGTTGCTACGGCCGGGGGGAACGTTCGCCCGGACCACGTCTCCCACGAGCTGGCTTTGGAGGCGGGCCATCCTGGGCAGCGAATCGTCGACGACGAGGACGCTCCTTTTCTCAAGGGAATCCACATCGTCCGCCGAAGCGAGCGCCAGCAGGGATTCCAGGGGCACCGCCCTGGCCAGTGAAAGGATCTCCAGGACTTTGCGCTCACCGCCGCCCATCCGCCCAAGCCGCGTGGTGATGAGATCGGTGATTGCCCTGCCGTGCAGTTCGTTCCGGGATGTCAGGACCCAGACACCATCGCTTTTCAGAAGCGAACCGGATTCGGCGAGCTCCGCCGCGAGCATCTTGAGGTAGTGCGGGTTTCCCCCGCTGGCGGTCCACAGGGCATGGGCACCGGAAGGAGAGACTTGTGCCCCCAGCCCGGCCTCGAGCCAGGCATACGATTCCTGGAAAGTCAGTGGTTTGAGGTCAATCCGGTGCAAGAACCCATCGCCGCAAAGCCGTGTGATCTCGCCGCAGAGCCGCTGCGGGTCCGTGCAGGTGAGGACAAGCTGTGCGGTGCCGTTCCTCGCGAGTTGGGCCACTGTCATAGCCGCCAACTCGTCAAGCTCGGCCGCGTTTTCAATGACCAGGTACACCGGCTTTCCCTCGGCGCGTTCACGGAGCAAGTTGGTGAGCGCCGACAGCACCAGGACGGGATGGGCCAGGTATCCGGGGTCAAGATCGCTCAAAAGGATATTGAGGGCGCCGTACGGTGATCTCGCCAATGCTGCGCTGCCGCGGATGACGACGACGAATGAGTTTCCGCGTAGTTCGTTGACCGCCCGAGTAGTCAAGTAGCTCTTGCCGCTGCCCGACGGACCCGTGACGAGCACCCCGCCTTTGGATGCTGCCAACGCAAGGGCGATGTCCTCAACAGCGGCTCTAGGTCCAATCGGCGGCCAGGCCGTCGAAATCGCCGGCTTGCCCTCGGTTCCGTCAGGTGCGGATGAAGCCGAGGATGCGTCGAATGCCTGGTACCGGGATCCCCCGGACCGAACGGCATGGACCGTAGATGCACTGCCTGCTGTCAACATGAGCGAGACCCCCAGTGATCGAGTGGTGACACCCCCCAATTAACCAGCTAGCCGTCAGGCCCACACCAGTAGTGAGTACTCGACTTTCATACCGCCGGATACTCGTATGCGGGTGTGAGTACCCCTGCCCCGGTTTGCGGGTACTCGTCGCTGGCAGTGGGACTTGTTCGAATCGAGAGTGCACTACTACTGCCCTGCGGCCGTTTCCGGCTTCAGCCTGTGCCCGACGCCCCCTGTGCGACGGCGGCAGCTCCGGCAAGTTCGTCCCTGCCGGTGATCCCCAACTTCGAATAGCACCTGTAGAGATGCCCTTCGACGGTCCGGACCGAGATAAGGAGCGTATCTGCAATCTGGCGGTCGCTGAGGCCCTGGACCGCGAGGTTGACGATGTCCCATTCCCTCCGGGTCAGCCTCGGAACCACGGACTCGTTCTGTGCTTCCTCGCTGCCCTGACCGAGTTCTTCGTTGCAACGGGCCAGCCCTGCGCGGGCAACCGCGCTGAGCTCTTTGGTCTGGCCGCGATCCGCTGCTCCCAGCGCCAAACCATAAGCCTTCGCGGCCAGGTGGTAGGCGGTGGCCGCCTGCAGCTTCTCTCCTGCGGACAGATACCGGGCGGCCCCTCCGAATTTGAGCGCGAGCCCGTATTCAGCGAGCGCATGCGCCCATTCGCCCTCCGTTGCGGCCGCGGTTTCACAAAACCGGTCCAGCCTGCTGGTGTCTCCCAGGCCAAGCGCAAGCTCCAGGGCATGAAGTTCAAGGTAGGTGGCGTTTTCCTTCGCTGCGTTGTCCGCGTTGAGGTGCAACGCCTCCACGCCGGAGCCGTCAGCGTTGAGGAGTTCAACTGCGGCCTCGAAAAAGCTGCTTGCCTGTGCCGCGAGAAGGTGGGTGCTGTGTTGTCCCCAGGACTTGTAGTCCGCCCGGAACCGTTCGGCTTCAGGCAATCCTGCGCCCGCTGCGGCATAGAAAGCCATGGCAGCACACAGCCCGAAGAGATTCTGCGGGTCGCTGTCCCTCAGGGCTTCAAGTCCCGCAGTCAGCAACGGCAAGGCGTCGGCGGATTTTCCCTGCCTGATGTCAATGTACCCGGCCACCACGTAGGCCGCCCCGCCGAAGGACGCCATCGAGACGCCGGACGATTCGTAGTACCTGTCGAGCAGCTTTTGTGCGTCGGCCCAGTCACCTACGGCCAACGCGCAAATGACGAGGCGCGCAGAGATGAACTCAGGGACGAAGAAGACGTCGTTCTCCTGGGGCTGCGCGAGGGCGGCGGCCTCCAGCACCAGCAGCTTTGCCTGGCGTCCCAAGCCGAGAGCGCAGAACATCTCTGCCTTCAGGGCCAGCGCCAAGGCCCTGAATAGCGGCGCCGAGGAACCTTCCACGGTTCCCGACTGAAGAAGCACGCGCTCCAGTTCAGGGCCCATCCTCTCGTAGTCGCCGTCCACGGAGCCGGCAAGCAGCCCGATGAGGGCGGCTGCGAGCGGCACCGCGGCTTTCGCCGCCGGCGTCCGCTGGCCCTGCAGGCCTGGCTGCTGTTCTCCCCACTCGCGGAGGACCTCGGCTTCTGACCGGATCAAGGAAGCAGGCTGCCCGACGGCGGCACGCGTAGCCGCGCGAAGGAGGCTGCCGGATACTACGTGGGAGGGTCCGGCGTCGGTATCCACTGTTTCCTGGGCCAGGACTGCCGCGGCCTCCTCCCGGCGGCCAAGATTGAAGTAGGAGCGGGCCATAACCGCCTGGGCAATCGATTGCCACTGCGTGTCCCGCACCGCAGCCGCCATGCGCAGCGCCGTCTCGCTCTGCAGGAGCCTTGCCGAAAGGACCGCGGCCCGGATCAAGAGACGGTCGGGCACGTCCGCTCCGCAGTCAAGAGACCATGTCACCATCCGCAGCAAGGAATCCGGATTGTCCTCCAGAACATCCATCCGTGAGATCAGCTGCCGATGCAGTTGGAGGCTCTGTGCGGCCGGGACGATGCTACGAAGCACCTCGCCGTAGACCGGATTGACGAGCCGCAGGGTTGGCAACCCATTGCCTCCGGGCTTGATCAAATGCTGGTCCACCAACTCCTGGACGGCCGCTTCTCCGGCCACAACGTTAATCAGGGTCTCGTCCACCGGCTCCGCCAATGCAATCAAGCTCAAGGCTTCCCTGCCAGCGGCCGAAATGCGCATCAGCTGAAGTTTGACAACCGCCTCGAGCTTCACCGTGTGGACCGGTGCTGCAGCCGTTTTGAGCCACACACCGTGCCTCTGGACGAGGGTCCCCGAGCTCTCGGCTTCGCGGACAAGGGTCTTGAGCAGAAGGGTGTTTCCCCCTGCCTCTGTCCAGAACCCATGGCTCGTGCTGTTCAGGACGATTCCGCCCAGCAATGCCTCGCACAATTCGTGGCCTTGCTCTGCCGTCAGGGGCTCCAGGTCAAACCACTCGGCAGTTCCCTCGTGCCACAAGCGCAAGAGCGGCCCGGGAACTCCCGGCCGCGGAACGCATGCGGCCACGATTTTGGCCCAACCCGCCTGGACAAGCTCCGTCAGCATCGCGCACGTGGCATCGTCCAGGTAGTGCGCGTCGTCGACCAGCAGCAAAGCCGGCCCGGTACCTACGCGGATGCTTTCGAGGTGATCCCAAAGTGAGCGGAGCACAGCGACCCGGGAGGATATGTCGGCAAGCGAAAGATGGGCAAGAAACGGAGCGAGTACCCCATATGGGACAGCGGTCAGTGAAGGACTCCCGTGAATCGGGACTACCGCAAGGTCCCCGCCGAAGACACTGCCCAGCTGTGCCAGGAGAGATGACGCGCCGAGACCGGAATCGCCCACGATGAAGACGGCCGAACAATCGTCGGCACGCACCGCAGCGGTAATTCCGGGAAGCAAATGCCCATAGTCGAGCCACGGTTCAGCCGGCCTCGTACCGCTTTCTCCGACATGACCATGCACCGCCGCAGCGTTGTCATGACTGCGCGGTTCCTTCAAGCTCGCTCCTCGATGAGATTCCCATTTTCGTGAAGATTTGGTACAGGTGGCCTTCGACTGTGCGGACGGAAACTTGCAACTGGTTGGCTACCTCTTTGTTACTCAACCCTTGACTGGCCATCTTTGCAACCTGACGCTCCCTTTCCGTCAGTTCGGGTCCGAAAGTATGCGGTGTCAGGGGCAATACAGGCACGGTACCGACCAGGCGGTCCAGCCGTTGCTGGGCAAGCCTGGCGGACGCCGAATCGCCGGCTTCCCGGGCGATGTCCAGGGCCAGGACGGCACAGCGCGACTCCACCGCGTCCAACTTCAGTTCCTGGGCAACTGAAGCGGCAAGAAGCAGGGTCTTCGGGTCCTTCTTGCGGCTTCCCTCGGCCACCATCCGGTTCACTGCGGCCATCTTGCCTTGGCGGCGGGAGGAGACCTGCTCCAGGAGCAGCAACTCCTCCTCGGTACCGTGGACGGTGGCGCCGAAGAGGCTGATGGATGCCGTGGTGATCCGTCCTTTCGCCAAGTCCCGGTTGGCCGACTCGATGAGGCTTTGCTTCGCCCCGGGATCCTTCAACCAGCGTCGTGCCATCTTGACGCAGAATTCGGCCATCCATGCGGGGAACCATGCTGTCTCCCCTTGTCCCTTTTCCGCCAGTTCGAGAAACGTCCGGGATTCCTTCACGTCGCCGGCCTGCGCATAGGCAAAGGCAAGCGCCGAGTAGGCCAGCGCGGGTCCATAGTAGTTGCGTCTGATCTCCAGTTGCGCCTGGGCCCCCAGCAGGGTGTCGATGGCCACCGCAGCCCGTCCCGCATAGGTGTAGGAAACGCCCAAGGCAAGTTCGGCGGCTCCGCCAAGGTAGTGGATGTTCTTTGGTTGCTGATCGAGGGTCGCCGTCAGCATCCGGGCTAGTTCTTCCCACTGTCCGCTGCAGAGGAGTGCGGCAAACAAGCCTTCGGACAACCAGTTGTGCAAGCGCGGCCGCGCCTTTGCGCGCTGTATCTTGTGCTTCAACTCGCGCGCCAGCTCGATGGCTTCCATTTCCCGCCCAAGCACTGCCCAGGCCATGGTCAGCAGGCTCCCGCAGCTCAACCTTTGTTGAAGATCATTGCCATCCCGGTACTCCTGCTCCAAGGCCTCGGCAACTTCGGCATACTCGCCCTGATGGACCTGGAGCTCGAAACTCGCAAGCCTGAGCATCCCGCAGGCCCGTTCAATTTCCGTGGCATCCGCTCCGACTTCCTGCGATCGGCGGGAAAGATCCTCCTGGGCCTGGGCGATGAGGTCTGGTATCTGGAGGTGCCCGCCTGGAATCCACAACAGCGCACTGCAGAGCTCCTGGACGTAGTCCGCATAGTCGTACGCCGGGAGGCGCCGGAGCTGCTCGGGAGTCACATCCTTCAAAGCGGCCACCGCAGCCTCGTGCTCGGCCAGAATGACGTGGGAAACGCAGCGTTGCTGGGCCGCAGCCACCCATTCCTTGTCCTCGCGCCCGATCTGCCGGGCGCATTCCAAGGCGAACCAAGGATCGAATTGCCTGTTCGCTGCCGTCGCAGCCGCCAAGGCCACCCCGGGTTCAAGGGTTTCGCGGACGTTTAGCGTCGAAGAAGCAAAGCCCAGGAGGGCCTCCGCATCCAGGTCCCGGGAAATGCTGCCAATCACCCCGGCGGCAAGCCGGCGCAGTTCATTCCGCCGTGGCAAGTCCATCCAGCCTCGAATGACCTCACCCATGTACTCGTCGCGCAGCGCCACCCGGCGGGAGCCGGACGGTTCGATGCGGAGATAGCCGGACCACTCCATCTCCGCAACCACTTCAGGTTCGAGGACGTCCAACAGCACGGCGAGCGGGGCCGTTCGAATGAGGGCAAGTAGCTCCAGCGCTTCCTGGACGGCAGGGCTCTCCCGGGAAAGGCGGGAACGGACCAGGTCGGTCAGGACTTCCGCGGATGAAAGGTGGATTTCGCCTTTCATCGCCCAAACCTGCCCGGCCAGATGCAGGTTGCCTGAGCGGAGCTGCTCGGTGACAATGGCTTGGAGCACCAAGGGGTTTCCACCGCTGGACGCGTGCAATGCACTTGCCGCGGTTGCGGTCACCCGTTTTCCAAGGACGCCGGTCAGCAATTTGGCAACTTCCGAGCGGGAAAAAACCTGAAGCTGAACTTCTTCCAGGAGGCCGTCCTTCAACAACCTGATCAGGTCTTCCGGCATATCCGTCGCTTGGCGGACGGTGACGAGGACTTTCGCGGTCCCGCTAATTAACAAGTGCACCAGAAGTGCCGTGCTCATACTGTCCAAAGCGGGAAGTTCCGAAAGGACCAACAGCACTTCGCGTCCCGCGGCGTCCGCACTTATCAAGTGCGATATGCCATAGATGGTCGCGCCAGGGGAATCTGCAGCATCTGCTGGAAGCCTCGCGACAAGATGGGCCAACGCCCCAAACGGAGAGTTGACGTCCGTTGAGCCGTGGAGGTGGAGGACGTGGGTCTTTGGAGTGAGCCGGGCTTCAACCGAACGGGCAAAAGTCGCTTTGCCGACGCCCGGCGCGCCAACCACCACCACTCCATACAAAGACGGCTCGCCGAGCGCTTCAATAACCGTGTTCTGAAGATCCTGCCGGACAAGCGACGACCATTTTCGACGTTCAGCAGCGCCTAGTGCTTGCCGCTCCGTTGCGGGTCGCCCTATTTCAGATTCCGGTGTTGCTCGCAATTTAGATCACGCTACCTTCGCAGCTCTGGCGGACGTGACGTTCAGCGGGTCGTTTGCTTTAGAATTTCCTCTTCACCCCCAGCAGTGATTTGCAAAGTATCATAGCGATCCGCCCGAATCAATTAGCCAGACGACGAACCATCAGGGTACTTGTTAACCACTGAATTGAGTGCACGGCAGGCCCACGCCGCTCGGGTTCCCTGGCCGAGCGAAGCGAGGTTAGGGAGGCAGTGGGGTCAGGCCTTGACCGGGTGGAACTTCTGCTGGGCGGCGAGCAAACCTTCAGTCATCAATACTTCGACAGCATCGGCAGCTTCATCCAGGAGGAATGGAAGCTCCTTCTTCTCGGAGGCTCCAAAATCCCTGAGGACGTAATCCGCGGTGTCCATCCTCCCCGGCGGCCTGCCGACGCCCACGCGAACCCGCAAGTAGTCCTTTGTAGCCAATGCCTTGGAAATATCCCGCAGGCCGTTATGCCCACCTTCTCCGCCGCCGATCTTCAACTTGACGGTATTGAACGGAATATCAATTTCGTCGTGGACGGCAATGACGTGATCGGGAGCGATGTCGAAGAACCTGGCCAAGCCGGAAACGGGTCCCCCGGAGACGTTCATATAGCTCATCGGTTTCGCCAGCACCACGCGCGGGCCACCGATCCCGAGCCTGCCCTCGACCACCTGGGCCCGGGCCTTGTGGGCCTTGAAGCTTCCGCCGATGCGTGAGGCAAGTTCGTCCAGGACCATCTGGCCGACATTGTGGCGGTTGTGGCTGTACTCAGCGCCGGGATTGCCAAGGCCTACGATCAGCCAGGTGTCTGTCATGGAGTCATCCTAGGGAATCAAGAGTGTGGAATGAAAAGAAGTGGCCGGGACCCCTCAGGGACCCGGCCACTCGCAAAGGCTCATGCCGCAATTAGTCGGAACGACTAATAAACCGAAAAACTACTCGGCGGCAGGAGCTGCTTCTTCCTCGGCCTCCGAAGTGGCCTCCGAGATGTTGATGATGAGGGTCTCGGGATCGGTGAGCAGTTCCGAACCGCTCGGCAGGACGATGTCCGAAGCGTGGACGTGCTCGCCGGCCTTGCGGCCTTCGATGCTGATCTCGACGAAGGTCGGCAGGTGCGTGGCTTCGGCTTCGAGGGAAACCGTGGTGGCTTCCTGGTTTGCGACTGCGCCAATGGCAGCTTCACCGATAACGTGGACGGCCACGTCAACGGTGACCTTCTCGCCCTTGCGGACGGTCAGGAGGTCGATGTGCTCGATGATCTGCTTGATCGGGTCGCGCTGGATGTCCTTCACGAGGGCCAGGTGCTCTTCGCCGTTGACGTCCAGGGCCAGCAGGGCGTTGGAAACGCGGACGGCCAGGGTGGTGGCGCGGCCGGGCAGGTTGATGTGGATGGGCTCAGCGCCGTGACCGTAGATGACGGCGGGGATCTGGCCGGCTGCGCGGGCGCGGCGGGCGAAACCCTTGCCGAATTCGGTGCGCAGTTCTGCTGCGAGCTTCTGCTCAGACATGTGTACTCCTTGATTACTGTGGCGCCGGCGAATTGCCGGCAAGTCGATCAGCAAGGGCGGAGGTCTGTGGTGACCTTCCACGCCCGACGGAATGCCGGCCGCTGAGCAGCAGGTTCAGTCCGCCTTCGTTGAAGGAGATTCAGACCCAGTCGATAACGGAGACCCGCAATCCGGTTTTAACCCGGATGTGCTCTCCCTCGCCAAGGTATCCCCAAGAGTTTAGCAGCCGCGTCCCACCGAAGGGAAAACGGCCCCGACCCGCGGATTGGCGGGTTAGGCGTTGCCGTCGAAGAGGCTGGTGACGGAACCGTCGTCGAACACTTCACGGATGGCGCGCGCAATCAACGGTGCGATCGACAGGACCGTGAGCTGCGGGAAGCGCTTGTCGGCCGGAATCGGCAGGGTGTTGGTGACGACAACCTCGCGGGCACCGGAATCGGCCAGGCGCTGCGCCGCCGGTTCGGAGAACACGGCGTGGGTGCACGCGATGATGACGTCCTTGGCACCGGCGTTCTTGAGGACCTGGACTGCGCCGGAGATCGTTCCACCGGTGTCGATCATGTCATCGATCAGGACGCAGGTGCGGCCTTCGATCTGCCCGACGACGGTCTTCGAGACAGCCTGGTTCGGCACCGTGAGGTCGCGGCTCTTGTGGACGAACGCCAAAGGCGCACCGCCCAGGCGCTCGGCCCACTGTTCTGCGACGCGCACACGGCCGGTGTCCGGCGAGACAACGGTGATGTTGTCCGCTTCGACCCTGGTGCGGATGTAGTCGGCAAGCAGCGGGATGGCCATGAGGTGGTCCACGGGGCCGTCAAAGAACCCCTGGATCTGGGACGTGTGCAGGTCCACGGACATGATGCGGTCCGCGCCGGCAGTCTTGTAGAGGTCTGCCACCAAGCGGGCGGAGATCGGCTCGCGGCCGCGGCCCTTCTTGTCCTGCCGGGCGTACGGGTAGAACGGCGAAACCACCGTGATCCGCTTCGCCGAAGCGCGCTTCAGGGAATCGATCATGATCAACTGCTCCATGAGCCAGTTGTTCAGCGGAGCCGGGTGCGCCTGGATGACGAAGGCATCGGTGCCACGGACGCTCTCCGCCGAGCGCACGTAGATCTCCCCGTTCGCGAAGTCGTAGGCGTCGATAGGCAGGAGTTCAGTTTCCAACTCCTTGGCGATTTCCTGCGCCAGCTCGGGGTGCGCCCGTCCGGCGGCGAGAACTAGTTTCTTCTCGCCGTGTGCGGTAATTTCGCTCATGCCTGTGTGCCCTCTTCTGTGGTTGCCGGAGTACTTGAGGAATCGGGGGTGGCAGTGGAGCCATGCGCGGCTTGCGCAGCCTGCGCCCGCTGGGCCGAGTTGCTGCCCTGCCGGTTGGCGATGACCCAGCCTTCTGCATTGCGCTGGGGAGCGACACTCAAGGTGAGGGCTCCGGCGGGAACGTCTTTGCGGATGATGGCGCCGGCGCCGCTGTACGCGCCGTCGCCAATCGTGACGGGGGCCACGAAGACGGTGTTGGAACCGGTCCGCACGCCGGAGCCGATCACCGTGCGGTGCTTCTTCTCGCCGTCGTAGTTGGCCGTGATGTTGCCGCAGCCGATGTTGGTGTCCTCGCCGATCTCGGCGTCGCCGGCGTAGCCGAGGTGGGACAGCTTGGAACCGCGGCCGATCGTCACGTTCTTGGTTTCGTAGAAGGCGCCGATCTTGCCGGTCTCCCCGAGGACAGTGCCGGGACGCAGGTAGGTGAACGGGCCTACCGTGGCCTTGGCGCCGATAGTGGATCCGGAGCCGTGGGTGCGGGTCACCTTCGCGCCTTCGCCCACCGAAACATCGGTGAGGGTCGTGTCGGGCCCGACGACGGCGTCGCGCGCCACGGTGGTGGTGCCGTGGAGCTGTGTGTTGGGCAGGAGCCGGACGTCTTCGTCCAAGGTGACCGTGGAATCGATCCACGTGGTGGCCGGGTCAACGACCGTGACACCCGCACGCATCCAGGCCTCGACCGTACGGCGGTTGTGCTCGGCGCCGAGGGCGGCCAGTTGGACGCGGTCGTTAGCGCCTTCCACTTGCCACCGGTCCTTGGTGACGACGGCGGAAACCCGGCCTCCGGCGTCGCGCGCCAGTCCGAGCACGTCAGTGAGGTACTTTTCGCACTGGATGTTGTCAGTGGTCACCTTGTGCAGCTGCGCGCGGAGCACCTTTGCGTCAAAGGCATAGATGCCGGAGTTGACCTCGCGGATGGAGCGCTCAGCGTCACTGGCGTCTTTGTGTTCACGGATGCCAAGCACGGTGCCGTCCTCGGCACGAAGGATACGGCCGTAACCATTGGCGTCGTCGAGGACAGCGGTCAGCACCGTCACGGCGTTGCCCTCGGATTCATGCGTGGCGACAAGCTCGGAGAGAAGGGAACCCGTCAGCAGAGGCACATCGCCATACGTGACCACTACCGTCCCAGTGAGTTCGGCCTTCGCGTCCAAGGCGTCAAGAGCTACTTCCACTGCGCGTCCGGTTCCCGGAACATCGTCCTGGTCCACGATGACGGCGTCGGGATCGATCAGTTCAATGTGCGCTGCGACGAGGTCCCGTTCATGGCGGACCACCAGGGCCAGCTGCTGGGGCTGGATGGAACGCGCCGCGAGGATGGCGTGCGCCACCATGGAGCGTCCGCCGATTTCGTGAAGGATTTTGGGAGTCCGCGACTTCATGCGCGTACCGGCTCCGGCAGCTAGGACAATAACAGCGGCGGGGCCAGTAGTATCGGGGCTCACGAAGTCGCTCTCCTTGCTCGATTACGTCCGGGCGAACCCGGCTGCGGCATCTGCTCTATCCTACTCTTGCCGATTCACAGCTTTCCGCGCAGCCAGTGGACAGCTTCGGGATACGCAGTGCCATCAGAGGCGGTGCCGGCAGACCACCGACAAGTTCCGCCCATAGGATTCGAACCTATACTCCACGGCTCCAAAGGCCGGGGTGCTGCCATTACACCAGAGCGGACCGTGCGCACGAGGCCCTTGCGGACGCGAGGTCCGCGGGGTTCCCGTTTGACCGGGTCGCACACACAAGAATCTAGTTTGCCATGACCATTGCGGTGTTCGCGACTTGGCGCATCCCCGAGTCCTTTCCAGCGGTATTGGCAGGCCCTCCCGAGGCCGCTTCACGCTTGGCATAAGGCATGATGGATGCGTGAGCAACAGCACAGGACTTCCCCGGCAGTCGACGGGTTCCAGGGTGATCAACCACCCACCCGCAGGCCAGGTTGCCCGTGCCAGGATGACGGGCTCCCAGCGGCGCTCCCAGCTCATCGAAATAGGCCGGGGCCTCTTCGCCGTCCGGGGACTAGACGCCACAACCATTGACGAAATCGCAGCCGCCGCAGGCGTGTCCAAACCGGTGATTTACGAGCACTTCGGCTCAAAGGAAGGCCTCTACACGCAGGTTGTGGAGTTCGAATTCCGGATCCTGCTCGACGCCATCAACGAGTCCCTCGCAGCCGAAGCCAAACCACGCGTCCTCGTTGAACAGGCAGCCCTTGCCCTACTTGGCTACATCGAAGAGCGGAGCGACGGCTTCCGGATCCTCATGCGCGACGCTCCGCCCTCCCAGCCCGAAGGCGCCTTCTCCACGCTGCTCTCCCACGTGGCCGATCGCGTGGAAAACCTGCTCGCCGACGAATTCTCGCGGCGAGGATTCAGCGCAGCCGACGGCGCCATGTATGCCCAGATGCTGGTAGGCATGGTGGCCATGACCGGCCAATGGTGGTTGGACCACCGCGAGCCCGACAAACGCGCAGTAGCCGCCCACCTGGTCAACCTGGCATGGAACGGCCTGACAGGCCTGCAAAAGGAACCGGAACTGCGAAGCGAGGGGTAGGGGCTCTGGTTGCTCTGCGGTTGCGTTTAACGGCGCATCCGTGGGCGCGTTTCCGTGGTCACCTTCGCGGCTGCCGTGTTCCCGGTTCGGGATTCGTCCGTGGTCGCCTCCGTAGTAGCGTCCGTAGTTGCCTCCGCGACGCAACGGCCCTTCGCCGTCGCTTAGACACAACGCAAAAGGGCACCTGCGGTCGCTGAGCGACCTCCAGTGCCCGTTGCGTCGCGATGCGCTCCTACCCGAAGGCCCGCAGCGCCGCTCCTGCCAACCTTCCGTTTGGCGCGCCTTGCTTCCGACGCCCGTGCCGCCGTCGACGCGCGAAATCACTATCGACACCGGAATCCGCGCATCGATTTTCTCGATCCGAGTCGCGGGCAAATTTGGGTGTCGAGAATCGCCCCCCCGATTCCCCAGCAACGATTTCCCACCCGCGCCTAGACTTCCGACGCAGGTGCCCCCGTCGACGCGCAAAATCCCTGTCGACACCGGAATCCGCGCATCGATTTTCTCGATCCGAGTCGCGGGCAAATTTGGGTGTCGAGAATCGCCCCCCCGATTCACCAGCAACGATTTCCGACCCGCGCCTAGACTTCCGACCCAGATGTGCCCCTTCGACCCGCAAAATTCCTATCGACACCGGAATCCGCGCATCGAATTCCTCGATCCGAGTCGCGGGCAAATTTGGGTGTCGGTTCGCTCGTTCGCGACGACCTTCAGTCTCCCTTGTGCCTCGAGTTCCACGGCCCCCCTATCCATCCCACCGCTGGCGGACGACGCCGGAAGTCCGCCGCCCCGCGAGGTGACTTTCCTCGCCGGGGGCGGTTCTTCCGAAAGGAGCGCATCGCGGCCCTTCGTGGGCCGGAGGTCGCTCAGCGAGCGAGCGGGCCCTCTTGCGTCGAAGCGGCGTTCCGAGGGCCCCGAAGCGAGCTTGCGAGCTTTGGGAAGGAACCTCCGCGCTAAGCGACGCGGAAGGGCCGGCTCCGGCACCCAAGGTGACCACGCAAAGGATGCCGCCGCCCGTCCCTGCCCGCCTACTCCCCCAGGATCTCCGCGGCCTCAAGCCACTCGAGCTCCAGGCCTTCTTTTTCTTCGAGGAGTTCCTGGAGCTTGGTGTTCAGTTCGCCGAGGGCGTCGAAGTCGCCGGATTGGGACTTCGCCGCCATTTGGACGTGCAGCTTCTCTTCTTGTTGCGCGATCTTGCCGAGCTGCCGGTCGATCCGGTTCAGGTCCTTACGGGCCTCGCGTTTTTCGGCTTCGCTCGGCCCGGAAGCGTCGGTGCCTGACCCGCTTGCCGCCGTCGGCCTGGCGCTCCCGCTCGACGCGCCGCCGGTCACTGCGCCGCTCGCCAGCGCGGCTTCGCGCAATTCCAGGTACTGGTCCACACCGCCGGGAAGTCCGCGCAACTTGCCGTCGCCCAAGAGTGCCATTTGGGAATCCGTGACGCGTTCCAGCAGGTAGCGGTCGTGGCTGACTACGACGAGCGTGCCGGGCCAACCGTCCAGGACGTCCTCGACGGCGGCAAGGGTGTCGGTATCGAGGTCGTTGGTGGGTTCGTCGAGCATCAGGACGTTCGGTTCGCCCACCAGCAGGCGCAAGAGTTGCAGACGGCGCCGTTCGCCACCGGAAAGGTCAGTGACGGGGGTCCACTGCTTTTCCTTCGTGAATCCAAGCTGCTCCACGAGCTGGCCGGCCGTGAATTCCTTGCCTCCAACGCTGAAGGAGCGCTTCTCGCGTTCGATGACCTCGATCACGCGAAGGTCGGACACGTCGTCGAGCTCCTTGACGTCCTGGCTCAACACGGCGGTGACAACAGTCTTGCCGCGCTTGACCTTGCCGGAACTCGGCGTGATCTCGCCGTTGAGGAGCCTCAGGAGCGTGGACTTTCCGGCACCGTTGACGCCCACCAGTCCAAGCCGCTGCCCCGGCGCCAAGCGTAAGGTCACGTCGTCGAAGAGCTTCCGGCCGGCGTCGTCGCCCTTAAAGTCCAGGGAGACGCCTTCAAGGTCCAGCACGTCCTTGCCGAGCCGCGCGGTTGCCATCTTGCTGAGGGCAACCGAGTCGCGCGGATCAGGAACATCGGCGATTAGCTCGTTGGCGGCTTCGATGCGGAACTTCGGCTTCGAGGTGCGCGCAGGGGCTCCCCGGCGCAGCCACGCCAGTTCCTTCTTGACCAGCTGTTGCCGCTTGCTTTCGACGACGGATGCGGTGCGGTCACGCTCGGCGCGGGCCAACACGTAGGCCGCGTAACCGCCGTCGAACGGGTCCACTATGGCGTCGTGCACTTCCCATGTCCGGTTGCAGACTTCGTCCAGGAACCACCGGTCGTGGGTCACCACGAGGAACGCGCCCTGGTTGGCCCGCCAGCGGGTCTTCAAGTGCCGCGAGAGCCAGGCGACGCCTTCGACGTCGAGGTGGTTGGTTGGCTCGTCGAGCATGATCACGTCGTGGTCCTCGATGAGCAGTTTGGCCAAGGCGACCCTGCGCTTTTGTCCGCCGGAGAGCGCGTGCACGTTGGCGTGCCAATCAACGTCGGCCACGAGGCCGCCCATGATCTCCCGGATCTTGGGGTTCGCGGCCCATTCGTGGTCGGCTTGGTCGCCGACGATCGCGACGCCGACCGTGAGGTCGCCGTCGAGCACGTCGGACTGGTCGAGATAGCCGACATTGACGTCGCCGCGTTTGGTGACGCGGCCGGAGTCCGGCGTCGAGCGCAATGCCAGCAAGCGCATCAGCGTCGATTTACCGTCACCGTTGCGCCCGACCATGCCAATCCTGTCGCCGTCCTCCAAACCAAGGGTTACGCCGTCGAGGATGGTGCGGGTTGCGAACGAAACGGTGAGGTTTTCGCCGCCGAGCAGGTGGGCCACTGGGTACTACTTTCTGGTGTGAATAATCAGGAAATCGCTACTGGCGACTTGTCATAGGAGGGTATCGGAGATGATCCGCGCACCGGGAACCGGGCCGTGCACAGCGAGGGCGTTGTGTCCCAGGTGTCGAAGGTCCTCGGCGAGCCCCTCGGCCGCCCGGGGGTTGTGGGCGAGCAAAGCCACCGTGGGGCCGGAACCGGAAACAATCCCGGCGAGGGCTCCGTTCGACTCCCCTATCCCGATGGTGTCACGCAATTGCGGGGCCAGCTCGATCGAAGCGCGCTGGAGGTCGTTGATGAGGACTTTGCTCAGGGCGTCCGGATTCCCGTCGCGCAGCGCCTGCAGGATCTTGGCGTCGACCTCAAGCGGCTCGGGGATCTCGAGTTTCTCAGTGTTCCGAAGCCTGTCCAAGGTGTGGAAGACCTCGGGTGTGGAGAGTCCGTAGTCGGCACAGACCAGGACCCAGTCCATCTGCGCTTTCGCGAGGGCGGGTGAGAGTTCGTCGCCGACGCCAAGCCCGACGGCGGTGCCTCCGAGAAGCGAGAACGGCACGTCCGCACCCAACTCGGCGGCCAGATGGGCCAGTTCTTCGCGTGACAAACCGCTGTTCCAGAGGGCATCGCAGGCCAGGAGCGTCGCCGCGGCGTCGGCCGAGCCACCGCCCATGCCCCCGGCGACGGGGACGCGCTTGGTGATTTCCAAGTGCACGCCCGTGGCGTTCTCCGAGACATCCCTCATGATGGCGGCAGCCTTGTAGGCGAGGTTCCGCTCGTCCAGCGGGATGTCCACATCGTCGAGATCCAACGTGCTCGCGGGAGCGATGCTGACAGTGATCCCGGTCCCCTCCGTGCTCGTGGCGGCTACTTCCTCGTACAGGGAAACCGCGAGATACACGCTGGCCACAGAGTGATAGCCGTCGGGCCGCAAGGGGCCGACGTTGAGGGAAACGTTCACCTTGCCGGGCGCCCGGACGCGTACGGTCCGGGCGACGAAGCGCCCCCGGTTCACACCGCTGATTGCCGGATTCATGCGTCCAGGGGGTGGCGTGCCTCGGCGATCCGGACAAACGCGTTGATATCGAGCACTTCTCCGCGGGCAGTCGGGTCAACTCCGGCAGCGACGATGAAACGTTCGGCCTCCGCGGCGCTCCCGGCCCACGTTGCGAGGGCCGCGCGGAGCGTCTTGCGGCGCTGGGCAAACGCGGCGTCAATGACTGCGAAGACCTGTTCGCGCGTGGCGTGGGTTGCCGGCGGCGCGCCGCGCGTGAAGGACACGAGTCCGGAGTGGATCTTCGGCGCCGGCCAGAAGACATTCATTCCGATCACGCCGGCCTTGCGCATGTGGCCGTACCAAGCGGCCTTGACCGACGGGACTCCGTAGATCTTGGAGCCGGGACCCGCGGCCAACCGGTCCGCCACCTCGTCCTGGACCATGACCAGCCCGTGTTGCAGGCTCGGGAAATGTTGGAGCAGGTGAAGAACCACGGGGACCGCCACGTTGTACGGCAGGTTGGCCACAAGCGCGGTGGGCTGCACAGGAAGCTCAGTGACCTTCATGGCGTCGGAGAGGACGAGGTGGAAATCGTCCACCGACTCCGGGCGCCAAGTACGGACCGTTTCCGGCAACTTGCCGGCCAGTACGGGATCGATTTCGACGGCTACAACGGTTTTGGCGGCGTCGAGCAGGCCGAGCGTCAGCGAACCCAGCCCCGGCCCTACCTCCAGCACGGTTTCCTCGGGATCAATACCGGCGGCAGAGACGATCCTCCGGATCGTGTTCCCGTCGATGACGAAGTTCTGCCCCAGGGTTTTGGTTGGTCGGACACCGATTTCCTCGGCGAGCCGTCGGATGTCCGCAGCTCCCAGAAGGGGCGCGACGGCGGCGTGTTCGGAATTCGGTTCAGTCACCTAGGTATCGTATCGTCTGAGCACTGGCGGGGGCGCCCGCGCGCCCTCTTCACTATGCGAAATGGCCGGGCCCGAAGAATCCGGACCCGGCCAATTTCATTTCCTGCCTAGCTGGAAGCTGCCCATCCGCAGCCCCACGGCGAGAGGCCACGCTGCGCGTAGACGCGGTTGGCGATGTCGATCTGCTGGGCCTTGCTGGCGGCGGCCGCGTTGGGAGCGTAGGCGCCACCGCCGGAACCGATCCAGGTCTGGATGTCGAACTGCAGGCCACCGTAGTAACCGTTGCCGGTGTTGATGGCCCAGTTCCCACCGGACTCACACTGCGCAATCTTGTCCCACATGGCCTCGTTCGGCGCGCCAGTAGGTCCGGAGGCAACAGCCGCGGCAGGCTTGGGGCGCTCCTTGGTGCCGACCGTTACCTTCGCGGGGACCGGCTGGACGGTGACGTCAGAGGAAACCAAAGTCCGGGAAGCCTCACGACCATCCACCAGGACGAGCTTGAACGTCTTGCTGAGCAGCCCGAGGACCCCTTCCTGCGTTACCGTCTTCTGGTCGCTGAACTGGGTGGCGTCTTCCGTGGTGACGGTGTCGAAGGGGACGTTCTCCGTCTCGGTGGCGGTCTTGCTGGTGTCCACCCGGGAAACCTTGATCACCATGTTCTGGACTACCGGAGCCGAGTTGGGTTGCGAAACCCGGTCGTTCGCGCCAAGCGAGACGCCGGCATCGCTGAGGACGGTGCCCACGTCGGGGGCCGTCGTGGTCTTTGAGGAGCTCTGGCCGTCCACGATCAGGCTGATCGTCTTGGGGGTCAGGATCGAAACGTAGGATCCGGAGACGGCGAGTTGCGTATCTTTGGGCTGGGAGACAGCGGATGCGCTCGCGACGCCCAGTTCGGAGACGAGGCCTTCGACGTTGGGAGCCGTGGTGTTGACCGTCCGCTGGGCGCCGTCAAGGCTCACGGTTACGGCCTTGGCCAGGTTGACGTTGATGATGGAACCGTTCTGCACCGAGGCATCCAAAGCCGGGGAAACCCGGTCTTCAGCCTTCAGATCAACCTTGGCAGCCTTGACCACTTGGTCAACGGTATTGCCGAAGGTCTGGACGGAACTCACTTTGCCGTCGACGTTGAGGGTGACTGATTTGTTGTTGCCCGTGAAAGCAACCACTCCCAGTACCAGTGCTGAAAGCACCAGCAACTGTGCACCGACCTTGACGAAACTGAACTTGCCGCCCGTGGTGAAGAACTTGACCATGTTTGCCCGTAACTTTTGGACCATCCGGGCACGGGGAAAAGCGCACAGGGGCCTCCAGCCGCGGTCCGGGATGCGTGCCGAAGCATGCAGGAGGACTGCAGCGGAGTTGTGCGCCGCCACACTCAATTCAACTGAAAACACCAATTGCGAACGGAGTTAGTTGTCCGAAGGCCTTCCCCGACCCCGGCTACTGGTTACCCACTGTAACCGAAGCGTTATAAAGTGACCAAGATATTTACATACCGGGTATGTAAAACGATTTCTGCTCAGTCCCAGGATCCGTATGTCGCCACGGTGTTTTGGGCCAGTTGCGAGCACAGCGCGGAAAGCTCTGTTCCGGTCACTTCAGCCATGGAACGAACGGTGTACGGCACCATGTAGCTCGCGTTCGGCCGGCCCCGGTAGGGGTGGGGTGTGAGGAACGGGGAATCGGTTTCGACGAGCACCAGTTCCGGATCCGCGATGGCCAGCGCGTCCCTCAGATTTGCGGCGTTCTTGAACGTCATGGTGCCTGCAAAGGACATGTACCAGCCGTTCAGGTTACAGAT
This sequence comes from Arthrobacter sp. NPDC058127, assembly GCF_042884555.1. Lineage (NCBI taxonomy): Bacteria > Bacillati > Actinomycetota > Actinomycetes > Micrococcales > Micrococcaceae > Arthrobacter > Arthrobacter sp. NPDC058127. Next base: position 218,813 of record NZ_JBHVTT010000004.1, on the reverse strand, counting down.
CCGTGCCAGCTCTTCATCGCCCGAGAAGCAATGGAATACCACCCGCTCCGGGGCGCCCTCCTCCCGGAGAACCTGGACGACGTCGTCATGGGCGTCACGGTCGTGGATCTGGAGGGTGAGGTCCAGCCTCTTCGCGATATCGATGTGGCGGCGGAACGAATGGCGCTGGTGCACCAAGCCGTCGCCGTGGGTGCGGTAGAAATCAAGCCCGGTTTCACCGATCGCCCGGACCCTCGGATGGGCCGCCAGTTCTTCGATTTCCGCGAGCGCCGATTCCAGTTCTCCGCGGCCCGCGTACACAGGGGCATCGTTGGGGTGGATCGCGACAGCTCCGAGGAGCCGGCGGTCCGCGTCAAGCGCCTGGACCGTGAACCGCGATGACTCCAGATCGCAACCTACCTGCACCGCGCCCTGGACACCCACTGCTTCGGCCGCGTCCAAAGCATCCGCTACCGCGACTTCGAGCAGGCCGTGCCGGAAGTCGAGGTGCGTGTGGTTGTCCATCACGGGGACCGGCAGCGGCTCGGGAGCAGGCGGGTACTCCTTGCGGGAATCGCCGGTTTCAGGCGCGCGGTAGGAAGCCGGTGGGAGGGAATTGCACATGGATCCACCCTATCTTTCTCTGCTGATCCCTTCCTGACTGCGCACTGATCCCTTCCTGATCCCTCCTGTATCCCTCCCTACGGAACATGCCTCTGTCTGCGGCGGGCCTAGGCTGGGTAGTCTGGTACAAAAGGCGGTATATATCCCGGCCAAGGCACCGCGGCCCGGCTGGGATGCTGTCATGGCTGAGGGGATTGTCCATGGACTCAAAGCGACACGGCACCGTTGACGAACAATTGCTGCGGGACGAGGCCGTGGTTGCCTTGCCGCCTGAGCGCGAGTCCCTCAACGGGTACAAGCCGACCGTCATGGATCCTGAGCAATTCCACGCCGCCAGCGAGAAGATCCTGGCGGCCATCAACAAAGTCATCGACGGCAAAGCCGAGGCCGCCAAACTTGCCCTCACTGTGCTCCTCGCCCAAGGCCACCTGCTGGTGGAGGACGTGCCGGGCGTCGGCAAGACGTTGCTCGCCAAGACCCTCGCCCGCACCATCGATTGCAGGGTCAGCCGCATCCAGTTCACCCCGGACCTGCTTCCTTCGGATGTCACGGGCGTCTCCATCTACAACCAGTCCTCGCGTCAGTTCGAGTTCCGGATGGGTGCAGTGTTCGCCAATATCGTGATCGGAGACGAAATCAATCGCGCCTCCGCCAAGACGCAGTCCGCCCTCCTCGAATGCATGGAGGAACACCAGGTGACGGTGGACGGCCATTCGTACCAACTGGGCGAGCCGTTCATGGTTGTCGCGACGCAGAACCCCATCGAGATGGAAGGCACGTATCCGCTGCCGGAGGCGCAGCGCGACCGCTTCATGGCCCGCATCTCGATGGGCTACCCTGACAAGCTATCGGAGATCGAGATGCTCGAGACGCATCAGGCGGTCTCACCCCTCGCCAATGTCACCCCGGTGGTCACTTCCGCGGACGTCGCCGCGATGATCGCCACGGTGCAGCAGGTCTTCGTCTCCCAATCCGTCAAGGAATATACGGTTGCCTTGGGCCGGGCCACCCGGGACAGCGCCCGCCTGCGTCTCGGCGCCAGCCCGCGCTCCCTGCTGCAACTGCTGCGGGCGGCCAAAGCGACGGCCGCCCTTGACGGAAGGGACTTCGTCCTTCCCGACGACGTCATATCCGTCGCCGAATCCGTCCTGGCACACCGCATCATCCTTGACCGCAAGGCCGCGAGTTCCGGTGACACTCCGCAAAGCATCATCCGGGCGATCCTGTCTTCCCTCCCGGTAAGCCAGGACGCCGGCGCGGAACGCCGCAGTAGCTAGGAGATCGAGGGAGGGGGCAGGCATGGCGCTGATCGATCTACTTCCGAAGCATCTGTTCACCACCCGCGGGTGGGGCTTGCTGGCCAGTGGTGTAGGCTCCTTGCTGCTTGCCCAGATCATGGGCAGGCGCGATCTTTTGGCCCTCGGGATCCTGCTGCTGGTGCTGCCGCTGGTATCGCTTGCCGGCGTCCGCATCCTCAAACCACGCTTCCAGGTGTTCCGCGAATTCCATCCCTCTTCCGTGGAGACCTCCTCCACGGCCACGGTGCGGTTGGCGGTGGCACGGACCGGAGCAGCCGCCGGGCCCGTAATCATGGAGGAACAGTTGCCGCCGCGCTTCGGCGAACCTCCAGCCTTTCGGTTTCCTGCCCGGACCGCTTCCGGTGGCACCAGCCGCTATGAGTACCATTTGCGCTCGGGCAAGCGCGGCCAGTTCAGGATCGGTCCGGTCACGGCCGAGTTCTGCGATCCCTTCGGCTTGTCGCTGCACCGGCACGAGATCGACGACGGCGACATCCTCACCGTGACGCCTGCCGCCGTCGAACTCCCCGCCACCGGACTCGCCGGCGCACGCGGAAACGACGGTGTGACGGCCACCCGGATCCGCGCCAATCCCAGCGACGACGACGTGATGACCCGCGAATACCGGCACGGCGACCCGATGCGACGCGTCCACTGGGCCGCGACAGCGCGGCACGGCGAACTCATGGTGCGGCAGGAGGAATCCGTCACCACGCCCGAGGCGACCATCATCCTGGACCAGCGCTATTCCGCTTTCGTGTCGGGCTCGGCCGCGGTCTTCGGCCCTGCCCACGACGACGCTTTTGAACTGGTGAGCAGCGAGAACTTCGAATGGGTCGTGACGGCAGCGATGTCGATCAGCGCCCACCTCGCCGATCGCAACTATTCGCTGCGTTTCCTCGATGCCGCAGGTCACCCCGCATTTCGCGCATCCCGCTCCGCGCCGTATCCGGAAACCGAGGAATTCAGTGGTTTGGGAGGCCTGCAATCCATCGCCGAAAGCCTCGCCGCCATTCAGCTCAGCGGCCCGCGGCATGTCCATGGCGAGCGCGGCCGCAAAGAGGCCGCCAGCGTAGTCGAGGGTACTGAGGCGCCCTTCGACGACCACCTGATGGACAAACTGGCGGCACACCGCCTGCGTGGTCCCGTTCTCGCGCTGCTCGGCAATATGCCGCTCTCCGAGGCCCGTGCGTTGGCACCGGCCGCCGGCTACGGGGCCAACGCTTTTGCCCTCGTGGTTACCGACCACCCGCACCATGTCCAGCCCGTCATCGAAGCCCTGAAGCTGGGCGGCTGGCGTGCCGTCGCCGTAAGTTCGAGAACGGACCTTCCAGCTGCATGGGCCGGTTTCGATCAAGGAGAGATCCTCGCCGCCGCTGCCGCAGCGATGGACGTCCGCCGTGGCGCGGCGGTGCCACGATGACCACGACCTCCAGGAACGGCACTCCGGGACGGTCCCCGCTCCCGGGGCCGGCAGCGAGCGGTGACGCCTCCTCCAGCGGTGGGGGAAGTGCCGGCGGCCCGGGAACGGCGCCCCGCACCCCGCGAAAGCAAGGACCGGGAGCCTACCCTTGGGCAATGTCCGCGGCCATCGCCGTCGCCGTGCTCGGAGCTTCCCTCTCGCTCAACGGGGTCTTCAGGGGCTGGGTGTGGCTGGTTCCAGCTATCACCACGGTGTTTATCGTCGGATTGACCCTGGCTGTCCTTCGTGCCCTGAGGGTGCACCCGTTGCCCACGACGTTGGGCGGCTTGATCGCCTTGGTGTTCATCCTCGATTTCACGTTCTTCCGGCCGGAAAGCATCGCGGGCTTCATTCCCTCCGGAGCGACCCTTGACGCGCTGGGCCAATTCCTCAAACGCGCCGGCGAGACGGTGGTCTCGGAGACTGCGCCCGTCTCCCCGAACGCCGGAATAGTGTTCGTCGCCTGCGCGGGCCTGGGCCTGGTAACTGTCCTCATCGATGCCCTGGCGGTCCCGCTCGGCATGCCTGCCACGAGTGGCTTGGGCCTGCTGGTGGTCCTCGTTTTCCCGGCGACCATCAAGCCGCAAGGCGGTGGGCTCCTCGGATTCCTCGCCGCCGCCGTCGGCTTCATCCTGATCCTGGGTTGCAGCCAGTGGTTCGCGCCGGACTCGCGGCTGCAGAACGACAACTCCCACGGCACTGGTCAGCTCAAACGGTCGATGCTGATCGGTGGCGTGGCCCTGGTGCTGGGGCTCCTCTTGCCGTTGGCGATCCCGGGCTTCGAGCGAGGGACGTTTCCGGTGGGTTCGCGGCTGAATCCCTGGGGCGTCTCCAACGGCCTGAACCCCATGATCACGCTCGGCAACAGCCTGCGGAATCCCACCGGCGATGGCAGCATCACCTATGCCACGAGTTCCACGGCCCCGGTGTACCTGCGCTCCGTCACCATTGACAAGTTCGACGGCGATACTTGGGCACCGGACGACCGCGAAGCCTCCCGGCGCATAGGACCGGGCCGCATGGCGCCGGACTACCCACTCCCCTCTGAGCTGGTGCGCCAATTGACGGTGATCGACACCGGGCAGTTCACCAGTCCGTACCTGCCGGTCCCGTATGCCCCAACCGCCGTCAACGGCCTGAGCGGACGCTGGTCGTGGGATCCCGAGACGCTTAGCATCCGCGGCGAGGACGGCACCACGAGGAACCAGCAGTACACCGTGTATTCCGCGCTGCCCGCCCTGACGACCGCAACGTTGAGCCAGGACAACGCCAAGCCCACCTCCATCTCGCAGGATTTCATCCAGCTGCCGAGCAATGTTCCGGACATCGTGAAGAACACCGCCAAGACAGTGACGGCCGGCGCCAACGGAAACTATGCCAAGGCGATGGCAATCCAGGACTACCTGCGCTCGTCCCAGTTCAGCTACTCACTGCAGGCTCCCGTCCAGGGCGGTTATGACGGCAACGGCATGTCCGTGCTGGCGGATTTCCTACAGCAGAAGAGCGGCTATTGCGTGCACTTCGCCTCCGCGATGGCCGTCATGGCGCGGCTGGAGGGAATCCCGAGCCGCATCGCCGTCGGCTATGCGCCGGGTCACGCCACAGGAGCAACAGTTGCCGTGGCGGGACAAGAACCCCTGCCGGAGTACCAGGTGGATGCCCGTGACGCCCATGCCTGGCCCGAACTCTATTTCGAGGGAGTCGGTTGGGTCGCCTTCGAACCAACCCCTTCCCGCGGCGTGGTTCCGCCCTATGCTGCCGATCCTGTTGCAGCGGGCGGCCCGAGCACCAACCTGCATGACGAGAACCTGGTCCCGGGCTCCTCGACTCCCGCACCGAGCACGGCTGCTGTGCCTCCGCTTGCCGGTCCGGGGGCTGGATCGGGCACGGGCACCGTCTCCGCAACCGTTCTCTACGTCACCGCAGCCGCGCTTCTTTTGGCAGTGTTGGCGGCCTCTCCGCGGCTGGTCCGCTCCGGCATCCGGGCGCGGCGACTGAGGCCGGGTGGTCCGGTCCTTGCATGGGCTGAGCTCCAGGACCTCGCCACGGATTACGGTGTACCGCCCGTGCCCAGCGAAACCCCGCGGCATTTCGCGGGCCGGTTGAGCAACTCGGCTGTACTCGGAGCGCCGGTGGCGGCAGCGTCGCCGTCGGGAGCCGACGACGACGCCGGGCAGCGCGCGGTCGCCTCACTCACCGGCGACTTCGAACGGCAGCGTTATGGTCCCCCGGCGGGAGTCCCGGCAAATACTGCGGCGGAGCAAACGCACGCGGCCTCAGTCCGGATCGCCGCAGTCCGTGCCGCGTTCCGGCACAATGCCTCGTGGTTCGCGGTCTTCCGTGCTGAGTGGTTCCCGCCGTCCTTGATGTCCAGGTGGTTCCAGCTGCTATGGTCGCCCTTCCGCCGGCTGGGTGGCATTTTCGCGGCGGCAGCACGCCGGGCGGCAACATCCGTCCAGAGACTCTTCGAAGCCATCCGCTGGCGGCGCTGACCCAACTCACTAGCAGTTGTTGTCGTTATGGGCGCCTAAAACGACAGTGAGGGGCCACGCCGCCAGGGTTCCCTGGCCGTGGGGCCCCACCGGCGAGGGCCCCGGCCTGAGCTTGCGAAGGCTGGGAGCCGGTGGGGACTTGCGAGGCGAGGGTGGCGGTGGGGATCAGTTGGGCTTGGAACGGCAAAGGCAGGGCACCGGAACCCGAAGGTTCGGTGCCCTGCCTTTCACTCAACGGCAGTTCCCCGTTGCGAGAGGTCCGCCGAAGTCCTGCTAGTCGGCGTAGGGGTCCGCGATGCCGACGTACTGCGTGGTGAGGTATTCCTCGATGCCTTCGAAACCGCCTTCACGGCCCAGGCCGGACTGCTTTACCCCACCGAAAGGTGCTGCGGCGTTGGAGATGACGCCGGCGTTGAGGCCGAGCATGCCGGTCTCGATCCGTTCGCTGACGCGCAGTCCGCGGTTCAGGTCCCTGGTGTAGACATAGGCAACCAGCCCGTATTCGGTGTTGTTGGCGAGGTTAATGGCCTCATCTTCGCTCTTGAATGTGATGATCGGTGCCACAGGTCCGAAGATTTCTTCCTTCAGGATGCGGGCGTCCGCGGATACGTTCTTGAGCACGGTGGGCTGGTAGAAGTAGCCCGGGCCGTCCACCGGGGCACCGCCGGTGACGGCAACCGCGCCGTTGGCAACGGCGTCGGACACCAGGGCGTGCACGCCGTTGCGGGCCTTGCCATCGATCAGCGGGCCGACCGTGGAGTCCGGCTCGGTGCCGCGCGCGGTGTTCAGTGCCGAGATCTTGGCAGCGAACTTGTCTGCGAAGGCGTCTGCGATGGAGTCGTGCACGATGAAGCGGTTGGCTGCGGTGCAAGCCTCGCCCATGTTGCGCATCTTGGCGGCGACGGCGCCTTCGACGGCTTTGTCCAGGTCGGCGTCTTCGAAGACCACGAACGGTGCGTTGCCGCCGAGTTCCATGGAGCTGCGCAGGACCTTGTCCGCGGCTTCGCGCATGAGGGCCTGCCCGACGGCGGTGGAGCCCGTGAAGGAGATCTTGCGCAGCCGGTCGTCCTTGATGAGGGGCCCGGTGACGGCTCCGGCCGTGGAGGTCTGGATGACGTTGAGCACGCCCGCGGGCAGGCCGGCTTCCTGCATGACCTGGGCGAAGAGCAAGCTGGTCAGCGGGGTCAGGTTGGCGGGCTTGAGCACCATGGTGCAGCCGGCGGCAACCGCGGGGGCAATCTTGCGGGTAGCCATGGCCAGCGGGAAGTTCCACGGGGTGATCAGAAGGCACGGACCAACCGGCTTCTTCTGGACCAGGATGCGGTTCTTGCCGTCCGGGGCTGCGGAGTAGCGGCCGCTGACGCGGACGGCTTCCTCGGAGAACCAACGCAGGAACTCGGCGCCGTAGGCTACTTCGCCGCGGGCTTCGGCCAGGGGCTTGCCCATTTCCAAGGTCATGAGCAGCGCGAAGTCTTCGGCGCGTGCCGTGACGAGTTCGAACGCGCGGCGCAGGATTTCGCCACGCTCGCGCGGAGCGGTACGGGCCCAGGAGGCCTGGGCGGCGGCAGCAGCGTCCAGTGCCGCGGCGCCGTCCTCTGCTCCGGCGTCGGCGATACTCATTAGCACCTTGCCCGTGGCGGGGTCCTCGACGTCGAAGGTCTTGCCGGATGCCGCAGGCAGCCACTGGCCGTTGATGAGCAGCCCCGTGGGAACGGAGGCGAGAAGTTCGCTTTCGCGATCGGCGGTAACAGTCACAGTGACTCCTTCGTCAGTCGGTGCACGTTGTAGAGATGCACCAACACTTGATTTTTGTGGAATTACTGTCACGGTACTGCCCGCCGCGAAGCAGTGTCTACGCCTTCACGCACTGCCGCGGGAGCAAGAGTTTGTGCAGTTGCACAGCCCCCGGGTTGGGCCTGAAGCTACCACGATGCGAGCACGGCCCTACCGCGCCGCGAGCACGGCAGAGTACAGTTCGCGCTTGCTGATGCGGGCGTCTTCGGCCACTGCGGCCACCGCTTCCTTGAGCCTGACGCCCTTGGCGATGAGTTCATTGACAGCGGCAACGTGGTCTTCGGGCTTGCCCGGCGCCTGCTCGGGGGCGCCCGCCACGACGACGGCAATCTCGCCGCGGACCTCGTTGTTTTCAGCCCACTCGAGCAGTTCCCGGACGGTTCCCCGGATGACTTCCTCGTAGGTCTTCGTCAATTCGCGGCAAACGGCGATGCGGCGGTCCGGGCCGAACCGCTCGTGCAAGGCACGGAGCATTGGCTCAAGCCTGTGCGGGGCCTCGAAGAACACCATCGTCCGGCGTTCATTGGCAAGATCCGCAAGCCGGGAGCTGCGTTCTCCGGCCTTGCGGGGCAGGAATCCTTCGAAGCAGAACCGGTCCGTGGGCAGCCCGGATAGCGCCAAGGCAGTCAACACGGCGGACGGGCCGGGGAAGGCGGTGACGAAGAGCCCTGCTGCCACGGCTCCCTCCACGAGGCGGAAGCCGGGGTCGGACACTGCGGGCATGCCGGCGTCGCTCACCATGATGATGGTCTTGCCGGCCCGGACGTGATCCAGCAGTTCCTCGGTCTTGGCGGCTTCGTTGTGCTCGTGGTAGCTGATGACCCGGCCCGACACGGTGATGCCGAGCGACTGGACCAGCCGATGCAGGCGCCGGGTGTCCTCCGCGGCAACAATGTCGGCTGTCTGCAACAACTCGATGAGCCGGCTGGAGGCATCGCCTACGTTCCCGATGGGAGTGGCAGCCAGCACTATCCGGCCTACGCCATCGGGCAGGGCAGGAAGCGCCTGCGCCTCAAGGGCCTCCGCCGAGTCAGTAACGGTGGTTTCATCCGGGGAGCTCAGCTGTTCAGTCACCCAACAAGCCTAATGCCCCCGCTAGGGCTTTCAGGGAGCTCCCGGAGGCAAAAGGTAGCATGGGCTGAGTGACCGATACCTCCGTGCGCCCCGCCCCGCAAACCTGGCTGATACGGCCCCGGGAGGCTTTCACGGCCGAGGCCCTGCGGACGCGGCTCATTGGCAGCATCCAAAGCTGGCGGGATTATCCGCCGTCCTTGAGGCTGTGGTTCTGGCTGATCCCCACCGTCACGGCGGTGATCGGCGGGATCCTGCGTTTTGTCCGCCTCGATGACCCTCATAGCCTCGTCTTCGACGAGACCTATTACGTCAAGGATGCCTACTCGTTCCTGGTCAGCGGATACGAGCGGGCCTGGCCGGACAAGGCCAACGATGCCTTCAATGCAGGCAACCCCAACGTCCTGCTCAACTCTCCCGAGTACGTGGTGCATCCCCCGGTCGGGAAATGGATGATCGCCTTCGGGATGTGGCTCTTCGGTTCGGACAACTCCTTCGGCTGGAGGTTTTCCGCGGCCCTGACGGGCACTCTTTCCATCTTCCTGATCGCCTTGATCGCCCTGAAGCTGTTCCGTTCCCACATCCTGGGCGCGGCCGCGGGTCTGTTGCTCGCCGTCGACGGCCACCACTTGGTCCTGTCGCGGACCTCCCTGCTGGACATCTTCCTGATGTTTTGGCTGCTCGCAGCCTTTGGTGCCCTGCTGATGGACCGCGACGACGGACGGCGCCGTCTGGCGGCACGGCTTGCCGCCCTGGCTGGCGCCTCCAAGGACGGCCGACCGACGGCGTTGCACCTCGCCTCAGGGCCGTGGCTCGGATTCCGGTGGTGGCGGCTGGCGGCCGGTGTCTGCCTTGGCTTGGCGGTTGGAACCAAGTGGTCGGCACTGTTCTTCGTGGCAGGTTTCGGCCTTATGACGGTGTTCTGGGACATGAGCGCGAGGCGCATTGCGGGCATCCGGAGTTGGCCCAGCGCCGCGGTCATCAAGGACGGCATTCCGGCGTTCTTCACCATGATCCCTGTGGCAAGTGCCGTGTATCTGTCCACGTGGACGGGCTGGTTCCTTTCCAAAGACGCCTATTACCGGCATTGGGCCGATACGAATCCCTCTGCCGCGTGGGGATGGATTCCCGGGCCGTTGCGCTCCCTGGCGTACTACCACGTGCAGGCCTACAACTTCCATCAGGGCCTCAGCTCTCCGCACCCGTATTCGGCGAGTCCGTGGACCTGGCTCATCATGGGGCGGCCCACGTCGTTCTACTATGAGTCCCCCAAGCAGGGAACTTCCGGCTGCGATCTGCCCAACTGCACTTCGGCGATCCTGTCGGTCGGCAACCCGGTGGTCTGGTGGGGTGCCACGATTGCGCTCTTCGTGGTGCTGTTCTGGTGGGCAGGACGGCGCGACTGGCGGGCAGGAGCAATCTTGGCCGGGGTCGCCGCCGGGTATTTGCCGTGGTTCATGTATCCGGAACGCACCATGTTCTACTTCTATGCGCTTTCCTTCGAGCCCTTCCTGATCTTGGCTCTCGTCTATGGATTGGGACTAGTGCTCGGTAGGAGCGACGCTCCGCCGTGGCGCCGCCGCTCCGGCCTGTACCTGGTCGGCCTTGTGGTGGTCCTTGCCGTCCTGCTGTCGGCGTTCTTCTATCCGGTGTGGACAGCGGAAGTGATCAGCTACCAGGACTGGCGCATGCGCATGTGGATGCCGTCCTGGATCTAAGGCGCCTGCCCGGAAGGTCGGGACAGCACCCACACAAAAAGCGACCCACCTCGGAATTGGAAATTCCCAGGCGGGCCGCTTTTTCCGTTGTAGGCGAAGCGTTACTTCTCGGGCGCACCGGCCTCCGCGCGGGCCTCTGCGTCTGCATCCTCAGCCTTCGCGGCGCCTTCCGCTGCGGCCTCGTTCTTCGGAGAAAGTCCGCGACGACGGCGGGTAGGCCAGGTGAAGATGAGCGTCAGCAGGGCAGTGATGAAGACCAGGGCACCGATCGCAATCCCGGAGTCCATCCAGTACTGTCCCGGGAACAATCGGATCAACGTGTCGTCGAGCGCGAATGTCCAGGTGCCGTTGGCGAAGAAGATGTGGTGAAAGTCCGTGAAGAACTGCTGCCAGCCCAGTGCGGCAAGCGTGCCCAGTCCCAGGATGAGCACCAAGGTGACGATCGAACCGGCAAACAGGCCGCGGCGGATCCCGCCCGTGCTTCGCTTGCGCAGATAGATCATTGCGATGATGCCGATGATGATCATGAGGGCCCCGGCACCGAACGCGGAGAGCATCACGGTCTTGACGTCGGCCATGTGCGAAACTTCGCCCTCCTTGAACAGCTTCTCGCCGTTCTGGTTGACAAGGTCCCCCAAGTAGCGTGGCCCGGACCAGTTGCTGAGATAGTCCAGGGCATAGGAACCATAGGTCATCCGGTCGTCGGCGTTGAAACCATAGCCGTCGCCGGGGAATCCCGGCCGGTAATACTCGACCCACAAAAACAGCGGACTAGCCACGGCGCGGATTGCCAGCACCAGGAGGACCACCGGGTAGAAAACGGCCAGCAGGACTTGGAAAATACGCGGCGCCACAGGCTTGGCGTTGGCGGCCTGCTCCCGCTCATGGTTTCGACGTTCCACCTCGGCCTCCGGCGGGCGGACCTGAAGGGCCGACGTCGGCAGAGGTTCCGCGAAGAGGGCCGGTTCCGGCCCGGCCTCCGCTGCTTCAGCGGCTTTGCGGTCTGCCCGGCTCTCCGGCTGTTGTCCTCCCGCAGGCTGTCCATCCACGGGCCGTGCGGCCCCGCCTGCAACTGCCCCTGAGGCGGACCCGGCTCCCGGCCTGCCCTCTTGGGGCATCCGCTTCGCCGAAGTGTCCTGGTCTCCGTCAGCAGCCCGTGCCGGGCGTGCGTCAGCAGCCCGTGCCGGGCGAGCGTCAGCGGCCGTGGACTTGGGAGCAGGCTTCATCCATTCGAAGGCCGGCTCATCGCCGTCGTCGTGGATATCCGCGTCCGGGTCTTTGGGGATGGGGCTCTTCTCGGTCACTTGGATTTCACTTCCGTAGGATTCACATGCCGGAGCAGGAACGGTCCGCTGGCAATCTTCTCTGCCTTCGAGCCTACCGTCAGCCCTCGCAGACAGACGATGAGCCACCCCGGCGAACGCCGGATTGCGGCCGGACCCGGGAGCCGTCAGGCGGCGATCTCCCGATAACCGGCGTCGTTTGCGTCCAGGTCGCCTGTAGCGCCGGCACGGAATGCCCGCCCGCCCAGCACCAAGGCATAGACCCAGTATGCCGCGAGAACGAGCGAACCGATCAGGATCTTGGCCCAAACCGGAAGCGGGCTGGGCGTCACAAAGGCCTCGACGAGTCCGGAAACGAACAGGACAAGCACCAGGCCAAGGGCCACCGTGATCAGCGAACGCCCCTCGTCCGCCACTGCCTGCATCCTGCGGCGCGGGCCTGGGGAAACCAGGGCCCAGAAAATGCGGAGACCGCCTGCGGAGGCGATGAAGACGGCCGTCAGCTCCATGAGGCCGTGCGGGAGGATGTAGCTGAAAAACACATCCATCTTGCCGGTGGCGGCAAAGACTCCCGCAGCGACTCCCACGCCCTGTGCATTCGAGAACAGCATGTACGGCACCCAGAAGCCGGTGATGCCCAAGGCTACGGCCTGCGCCCCGATCCAGGCATTGTTGGTCCAGACAGCACCTGCGAAGGACGCAGCAGGGTTCTCGGAGTAGTAGCCGACGAAGTCATGCTCGACGTACTGCTTCACGGCATCGTTGCTTCCCAAGGCCCTCAGGGCGTCCGGGGACGATCCGATCCAGAGCGTATAAGCCGCCGCCACAAGGCAGAAGAAAACCCCGCAGCAGACCGTGAGCCACCGCAAGCGGTAGAACGCGGCCGGCAGGGACACCACAAAAAAGCGGGCGAGGTCTTCCATGAAATTCGACCGTGCCCCTGTGAAGCGGGTACGGGCCTGGGCGAGGGCCGCCGACAACGAGGCGGAGAGTGCGCTCTCCGGGGCCACGGAGCGGATGAGGGACAAGTGTGATGACACCACTTGGTACAAACGCAGAAGCTCGTCGGCTTCGCCGCCGTCAAGGCGTCGTTTGTACGCGAGCTCGTACAAGCGGGACCATTTGGTCCCGTTCACGACAGAGAAGGCATCCATGTCCACGGCTCTACCCTAATCCCAACCCTCCCCAACAGTCCCGACATCCGAGCAACCCCTGCTCCGCATCCGTGGCCGCGGCTAGACTCGATCCAGCGGGAGCCGTCCGGTCCTGCAGACATCGTGGCAATGCTTGGGGGCGGGCTTGAGTTCGATCATTACCGGCGAGGCCGTGGTCCTTGAACTGCGGCCGGCATCGTTCGGGGCGAGGGCCCTTGGGCTCATGCTCGACGTCCTGGTTCAGATTGTTTTGCTGTTGGGTCTGTTGTTCCTGCTCAGTGCGGTGGCTCCGGATGTGGACGCGGCCGCGGGCCGTGCCATGGCCTTGTCCAGCGTGGTGTTGTGCCTCGTGGTGGTCCCCGTGGCGGTGGAGACGCTGAGCCGCGGCCGCTCGCTGGGCAAGCTGGCTACCGGGCTCAGGATCGTGCGCGACGACGGCGGATCCATCCGTTTCCGGCACGCGGTGATCCGCGGGTTGATCGGCTTCCTGGAGATCTACGCGACGTTCGGCGGATTGGCGATCGCCGTGGCGCTGTTCAACGACAAGGCGAAGAGGCTCGGAGACGTCGTGGCCGGAACGTATTCGCTCAGACAGCGGGTTCCTGCTGAACCCAAAATCCTCCCCTTCGCGCCCCCGCATTTGCAGGTGTGGGTGGGGCTCGCGGATATCGGCAGGGTTCCGGACGGCACGGCGCGGCGGGCATCACAGTTCATCCAGCAGGCCTCGCGGATGGCTCCCGACTCGCGCGCCCACTTGGCCGCGGCCCTCGCGACCGAACTGGCGGCTTACGTCGCCCCACCACCGCCGCCGGGAACGACGCCGGAAGGCTACCTGCACGCAGTATTGGGTGAGCGGCGAAACCGGGACCTGGAACGGCTGCGCCGCGCAGAACAACGCAGCGCCGTCGTCGGGGAACGACTCAACAGGCTCCCGTTCACGCGCTAGCCAAGCAGCCGGCACGCGAGGTGCGCGCCGCCGTCGGGCACCACTGCGGCAAGTCCCGGCGGCGCTCAGCGCTTCGCATAGCTGGCCCAGGCAATGTTCCAGTCGCCGAAGCCTTCAAGCGGTTCCACCGCGGGGGCTCCGGTGTTCAGGACCTGGACCACATCCCCCGTCCGCATGTTGTTGAAGAACCAGGCGGCGTCGGCCGGGAGCAAGCCAACGCAGCCGTGCGAGACGTTGTCTACGCCGACGGCCCCGTAGGCAGATGGAAGCGCTTGGTGCACATACACGCCGGAGTTCGTGAGCCGGTTGGCGTGCTCGACGACGAGCGGCGCGTAGTAGCCTTTGTCACCGGGTTTGAGGCCGATGCTGCCGGCGTTGAACTTGGAGTGGCGTTCCTGCTCCATGATCACGGCATAGCCGGTGGGCGAGAGCCAGTCCGGGCTGCCGAGTGTGACAGGAGCGGTCTTGACGAGTGCGCCGTCGAAATACACGTTCATGGTCTTGGTGGCGTCGTCCACCACCGCAATCCGCCGCGGACCGGTCTTGAACGTGGCCTTGGTGTTGGAGTTGCCGATCATTCCGTTGCCGAAGTCCCTGCCGAACAAGGGCATGTCCACTGTGACGCTCGTGCCGGCGGCCCAGAATGCCTGCGGGCGGATCCGCACTTTCCGGTCCGAGTACCAGCGCCAGGCCACTTCCTGGCCCGAGGAAACACTGATCTTCACCGCCTGTTCCATGGCGGCTTTATCCGCCACAGGCTCGCTGAAGTTGATTTCGATGGGTTGCCCCGAACCCATGATGGAACCGTCGTTGGGGAACACTACGGCATTGGCCTCATTGGGCGTGGACACCGTGGTGAAGGATTGTGTCTTCCGGGTTACCCGGCCCGCGCCGTCAACAACGGAAAACCCGTAACGGTACTCAGTGTTGAAAGCCAAGGGACCCAGCGTGGACCAGGTGCTGCCGTCAGCGCTCATGGTTCCCCTGATGGCCTGGCCGCCCTTGGCCGGGACGAGTTCGACGTCCTTCAGCGTGCCGTGTACGGCTTTCACGGAAGGCCCGACGGCCGGATTCACTTCGCGCGCACCGTCAAGGGGCGTGATTCCCAGTTCCACTGCCTTCACAACCGCGGACGCCAGCCCGGCGTCGGTGCGCTGCGGCGATCGCGATTCGGACTCCACAGCTGTGCCCAGCCAATTCGGGGCGGTTGCAACACCGATTCCTCCGGCCGCAACGCCGGTAAACATCCCCATAATTCCGAGAATCTTCCCGGTCTTGCGTTTCCTTTGCGACGCCATAGTGCAACTCCACATCCCCCGGCAAAACGCCAGCCCCCAAGACTGACCCGCCAAGTCTACCGGGGTACTGATGCGTCCCGGGCCGTGCGGCTAGGCGCGCCCTATCAGTTGGCGTATTGCGCCCAGGGGATGTTCCAGTCGCCAAAACCGTCGTCGTAGTTGGCGTAGTCACCCTCGGTGTTGACCACTTGGACGACGTCTCCGGTTGTCATGTTGTCGTACACCCATTTCGCCCCGTCCGCTCCCAAACCGATGCAACCATGCGAGAGGTTCGTGACACCGACGTATGGCATAGCCGTGTCCGTGGCCTGGTGGATGAACTCGCCGCTCGGCGTCAGGCGCGTGGCGTAGTTGACATCAAGCTGTCCGTAGTAGGCCGGATCCCCCGGCTTGAGGCCAATGGTGGAGGCATCCATGTGTTCTACCCGGTACTTTTCCATGAGCACCAAGTAGCCGCGCGCGGAAGGGAACCTGGTGTCGCCCATAGTGTCCGGCCACTGGCCCACTTGCTGGTCGTTGACACTGACCGTGAACGTGTGGGCAACCGCGTCGGCCACCGCCACCTTCTTATCGCCGATCTTGAAGGTGTTCGTCTTGTTGAAGTTGCCGATCTGGCCGTTGCCGAAGTCCACCCCGAACAGCTTGAGGTCCACTGTCACAGTGCTGTTCGCTGCCCAGAAGTTTTCCGGACGGTAGCGCACCATGGTGTCGCTGAACCAGTGGAAGGCCCCGGCCTGGCCCGAGGTGGACGTGACCTTGATGGCCTTCTCGACGGCTGCTTTGTTGACCACGGGTTCACTGAACGTGAGCTGGAGGGGCTGCGCCACGCCTACCTTGGACCCGTCCAGGGGGTACATGGCGGCGTCTGCCTCGTTCTGGGTGGAAACCGTCGTGAAGGATCCGGTCTTCGACGTTGCGCGGCCGGCAGCATCCGCGACGGTGTAATTGAAGGTGTAGGAGGAGTTGAATTCGAGGGGCGTGGACGCGGTCCAGCTCAGCCCATCCGGGGTCAACGCACCGTCAACGGTCTTGCCTTGGGAACTCGTCAAGGAGACCCTGTCCAGGGTTCCGTCCTTGACGCTGATGGTGACGGGCGCAGCCGGGTTCACTTGCTTGGCCCCGCTAGCAGGCGAGGCAACCACCGTGGCGGGCTTCACGACGGGCAGCACGGCTGCGGCCTCGCTGCGTTCACCTGAGGATCCCTCGGACTCGATGGCCGCACTGGCCGCATGCGGAGCCACTGCGGCGAACGTGCCACTGAGCGCGGCAATGAGGCAGACAACCACGATCCAGGCGACCTTGCGGAACCTGCTTCGCTTCGTCGGCGCACCATCCACATGCTCGAAAGTGTCCGCTTGCTCGCCGTCGGGATTAAGACCCATTCCTGTTTTCTCCAAAACTCACGCCCCCCAAGAAACCCACGCCCCCCAAAAAACTCATGTCACAGCCGCATCCTAGAGGGTGCGGCTTGATATTGGCTGGGAGCCCGCCTGCAGGCGTGCTCCCAGCCGGTGCTCTCAGTACCGGTAGTGTTCCGGCTTGTATGGACCGGCCACGTCAAGGTCCAGGTATTCCGCCTGTTCCTTGCTGAGCTCGGTCAATTCCACGCCCAAAGCATCCAGGTGCAGCCGGGCGACCTTCTCGTCGAGGATCTTGGGCAGCACGTAAACCTGGTTCGAGTATTCGCGCTCGGCCTCGGGCTGGTCCTTCTTGGTCCACAGCTCGATCTGGGCGATCGTCTGGTTGGCGAAGGAGTTGCTCATGACGAACGAAGGGTGGCCTGTCGCGTTGCCCAGGTTCAGGAGGCGGCCTTCGGAAAGCACGATGATCGATCGCTCTTCGCGGCCGTCGGCTGCGGCGAACACCCACTCGTGCACTTGCGGCTTGATTTCGACCTTCCGAACGCCGGGAATCTTTGCCAGTCCGGCCATGTCGATCTCATTGTCGAAGTGGCCGATATTGCCCACGATCGCTTTGTTCTTCATGCGGAGCATGTCGGAGGCCATGATGACGTCCTTGTTGCCCGTAGTGGTGATGAAGATGTCGCCCTGTTCCAACACCGATTCCAGCTTGGCCACCTGGTAGCCGTCCATGGCTGCCTGGAGTGCGCAGATGGGGTCGATCTCCGTCACGATCACGCGCGAACCCTGGCCGCGGAGCGCCTCGGCGGCGCCCTTGCCGACGTCGCCGTAGCCGCAGACGACCGCAACCTTGCCGCCCATGAGGACATCCGTCGCGCGGTTGATGCCGTCCGGCAGGGAGTGGCGGATGCCGTACTTGTTGTCGAATTTGCTCTTGGTCACCGAGTCGTTGACGTTGATGGCCGGGAAAAGGAGCTTGCCCTGTTCGGCGAGCTGGTAGAGACGGTGCACGCCCGTGGTGGTTTCCTCGCTCACGCCACGGATGCCGGCGGCGATGCGGGTCCACTTCTTCGGATCGGCGGCAAGGCTCTTGCGCAGCACGTCAAGGACGAGTGCATACTCTTCGGGATCGTTTTCCGCGGCGGCCGGCACCGCGCCCGCAGCTTCGAACTCGACGCCCTTGTGGACCAGCAGCGTGGCGTCGCCGCCGTCGTCGAGGATCATGTTGGGACCCAACTCCGGGTTGGCGTCAGCGCCCGGCCAGCTGAGGATCTGCTCGGCAGTCCACCAGTATTCGTCGAGGGTCTCGCCCTTCCAAGCGAACACCGGAACGCCTTGGGGATCCTCGACAGTACCCTTGCCGACCACGACGGCGGCAGCGGCCTCGTCCTGCGTGGAGAAGATGTTGCACGAGGCCCAGCGCACCTCGGCGCCGAGGGCTGTCAGCGTCTCGATGAGCACCGCGGTCTGTACGGTCATGTGCAGGGATCCCGCAATGCGCGCGCCCTTGAGCGGCTGGCTCGGACCGAACTCGGCGCGCAACGACATGAGTCCCGGCATTTCGTGCTCGGCCAGGCGAATCTGGTGGCGGCCGGCTTCAGCCAGGGAGATGTCTGCAACCTTGTAGTCGAAAGTCATGGAAGTCCTTTGGAAGTACCGAATGGTCAAGTCAGGTGGGGCTCAGGCGTGGAGGGGGCCGTCGTGCTGGGCTCCGTCATGTTGGTCTGGGGCAGCGGCGTTAGCGGCGGCCAGCAGCTCCGGGGGCAGGAGCAAGGGGATTCCGTCCTGGATGGCATAGCGGAGCTTTTCGCCCGAGGCAGCCGCGGCCGTCGAGACAAGTTCCTCGCCGTCCTGCTCCAGCGGGGACCCGGTGACGGGGCACCGCAGGATGGACAACAATTCAGGACTGACCTTTGGCATGGTTGAAGCTCCCTGGATGGCATCTCGCGGACGCCGCTTTGGACAGATATGGCAGCTTCCAGAGTACAACCCGGCGGCGCAGGGAACGGTGTCACACAGCTTGTCACACAGGGAGCGTCGACACACGGCGTCAGACGACGCGGTTCCCGTTGCCCCGGGAGTCAGGAGGGATCGCGCAGGATGCGCAGGTGGCGCCTGGTTCCTTCTACGGGGGCCGGTCCGTCAAAGGGTGCGCGGACAGTGCGCTGTTCCGGTGCGGCCGGGGCGGACGCGGCTTCGCGCACGGCGTTGGCCAGGGCAAGGAGATCGTCCGGTCCGGGCTGTGGGGGCGAGGACGGCATGGCGAGCCGCATGACTTCCCAGCCCCGCGGTACGGTCAGCGACTCGGCATGCTGGGCGCACAGATCGTAGGAATGCGGCTCGGCGTACGTAGCCAACGGACCAAGCACCGCCGTGGATTCGGCGTAGACGTACGTCAAAGTAGCTACCGCGGATTGGCGGCAGGCTGATCTGGAACACTGACGAATGGCACCCACAACATCCCAGATTAGCCGCACTTGGCCGCGACGCGGTGCATTGCCTCTTTACGGGCATTATGTCGCGTTGGCGGAATCACGGGTCTAGAGTCGATATATGCAGTCACAGCACCACGTTCCGGGCTTCACAGTCCATTTGTCCGACACCGGGGACAGCCCGGAAACGACGACGGCGGGCACGTCCGCACGCGGCTTCAGGGAGCGCCGCAGGAACCGCCACGGGCGGGGCTTGCGCGGTGAAATCATCCTTCCCAACCTTCCCGGCTACCGGACGCGCGCCGAAAGGTTCGACGACCTCGTGCTCGATTCCGCGGAACGGCTGCAGGATATGTGGGGCAAACGGCTCGACGGCGTAGCCTTCGCCGTCGACGAGATCCCGCCGAACCTTGAGCAACTGGTGGCTGAGGGAACCGCGGCCCCGCTGGGCTCATACACTCCGGCGGCCCGCGGCGCAGGACCCGTCATCACCATCTATCGGCGCGTCGTCGAGCACACCACCGGCGGACGCGAGGACCTCCAGGACCTGGTGCACGACGTCGTCGTCGAGTACACCGCCGAAATGCTTGGAGTGCCTCCGGAGACCCTGGACCCCGTTTACCGCCGTCGTTATCAGTAACCCAGCGTGACCTGTACTTTTTCATGCCCCGCAGCGCCATCCTGGATGGTCAGGACCGAAACCCCGGGCTGATCGGCCTCGCCAAGCACGAGCGCGCCGTAGGCCGCGTCCCCTGCCGCCGACACGATGTAGCCGGAGACTGCGGCGCCGTCGGACTTATCCGGCACGCCGATGACCGAGGTGGTCCCCCCGGCGATGTCGACGGTTTCCGTCTTGTGGACCTTGCCGTCCGAAGTGACCGGCGTGTAACTGACCGTGGCCCGGCCCGTCGGCACGCCGAAGCCCAGGAAACGGGTGCCGCCTTGGGGCACCGCCATCACATGCTGGCTGCCCAAACGGACCGCGGCCGGAGACCAGGCGAAATCAACAGGATCCCCGGCTTTGAGCCCACGCGTTACGCGGGAGGACGCGGCGAAGGAAACATCCGAAGTAGCACTGACGGTATACATGCCGGCCGGGATGCCGGTGAGCGGCACTTCGGTAACCGAACCCGCTTTGGCAGTCACCGCTCCCCCACCGGGCAAGGCGCGCTGGCCGTTCGGCCCGTACAAGCGCACATCCACCACGGCGTCCACAGGACCGGGGACGGTAATCTGCAAGGCCGGAACGACGTCGGCAAACCCGGGCTTGTCCGCGAGTGACTTCACGGCGGCCGGATCCTGGACGTCCACCCCGGTCATGACCTGGGAATCAGCGGCGCCGGCACCGGGAGTAATGAGCTCGACGCCACCTGCGGTGAGGCCCCGGAGAACGCTCTGCTGGATGGTTGCCGCGACCGGGCCGCCGCTGCTGCGCAGATGCACCGAGAGCTGGCCCTCGTTCGGGGCCAGTCCGGCCAAGTTGATGGACCGCGTCGCTCCCGGCGAAACGAGCAAGCCACGGCTGTCCGGGGCTTGGATCTGTCCACGGGCACCGAACAGCTCAAGGTTGACGGTGGCCGGCGTGCCTGAGGCGTTGCTGATGTTCAAAACCGCTGTCCGCCCCAGTGCGGTGTTCGCTCCCAGGAGCCATGCATCGTTGACCGGCTGCTGGCAGGGTGCCGCCGCCAGTCCGCGGAGATCGCCGTCGCTGGCGGTGTAGCTCATCAAGCCCGCTACCGCCGCCTTCTGGCCGCTGATGGGATCGGCGCCCACGACGGTGACCTCGCCCGCGGGCCTCTGGGCCACGACGCCGGCGTTAAGCACCGGCGGCCCGGACGCAGGGGCTTGGGTGGTCGCGGGAGGCTTGGCAATGTCTGCGATAGCGGAGCCACCGAGCGAGGCCAGGTTGCTCCCCGGAACGGATCCGCTAGCGTCGCTGAGCACCACGGCATCCAGGAAGCTCTTTGCCGAACGTGAAACCGGGTTGAACTGGGTGTCGGTGCCCGCGGCGATTCCTTCGGGGAGGCGGGGAGGAGCCGGACACACCGCGGTTGTCCTGCCTGCGGGGACATCCGCAAGGGACATGTCCACCGTTTTGCTTCCCGACGGGGACGGCACGATCGATGCTGCCGACACCATCCCGGCCCCGGCAGCAAGGAGCAACGTTGCGGAAAGTGCTCCCAACACGACGGCCTTGTTCTTGTTTCCGGCTTTGCGCTGGCTGCGCTTCCTTGACCCCGCGCTGACCTTGGGTGCCGGGTCTTGGTTGTCAGACACTGCTGTACTCCTTACGGAGAGAGTTTTGTTCCTTCAGGAGGCCGGCCTTCGGCCTGCGGGCGGGCATGGGGATGGCCAGCACCGCGGTCAATCCGATGACGACGGCCTGCAGGATGCTGAGCCAAGGCTCCCAGACGGTGGTGTAGCGGATCTCGATCTGGCCGCCTGCGGAAGGCAACGTGAATGCCTGGGCCCATCCGGACGTCGTCGGGCTCAGTGGGCGGCCATCCAACCAAGCGCTCCAGCCGGCGTCTGCCCGCTCGGCGAGCACTACAAGGCGTCCGTCCCCGCCTGCCGGGATGTTGCCGGCGGCAGTGGTTCCAAGGGAGGGCAAGAGGGCAACAACGGCACCCTTGGCATCCACCACCCTGACACGGTGCGCCGTCTCGGCGTCGGCTGCGGCGGCCTGGTTGAGCGGAGTGACCCGCCACAGCCACCCGGAATCGGTCTTGCCCACTGCCACCAGGCCGGGAACGGAATCGATCCGGTTGGCCGTCAACTGGGCAGCGGTGTCGGCCGACTTCAGAACCACGAATCCGGCGCCGAGCTGCTCAAGGCCGGGCCGGGGGTCTACGCCTGATCCCGCGACAATCGTGGCCACGGCGTTCCGGATGGAGGCGGTGGCGTCGTCGTCGGCCACAAGGCGTTCCTGTCCGGGTGATCCCACGATGGAACGTCCCGCAGCGACAGTGGAGAGCGAGTCCAATGTAGTTCCGGCTCCGCGCATGAGAGATGACGTGTAGCCACCGTTCTCACCGGCGGTGATGACCAGCGTACGGGTCTGTTCCGGCCCCTGGCCGTGGTCGACGGCGGTGGCCGGCAATGTGCCCGGCCCTGAGGGCTGGACCAGGCGCGGCGTGCCAAGCGCGCCGCTGCTCGAAGTCGAGGTGTCTGCGCTGGCCAGGACATTCTGGGTTGCCCAGAGGCCCATGCTTGCAAGGGGTCCGGCAATGAGGAGAAGCGTCGCTACTGCGGAGACGATCCGCACTGCCGCGCGCTGGACCGGGCGGCCGTCTTCTGCCTTGGCCTTCAGCTGGAGGAGGTTGTCGGCGCCGATCAACGCCGCTCCCAGGAAGGCGAACCCGGCGGCGGAAACAGCCGGCCCGGTGAAGGGTGCGACTAGCACGTTGCCGTCGACACCGGTTGCCACGTGTCCGGCAAGCCATGCCCATGCGAGGAACAAGAGGGCCCCGGCCCAGAGGAAACGCGTGACGCGGGACCGCCGTCCGGGCACAAAGAGTGCGGCAATGGACAGGAGCAGGACCGGCGCGCCGAGCAGCAGGGCAAGCGCCAGCGCCCACGGAATACCCGACGGGCCGAATAGCGCCAAGCCGGCCAAACCGCCGTTGGCATCGAATTTCAAGGGTTGGCCAAGCAGTTGCTGCCACAACGGTGCGGCTTCGAAACCCAGCGGCAGGCCCGGATCGGCCAGCATGGCGCGGGGCCGTTCCAGGACGGAGAGGACATATGGCGCAAAGAGCGCAGCGCTCGGAAGCAGCGACCACCAAATGGTCCGCCCCCGCCGCCCCAAGGCGATGCCGCAAAAAACAATGAGGACGGCAAAGGGAGGAAGCAGGGATGGCGCAGAGGCCGCTACGACTGCCAGCGCCAGGCCCGCCGCGGCAGCAGCCGTCCACGACGGAGTGCCGTTGACGCCCGGCTTGCCCGGCAACGGCTTGGCTGCGGCGTGGCCGGACGGCTGGATCTGGTCCAAGGTAGTGCCCCGCCCCAGCGCCGATCCCGTGGCCCGAAAGAGGGCCAGCACCAGCAAGGGCATCGCGACGTGGGCGAGAAGGGCGCCGGCCCTTCCTTGGTTCAAGGCGACTTGGAGGGCTGGTGCTCCGGCCCAGACCAAGGCCGCAATAAAGCGGTAACGGCGCAGCGTGGTCATCGCGCCAGCGGCGAACCAGGCGCCCAGGCCAGACAGTGGCATGGCCAGCAACAACAGCCAAACGACGGCTGCGCTGGAGTCGCCTCCCCCGAGCAATGACACAAGCCACAGGAGGTAGGCGAATGGATCCCCGTGTCCGGGCAAGCCAGCGCCTAAGCTGATCCACCAACTGGACGCGGACCGCCAAATGTCCCCGGCGGCGGACAACGGCAACAGGCCTCCGCCTGTCACCCCGCTTGCCCCCAGGAGCCCCAGCAACCCGACGATGGAAGCGGCCAGCGCAACAAATCCGGCGGCGACTGCGCCCGTCCCTATCCAGCCTCGTTCATTCGTTTCGAGGGCCACGAAATCGTCACCGGCGTCACCGCTCGGTTCCGGAGCCAGGGAATCGGTCTCCTGGAATTCGTCCGCGCCAATCGCCTCGACGAGGGAGCGGCGGTGGGCCCAGACCTCGCGCCGCGGAGTCTGCAGGCCCTTGACCATCGAACGTCGCACGCGCCGCGTCCGGGCGGCGTTCTGCCTGGAACGCCAGATCGCGCGGGGACGGCCAATCGCCGCAAGGGTGGCGCCAAGTTGGGAGATCCCGTAACCCGGCTCCTTAACGAGGATGCTCAAGACGAGCCTGACCGTGCTCCCGAGCAACGCGCCGAGCGCGTGCAGCGGAACCTTCCACGGCGAAGCGTGTGTGAGCCTCAAGTGGATTTGGCTCTTGCGTGCGGCGGCGGGTGTCGCCAAGCCGTTGGGACGGTGCTCTACGTGGAACATGCGCGCCGCCGGAACCACCACAACCCGGTTGCCCGCGAGCCAGTTGCGCCAGCAGAAATCGACGTCGTCTCCCACGCCGGGAAGCGCCGGGTCGAAACCGCCCAGCTGTTCCCAGGCGTCGCGGCGGATGAGCATGCCCGCGGAATTCACCGCGAAAGTGTCTGTGCGCCCGTCGTACTGGCCCTGGTCCAGTTCGTCGGCTTCAATGAGGGTCAGCCGTTCGGCCCAGCGGCTTGTGGACAGGCCGGCGTCGATGAGCCTGCGTTCCGCATCCCAGGCCAGCTGCTTGCAACCGGCCACAGTGACCGAAGGAGCGCGCTCGACTGCCAGAAGCAACTCGGCGAGGGCATCCGGGGCGGGAGCGGCGTCGTCGTGCAACAACCAGATCCATTCGACCGTGCCCGGCTCCTGCGAGGGGGTCGAACGGGCCAGGCCAGCCATCACGGCCGCGCCGAAACCCACTTTGTGTTCGCCTGTGCTGGTGACATTGGCCTTACCAAGAGCCCGCTGCAGCAACGCCGCTGACTTGTCGCGGGAGCCCGTATCAATGCCAATGGCGGCATCTGCCGGACGCGTCTGGTCCAGCAGAGCCGCCAGGGTTCTGGGGAGATAGCTACCGCCGTCGTGCGAGACGACGACGGCGGTAACGTGTACTGCCTTGAGAATCAGACCGCTCGCTTCCTCAGCCTGCGGCGTTCACGCTCGGAGAGCCCGCCCCAGATACCAAAACGTTCATCGTTGGCGAGTGCGTATTCAAGGCACTGCGAACGGACATTGCACGCACCGCAAACCTTCTTGGCATCCCGCGTGGAGCCGCCCTTCTCGGGGAAGAACGCCTCCGGGTCCGTCTGGGCGCACAAGGCGTCCGTCTGCCAACCAAGTTCGCCTTCGTCATCGAAGTCGCTTTGGCCCGGAAGCCCGATCCACACCGGCTGGGCCGGGTTGTCGAGCGGACGGCGCAGCTCCATGGGAGGATCGTCGAGATCGTCCTCCGGATCTGCCGGTGTGTCCCCCGCAAGAGCCTCGTGTGCAGCAAGAAAGGCTGTTGCCTGATCTTCCAGCGACTCCCGAGTGGTCTCGATATAGCGGTCCGCCGCCTGCGGATCTGCCGGGTCCACATACCAATCCCCCGGAACTTCGCGCGAGCGGTACTTCACCGACGCATATTCCGCGACGACTGCATCTTCCTGGATACGCAACGCTTGCCCCATGGCGTCCCTCCTGATGTTTGCAGCTGCTGCCGTGCTCATTCGGTACTCGGTTATGTACCCGATACTCCCGCAGCGGCGTTCGATATCTAATTACACGTGTGTAACTACCAAGCCGTCAAGCCGCGCCGGGATAATAATCAACTTTCCGCACTAACTCCCGCCGCGCCACGCCCGGGATTTTTTCGCCCCGCCCGCGCGACACCGCGAAAAACGGAAGCCTGACATCACTTAAGATGCATTTTCATTGAATTTCAGGGAAATCGCCCAGCCCTTCAAGAACCGCGGTAGTGCCGCCCCACAGCCCAATGTGGTGCAATTCACACGTTTTATACGGACCAATGCCGGCCGGGGCGCCCCGTGGCAAGATGTAGCCATGAACACCCCAGCGATGAACCTGATGGCAGCCCTGCGTTCCGGACACGCCACGTCCCCCCGGCTGACCTGGTACGGGCCGGACGCCGAACGGGTGGAGCTCTCGGGCCGGGTCCTGGACAATTGGGTGGCCAAGACCAGCAACCTGCTTCAGGACGAGTTCGACGCTGAACCAGGCATGAGCCTTCGCCTGGACCTGCCGGCCCATTGGAAGTCCCTCGTGTGGGCGCTGGCGGGATGGCAACTGGGCATGGAGTTGGTGCTCGACGGTGGAAGCGCCGACCTGCTTGTCACAGACACCCCCGACGTCGGTGCGGGAGCCGGCTTTGACGCCGTCGTCGCCGTGCCGCTCGCGGCACTCGCGATGCGCTGGCCGGGAGAACTGCCGGTCGGCGTCGTGGACTACGCGGCTGAGGTCCGCTCCCACGGCGACGTGTTCATGGCGCACGCCGAACCGGACGCCGCACTGCCGGCCCTGCGCCGCCCTGAAGCCGGACACTCGCACGGCGAACTGCTGGACGGCTTCGCCAAGGAACATGATGCCGGCGTACGCCTTCTGGTCCGCGCGGCCGACGGTTTGGAGTCGGCCCTCGCGGACGCATTGGGCGCGTGGAACAAAGACGGTTCAGTAGTCCTGGTGCACCCGGACGTTGACGTCACCCGGCACCTGCTGGACAACGAGCGCGTCAGCGGCGCTTGACCGCGTCTTCGCCTTGATCGGAGTCAGTCTCAACGCTGGCTGCATGCATGGCTTTGGCCTTGGCCCTGTGGTGGGCTTCGATGATCTCGTGGTCATGCGAGAAGGCCGGCTCTTCGTCGAGCTCCTTGTTGAACACCAGGAAGCGGTAAGCGAAGAAGCGCACCACGGTGGCCACGAGGATGCCGACGACTCCGGCAGCGAAGAGGACGTTCTTGTCCTGGATGTTCATGCCGTATTTTGCGATGGCAGTCAGACCCGTGGAGATTCCGATACCAATGCCGTTGATGATGATGAACATCACGAACTCGCGCACCACGTTCGCCTGGCGGCGGTGGCGGAAGGTCCAGAAGCGGTTGGCGATCCAAGAGAACACGGTGGCTACGGTGGCGCCGACGAAACGGGCCTTGGCCTCACTGTCCGACATCGGGCCGTGCATGAGGTAGTAGGTCAAGCCGTTATCTATGACGAACGCAACACCGCCTACAGCGCCGAACTTCGCTACTTCGCGCCAAAAGAGCGAGGCGAGCCCGCGCATGCGATCTGCAAGTGTGTTGATCATGACCCTCCATGGCCGTTGTTCTAGGGGGCCGATGGGCCGAAGGTTCCATTTTAGCTCCGATTCCTAGGAGCTTGCCGAATCATTCCGCGCTGACAGCCTCCCACCGACGCTGTACGGGACCGGGCAGGGAGCAGAATCTAAGAACCAGCTGCTGGTTCGGTAGGCTGATCCTTGTGACTTTTCCTGTAATTGGCGTGGTGGGCGGCGGCCAGCTCGCACGAATGATGGCCCCGGCCGCAACCGCCCTTGGCTTTGAACTCCGCGTCCTTGCCGAAGGTGAGGACGTTTCCGCGGTCCAGGCCGTGGCAACAGCCCCCGTTGGCGACTACAAGGACCTCGCTGCCCTCCTTGAGTTCTCGGAAGGCTTGGACGTCATGACGTTCGACCACGAGCACGTCCCCACCGAGCACCTGAGGGCACTGATCGAGGCCGGAGTCAACGTCCAGCCTGGCCCTGATGCCTTGGTGCACGCGCAGGACAAACTCGTGATGCGCGCCGCGATCGACCGCCTGGGACTCCCCAATCCAGCGTGGGCTGCAGTCCACGGCGTCGAAGACCTGGTCGCTTTCGGCGAGCAGACCGGCTGGCCGGTCGTCTTGAAGACCCCCCGTGGGGGCTACGACGGCAAGGGTGTGCGCATCATTCACTCCGCCGACGAAGCCCGTACCACCTCGGATTGGTTCGAAGCCATGAGCCCGCTATTGGCCGAAGAGAAGGTTGAGTTCAGCCGCGAGCTTTCCGCGCTCGTTGCAAGGACCCCCGACGGCGAATCCCGCGCCTGGCCGGTCGTCCAAACCGTCCAGGTGGACGGTGTCTGCGACGAAGTGATTGCGCCGGCCCAAGACATTCCCGTGGAGGTCGCTGCGGCGGCCGAAGAGGCTGCGCTGCGGATCGCC
This sequence comes from Arthrobacter sp. NPDC058127, assembly GCF_042884555.1. NCBI lineage: Bacteria > Bacillati > Actinomycetota > Actinomycetes > Micrococcales > Micrococcaceae > Arthrobacter > Arthrobacter sp. NPDC058127. The sequence continues at coordinate 191,230 of NZ_JBHVTT010000004.1, read as the reverse complement.
AATGAACTCGGAGTCACGGGCGTCATGGCGGCCGAACTCTTCGAAACTCCCGGCGTCGGAGTCGGGTTCCTGGTCAACGAGCTCGCCATGCGGCCGCACAACACCGGTCACTGGACGCAAGACGGCTCGGTCACGAGCCAGTTTGAACAGCACCTGCGCGCAGTCCTCAACCTCCCGCTCGGTGCCACCGACGCCCTGGGCGCGGTGGTTGTCATGAAGAACTTCCTGGGCGGCGACAACGAGGATCTCTTCAGCGCCTACCCGAAGGCCCTCGCCTACGAACCGGCCGCAAAGGTCCACTGCTACGGCAAGTCCGTGCGGGCCGGCCGCAAGATCGGGCACGTCAACCTCGTCGGCAACTCGACGGCGGACGTCGATTCCATCCGACACCGTGCCACCGTAGTGGCCGACATCATCCGTGACGGCCGCATGCCGGCCGAGACCACCTCCGAGGAGACCGCATGAGCGCAGAAACGATGGATGCCGACAACGCGGGCGCGGCTGTCGCAGCCCCGATCGTGGGCCTCGTCATGGGCTCCGACTCCGACTGGCCCGTCATGGAAGCCGCAGCGGACGCCCTGGCCGAATTCGGCATCCCCTTCGAAGCCGACGTCGTCTCCGCGCACCGCATGCCCACGGAAATGATCCGCTACGGCCAGACTGCCCACGAGCGCGGCCTCCGCGTCATCATCGCCGGAGCAGGCGGCGCAGCCCACTTGCCGGGCATGCTCGCCTCCGTCACCCCGCTGCCCGTCATCGGCGTCCCGGTCCCGTTGAAGACCCTGGACGGCATGGATTCCCTATTGTCCATCGTGCAGATGCCCGCCGGCGTTCCCGTAGCCACGGTTTCCATCGGCGGCGCCCGCAACGCAGGCCTCCTGGCGGTGCGCATTCTGGCGTCCGGAACCGATGAGCTGGCCGTCCGGCTTCGCGGCGAGCTGCTCGAATTCGCCCAGGAGCTCAACAACACCGCCACCGAAAAAGGCGCCAGGCTCCGCGACAAGGTCGCCGAAGTCTTCTCCACGGCGAACGTCTCCGCACGGAGCAGCCGCTAGGAGCCCGGGCAGCCGCTAAGAGGTCATCCCCGGCATTTTCGAATGAACCGTCCCGCAATGACAAGGATCCCCTGCCGTGTACCAGCTTGAGAATGTTCTCCGCCCCTATGCATGGGGATCGACGACGGCGATCGCCGCTCTGCTGGGAAGGCCCGCCTCGGGTGGTCCGGAGGCGGAGTTGTGGATCGGAGCGCATCCGGACTCGCCGTCCGTAGCCACCCGTCCGGATGGGTCTTCCGTCGCCCTGGACGCCCTGATCAGCGTGGATCCGGTGCACTTCCTTGGTGAAACGAGCGTGGCCGAATTCGGTCCCCGCTTGCCGTTCCTCACCAAGCTCCTTGCAGCGGACAAGCCCCTGTCCTTGCAGGTCCACCCTCGCCTACAGCAAGCCAGGGACGGTTTCGCGAAGGAAAATGCCGCAGGCATGGCGGCGGACGCACCCGAGCGCAACTATCGCGACGACAACCACAAGCCGGAGATGATCTTCGCGCTGACCCCGTTTCACGCCCTTTGCGGTTTCCGTCCGGCCGCCGATTCGCAGCGTGTCTTCGAGCACCTCGCGAGCCTCCTGGACCTTGCCGCCGTCGACGTTCCGGACGTCATTACCGGCGTCATCGCGGACCTCTCCGGGTCCGATGAGCCGACAGCACTCAAAACTGCGTTCACCCGCCTGATTACCGGCGGGGATGCCGTCTCAACTGCCACCGATCAGGTGGTTTCCATCCTGAGATCAGGCGCGCCGATGGGTCAGCACGCCGCGGAACTGTCCACCTTGGTGGACATCAACAGTGAGTTTCCGGGAGATCCCGGTGTCCTGATTTCCCTGCTCTTGAATCTTGTCTTCCTGTCCCCGGGCGAATCGGTGTACCTGCCGGGTGGAAACGTCCACGCCTACCTGAAAGGCCTCGGTGTTGAGGTGATGGCGGCTTCGGACAATGTGCTCCGTGGCGGCCTCACACCCAAGCACGTCGATGTCCCCGAACTCCTGAAGACCATCGAATTCGCGTCCCTCGGCGTACCGCGCATCGAGCCGAGGACCTCCGGATTCGGCCAGGATCTGTATGTGCCGCCGTTCAAGGAATTCCAGCTCCAGCGCATCGAGTTGGCTCCCGGAGCCGAACCGGTGCCGATGGCGCAAGCCGGCCCCGCCGTCGTCGTCGTGGTTTCGGGTTCCGTCGTGCTCGACTCCCCCAAGAGCGAGCTCGCCGTGGAGCGCGGCGGGAGTGCGTTCATCCCGGCATCCGAAGAACCCGTCATGGTGCACCCGGTCGCCGGTGCAAGCGGAACGAGCGTTGCCTTCGCCGTCACAACGGGCCTGGGGAACTAGAGGGTGGAGTACTTCCTGCAGACGCCCGCCTGGGCGGCCTTCCAGCGATCCCTCGGCCGTACCGTGCACGAGGAGTCCGGTCAGGGTTGGCGTTTCCTCGCCGTCGAGGAAAAGAACCCTGCGGGCAAGGTCATCTACACGCCTTACGGACCCGTGGCCGATTCGCTGGAGGCCTTCGACGATGCCGTAGCCGCACTTGTGGCGATCGCGCGCCGCAGCCGCGCGGTGTTTGTCCGGATGGAACCCGTCACCGCCGGGTTCGAAGCCGCCGACGCCGGTGCGGTGCTGAGGGAACGCGGACTGCAGCCGGCGCCGTCCAACCAGCAGCCGGAGTTGAGCTGGATTGTGGATCTGGACGGCGACTTCAAGGACGTCCTTGCGGGCATGAAACCCACCAACCGGAACCTGTACCGCAACATCCACAAGAAGGGTGTCACCTTCCGGTCCTCGCAGGATCCTGAAGAGATCTCGGTGCTTCTCGACTTCCTGCACATGACCGCCGCGCGCAACGGTTTCAAGCCCCAGAGCGATGACTACTTGAGCTCGGTGGCCCGCTCCCTCATGCCGGCCGGTGCCGGCACCCTGTTCATCGCCGAACTCGACGGCGAGCCCATAGCGGCCGCCCTGGCGTACGACTCCGCCGACACACGCACCTACGCCCACGCAGCTCTCGATGACACGCACCGCAAGCTCAGCGCGGGCATTCCGTTGCTCGTGACGCTCATGGCGGATGCCAAGGACAAGGGACTCAAGCACGTCGACCTGTGGGGCGTGGCTCCGGAAGACGAGCCTGACCACAAGTGGGCCGGATTCACCGCCTTCAAGAAGTCCTTCGGGGGCCGCGAAATCGCCTACCCCGGCACATGGGACCTTCCCGTCAACAAGTTCCGGTACGGTGCCTACCAAGTGGCCCGGAAGCTGCGCGAAAAGCTCCGCTGAGTTTCCTCGGCGCGAACTGGCAGCAGATACCCTCAAATTCCGATTCTGCGGGCATTTGCTGCCAACCCGCGGCCTGTCCAGAGCGCCCGCCGAACCTTATCCACCACTTCCGGCCGGGGCCCGAGCAAATCGTCATGGTGGACCCGGACTTCGCGCCAACCCAGCCGTTCTGTCAGCACCTGTCGTCTGATGTCTCTCTTGTATTGCTCAGCCTCCCCGTGATGGCCGCCTTCGTATTGGAGCGAGATCCGCTCCTTCACGTAAGCGGCATCGGGCCAAAGGGCAGGGGCACCCCACTCATTGAAGATGACGTGGTTTAGCGTGGGTTCGGGCAGCCCTGCATGCAGCAATATGAGGCGCATCTGCGTTTCCCGCGGCGAATCCGCTCCGACTCGAACCAGGTCCAGGGCCAGCCGGGCCTTGCGGACCCCTCGCATACCGGGGTGGGCTGCGACGATTGCCTTCAATTCGTCAACGGTCGCCAACGCCTGACGCGGCCTGGGATGGTTTTCGTCGTGCTCGACGACGATCGAGTCGCCCGCCGCGATAATGTCATCGATACTCATCACATGGGCCAAGTCCAGCCACGTACGCGCAGGCGAGGTAAGCCGGACGCCGTCGAGCTCTATCACTTCACCCGGTTTGAACGTCAGTTGGTGTCCAACAACGTTGCGTCTCCGCGGCTTCCATTTCTCGCCAGGGCGGGCAAGGTGAATCCGCCAGTCCCCTTCAAGTGCTTTGGACAAACTGATGCCATGGACCCGCGCCGCGGATCCATGGCTAAGGCAGCACTCTGGATCGAGCTCGGTGTAACCCCGTAAATGCTCCGCCACCGTCCCTGTGCTGTGCAGCGGCAGGCGCAGTCCCCTCGACAACGTGACAATGCCGTCGCGGCGCAGTTGCTTCTGGCTCAGTCCGAGGCTCTCAGCGGCCGACGCCGGAAAGGAACCGTTTGGAAGCTGAGGGGGCATCGGAGTCCGGGACATGCTCAATTCTTGCCCGGCTTCGAGCCCTAAATTGAGTTATCCACAGGACGGATTCCGCTCCTTAACGCGAACTGGCAGCAAATGCCTCCAAATCTCGATCCAGAGGGCATTTGCTGCCAGTTCGCGCGGGAGCCTGGTCCTACTTGCGGGCGTAGCCCTCCCACTTGCTGGCCTGGTGCTCGCCTTCGACGAAGCGGATGGTGCCGGACTTGGAGCGCATCACGATGGACTGGGTCAGGACCTTGTCCTTGGAGTAGCGCACGCCCTTGAGGAGGTCGCCGTCGGTGATGCCGGTAGCTGCGAAGTAGCAGTTGTCGCTCGTGACGAGGTCGTTCGTGGAGAGGACGCGCTCGAGGTCGTGTCCGGCGTCGATGGCCTTCTGCTTCTCGTCGTCGCTCGTGGGCCACAGGCGGCCCTGGATGACACCGCCGAGGGACTTGATGGCACAAGCGGCCACGATGCCTTCCGGGGTACCGCCGATGCCCATCAGGGCGTCGACGCCGGTGCCCGAACGTGCGGCGGCAATGGCGCCTGCAACGTCGCCGTCCATGATGAACTTGGTGCGCGCACCGGCTTCGCGGATTTCCTCCACCAGCGGGCGGTGGCGGTCGCGGTCCAGGATCATGACGTTGAGCTGGTTGACCTTGACGCCCTTGGCCTTGGCGATCAGGTGCAGGTTCTGCTTCACCGGCAGGCGCAGGTCCACCATATCGGCGGCTTCAGGACCCGTGACGAGCTTCTCCATGTAGAACACGGCTGAGGGATCGAACATGGTGCCGCGTTCGGCCACTGCCAGCACGGCGAGGGCGTTGTTGATGCCCAGCGCGGTCAGGCGGGTTCCGTCGATGGGGTCGACGGCGACGTCGCACTCGGGTCCGGTGCCGTCACCGACGTGCTCGCCGTTGAAGAGCATGGGGGCTTCGTCCTTTTCACCCTCGCCAATGACAACGACGCCGTTGAAATGGACGGTGTGGAGGAAGGAGCGCATGGCGTCAACGGCGGCGCCGTCTGCCTTGTTCTTGTCGCCGAAACCAACCCAGTGACCGCCGGCAATGGCGGCTGCTTCTGTAACGCGGACAAGTTCGAGGGCCAGGTTGCGGTCCGGCTCATCGGTCCCGACGGCGAGCGCCGGCGAAATCGTGGAATACTTCTGGGACATTGGCGCTGGAGACACGTGAACCTCTTCTTCGATGACGCGATTCGTGGGACCAGGAATGGCTGGGCTTGGCGGCCTGAATGATTCCTCTAGAACAGATCATAGTCGGGGCGGGGCGGCGCGGTCATGGGATGACCAACTCCCGGGACGCCCCTTGCGCGGACCGGCCGATGTGTATTAGCCGCTTGGATAGGAGACTATTGAAGCGTGAGTGAAACGCAAGACAAAGCAATTGCCGCCGCCCCCTCCGCCAGCGGAGGCACGGGCGCAGCTGGCTCCGACGACGCCGGTCAGCCTGCGGTGAAGCCCGTTATCGCGGCGAAAGCAGCCAAAAGGGCGAATGCGTCGGTGATTGGCATGCTCATCGCGTTGCTCCTCTGCGTGCTCGCGTTCCTGCCGATTGTCCTCATGAATCCTGCTCCAAAGAGCAACGGTTACAAGCCCAACGTCGATGTGGCGGCAACCGCAGCCAACGCGAAAGATGTGGCGGGTTTCACACCAGTGGCGCCGGATACCGGCGACACATTTAGTCCGAACTACGCTCGCTGGTCATCCGGAACCGGCGATGGCGTACCCACGTGGGAGGTCGGATACGTCACTCCCAAGCAGGCGTTCATCGGAATTGTCCAGACCCGCAAGGCCAATCCGACCTGGATTTTCCAGCAGACCGGCAGCGCTCCGGTGACCGGAACGCGCAGCGCCGGCGGCCACGACTGGGAGCTCCATGACACGGCAAAGGGCAATCGCAGCATGGTCCTGAGCTACCGCGGCACCACGATCATCCTGAGCGGCAGCGCAGGACTGGACGAGTTCTCCACCTTGGCCGCAGCCGTCGTGAAGGCAGCGGACGCAGCTCCGGTCGCTTCCGCGGACCCGAGCACGAAGCCGGGCGACACAGTTTCGCAGCCTGCAACCTCAAAGCCGTAAAGTAGCGCCGTGGCTACCTATCTGACTCCTGCACTTGCCTGGCGCCGCTTGCGCGAAGGAAACGAACGCTTCGTCGCCGGGGAATCCTTGCACCCCAACCAGGACGCATCCCGGCGGCATTCCTTGGTCGAGGACCAGCACCCCTTTGCCGTGATCTTCGGTTGCTCGGATTCCCGCCTGGCCGCGGAAATCATCTTCGACCTCGGCCTGGGCGATGCCTTCGTGGTCCGCACCGCCGGTCAGGTGATCGACGACGCGGTCCTCGGTTCGCTGGAGTACAGCATCTCCCAACTGCATGTCCCCCTCATCGTGATCCTGGGCCACGACAGCTGCGGCGCAGTGACCGCGACCAAGAGTGCCGTGGAGACCGGTGAAATGCCTGCAGGTTTCATCCGTTCACTCGTGGAGCGCATCACGCCTTCCGTGCTCACCGCGATGCGCAACGAGCAGACGGACGTCAACGAGATGGTCGTGGAGCACGTCAAGCAGACGGCCCGCCGCCTGGCCGACAGTTCCCGTGTGATTTCCGACGCGATCGACGACGGCCGGGCCGCCGTCGTCGGGCTTTCCTACAAACTGGACGAAGGCCGCGCGGCGCTGGTTTCCGGGATCGGCAAGCTCTAGGCCGGATGCCGGGCCGCCCCCAAAGGGCGGCAACCAGCGGCCGTAGCTTTGCTCCACCGGTTTTCGGTCAAGCGGCTGCTCGCCATAAGCTAGCCCCATGACTTCCACTCAAGAATCCAACACGGCCGAGTTCCGTATTGAACATGACACGATGGGCGAAGTTCGCGTTCCTGTGAACGCCCTGTACCGCGCCCAGACGCAGCGCGCCGTGGAGAACTTCCCGATCTCCGGCAAGACGCTTGAGCGCGCGCACATCGCGGCCTTGGCCCGCGTCAAGAAGGCTGCGGCCTTGGCAAACGCTGAACTTGGGGTGCTCGACGGCGAGCTCGCCGCGGCTATTGCCAACGCTGCCGATGAGGTTGCCACCGGGAAGTACGACGGCGACTTCCCCATCGACGTCTTCCAGACCGGTTCGGGTACGTCCTCCAACATGAACACCAACGAGGTCATCGCTGAACTGGCGACGCGTGCCCTCGCGGCGGCCGGGAGCGACAAAGTTGTCCACCCGAACGACCACGTCAACGCTTCCCAGTCCTCGAACGACGTCTTCCCGACGTCCGTCCACGTCGCCGCGACGTCGGCCCTGATCAACGACCTGATCCCGGCCCTTGAGTACCTGGCTGCTTCCCTGGACCGCAAGGCCGCGGAGTTCAAGGACGTCGTCAAGTCCGGCCGCACCCACCTCATGGACGCCACTCCGGTGACTTTGGGCCAGGAGTTCGGCGGCTACGCCGCGCAGGTCCGTTACGGCATCGAGCGCATCAACGCCGCCCTCCCCCGCGTCGCCGAAGTTCCCCTGGGCGGCACCGCGGTCGGCACCGGCATCAACACCCCGGAAGGCTTCCCGGAGCGCGTTATCGAACTCCTCGCGGCCGACACCGGCCTGCCCCTGACCGAGGCACGCGACCACTTCGAAGCGCAGGCCAACCGCGACGGGCTCATCGAGGGCTCCAGCCAGCTGCGCAACATCGCCATCTCCTTCATGAAGATCAACAACGACCTCCGCTGGATGGGCTCCGGCCCCAACACGGGACTTGGCGAGATCTCCATCCCGGACCTCCAGCCCGGCTCGTCGATCATGCCGGGCAAGGTCAACCCGGTCATCTGCGAAGCCTCGATCATGGTCTGCGCCCAGGTCATCGGCAACGACACCGCCATTGCCTGGTCCGGTACCAACGGCGCCTTCGAGCTCAACGTCGGCATCCCCGTGATGGCTGCCAACCTGCTCGAATCCATCCGCCTCCTGGCCAACACCAGCCGCGTCATGGCCGACAAGATGATCGACGGCATCACGGCCAACGTGGAGCGCGCCCGCTTCCTTGCCGAGGCTTCCCCGTCCATCGTGACCCCCCTGAACAAGTTCATCGGCTACGAAGCGGCGGCAAAGATCGCCAAGAAGGCTGTTGCCGAGGGTTTGACCATCCGCGAAGCCGTGATCTCACTTGGTTACCTTGAGCGCGGCGAACTGAGCGAAGAGCAGCTCGACAAGGCTCTCGACGTCACCACCATGACCCGCCCGGCCCACAAGGCCTAGTTTCCCGCCAGCCCGACTGGCCAGCCCGACGGCGGCCGGCACCTTCCCCACGGAAGGTGCCGGCCGCCGTCGTCGTTCCTGGCCGTGGAAGCTTTCTTGCACTACAAAAAGTGCAAAACTTTACTTTGTGGAAAATAGTGCAACTAACGACGGCGGACTCCGGGAGCGCAAACGCGCACAGACCCGCGCGGCGATCACCGCCGTCGCACGGTCCCTGACGTCCCAACGCGGACTCAACGGATTTACCGTCGAGGAGGCCTGCGAACAGGCGGGGATATCGCGGCGGACGTTCTTCAACTACTTCCACACCAAGGAAGACGCGGTGATCGGCTCATTCTCCGACGAGCTTCCCGAGGACGCTTTGGAGGGCTTCAGCCGCAATCCCGCCCGTGCCGACGGCACGATCTCCGACTCGCTGCTGTCCGCACTGCGGCAATTCACCCTGGCGGTCCTCGAGCGGTCCACCGTCAGCCCTTCGGAGATCCGCCAGCTCATCGCCGCTGTCACAGCCGAGCCCCAGCTCCTGGGCCGGTTGACCCGCGAAGGCGAAGTCCGCGAGCGCCAATTCGCCGAGCTGATCGCCGCCCGTGAAGGCCTCGCCGCGGACCACGCCGAGATCATCATGGCCGCCGCGGTCTTCGGCGCCGTCACCAAGAAGACAAGCCAACAGTTCTTTTCCGAGGAGAACACCGAGCCCTACCGGGAACTGCTGGATAGGAACCTCAACGCAGCCCGCACGCTCTTCGCCCAACCGCTGGACGCCAACCCCGTCGAACCCCAGAAGGATCAACCGTGAGTACAACTCTCAAGACCAAAGCAGCCGCACCGCTGCTCTTGACCCAGAAACGGATCTGGATCATTTTCTCGGCGTTGATCGCCGGAATGCTGCTCTCGAGCCTCGACCAGACCATCGTGTCCACGGCCATGCCCACGATCGTCGGCAAGCTTGGCGGCGTGGAGAACCAGGCCTGGATCACCACGGCCTATTTGCTCGCGACCACCATCGTCATGCCGATCTACGGCAAGTTCGGTGACATCCTGGGCCGGCGGAACCTGTTCCTTATTGCCATCGGTCTGTTCACCGCAGCTTCCATCGCTTGCGCCTTCGCCACCGACTTCTGGGGCTTCGTGATCTTCCGCGCCATCCAGGGCCTGGGCGGCGGCGGCCTGATGATCCTGTCGCAGGCCATCATCGCGGACATCGTGCCGGCCAAGGAACGCGGCAAATACATGGGCCCCCTCGGCGCCATCTTCGGCCTCTCCGCCGTGGCCGGTCCCCTCCTGGGCGGCTTCTTCGTCGATCACCTGACCTGGGAATGGGCCTTCTACATCAACATCCCCGTCGGCATTGCGGCGTTCACCATCGCCTGGTTCACGCTCACTCTGCCGAATAAGAAGGCCGAAAAGCGCATCGACATCCTGGGCGTGCTGCTGCTGTCCGCTGCCACGGCCTGCCTGATCTTCTTCACCGACTTCGGCGGCAAGAAGGACCAAGGCTGGGACTCCCCGCTCACCTGGGCCTTCGGCGCCGGCATGGTGCTTGCCGCCTTCCTCTTCGTCCTCGTGGAGCGCAAGGCCGAAGACCCCATCATTCCGCTGAGCCTGTTCAAGAACCGGATTTTCATCAACGCAACGGCCATCGGCTTCACCTTGGGCTTGGGCATGTTCGCCGCCATCGCCTTCGTGCCGACGTTCCTGCAGATGTCCTCCGGTACTTCAGCCGCCGTCTCCGGCTTGCTCATGCTGCCGATGATGGTGGGGCTCATGGGCACGTCCATCTACTCCGGTATCCGCATCTCCAAGACCGGCAAGTACAAGATGTTCCCGATCCTCGGAGCGAGCCTCACGATCGTTGCCATGTTGTGGCTCACCACGCTCACCGCAGCAACTCCGATCTGGGTCATCTGCATCCAGCTGTTCATCTTCGGCGCAGGCCTGGGCTTGATCATGCAGGTCATCGTCCTGGTGGTCCAGAACGCGGTTCCGGCCGAGCAGATCGGCACGGCAACGAGCACAAACAACTACTTCCGCGAGGTCGGGGCTTCGTTGGGCGTCGCCGTCTTCGGCTCGATCTTCACCACGCGGCTCGCCGAGTCCCTCACCAAGGCATTCACGGGCGCCGGTGCTTCCGCTTCACAGGCTGCTCAATCCACGAGCAAGCTCGATCCGCAGACGCTGGCCCAACTGCCGGCCCAGATCAAGGACGCCATCGTCAACGCCTATGCCGATTCGCTGGCACCCGTGTTCTGGTACCTCATCCCGTTCATCGCGGCCGCCCTTCTGCTCGCCGTCACCCTCAAGCAGATCCCGCTCTCCGACACCGCCGGAATGGTGGCCCGAGGTGAGGCTGTCGGAGGCGAGGAGGCCGAACGCCTCGAAGCCGAACGCCTCGGAGGATCCGCCGAAGCGTCCGCGGAGGAATCCGTCGAGGGGTCGGCGGTCGCGGACGCTGAGCCGCAGTCCGGTCCGGTGGGCGACAACGACGGCGAGCTCGCCCGACGTTGAGCCCGGGACATGCCCGGCCTTGGGTTGTCCGGCCCAGGGGCGTCTGGCCTAGGCTGGAACCCATGAGTTCAGAGCCCGAAGAATCCGCGAACATCAGCCCGGCCGTTCGATGGGGATTAGGGGCAGTCCTTTTCGGCCTTCTGGCTGTCTCCATTGCCTCCGCCAGGGGCGAATGGTGGACCATCCTAGGCGCTATTGCCTGCGGTGCCGCCGCGTGCCTCTTCGCTGCCCGCGCGATCCTCGCGGCCCGTCAATCACGCTGATACGCGACGGCGGAGCCTGGCTCCAGAGCGAGCCGGATGGTTTCGCGGTGGCCGGCACTGATCTCAGGCAACTCGTCGAGGGCGAACCAGCCGACGGCGATTGATTCGTCGTCGTTGACGCGGGCCTCCCCTGAGACATAGCGGCATTTGAAGGCAATATCCAGGAAGTCGCACACGTCTCCGTTGGGATACGTGACCGGGCCGATCACTCCCACCGCCAGGATCCGCTCGGTTTCGGCCACCACGGCAGTCTCCTCGAAGATCTCGCGGAGCAAACCGGGGGCGGGGTGCTCCCCGGGTTCCAGCATTCCCGTGATCAGGGTCCAACGGCCATTGTCGGCCCGTTGGCACAGCAGGACCCGGTTCTCGTCGTCCAGGACCACGCCGCGCACGCCGGGTAGCCACAACGGGTCGTTGCCGATCTTCTCGCGGATTTGCAGGATGAATTCCGGGACCGCCACTGCCTAGCCCGCTTTCGAATCGATCATCACCAACAAGAGCACTGCCTCCGCTTCAGGATCGGATCCGCCAGTAGGGCGAGTATCCCACCGGCGATGCCCGATTGACAGCGGCAGGCTGCTCGAACGGCCGTCTCTCGCGCCGCCTTGCTCGCTGCCGTCCTCACGCGGGCAGGGCGAACATCGCCGCAGCGGCACCCGCGAGCATGAACGGCCCGAAGGGTATTGATGATTTCAGGGTTCCCCGCCGGGCAGCCAGGACTCCCAGGCTCCACAGTCCGCCGAAGAGGAACGCAGCAAACGTTCCGGCGAAAATATGCGCCCAACCCAGATAGCCAAGGTAGAGGCCGAGGACACCTGCCAATTTGACGTCCCCGAAGCCCATCCCGGGCGGGTACACCAATCGCAGGATGAAGTAGAACACCCATAGAGTGGCTCCCCCGGCCACGATTCCCAAGGCGGGCACCCCGAGGAAGGAGGCACCGCCGTCGGGCGTGGACCCTGCCGCTCCGCCGCTGAGGTTCGTTGCCGCTCGGCCGGCCAGGGTGACAGATACTGCTGCGCCGAGCAGGAGCACACCGGCGATGGCATAAGACGGGAAGACGATCCGGTTGGGCAAGAGGTGGTGACGGACGTCGATGATCGTGAGGCGGGCAGCCATGATCGCAAAGTACACACAAGCTGCGAGCAAGAGCCAGAAGGCCGGGAAACTGGTCCCCCACAATTCGCCGAGTCGTCGGATCACTCTCGGATGCTATCGGTTTTCTCAAACCTGCGCCGGTCACGCACGCTTAGACTGTGGATATGGGGCGCTACAGTGCAGAAATCCAAGGCAATCCGGACGCCGACATGTCCTCCACCTTCCGAAACCTCTGCCGTTCCTCCCCGTGGAAATGGACCAGCCTGAGGTTCGAATACCTGGATCGGCCCGGCAACACGGACGCCACAGTGCGGGCCTGGCTGCGTCGCCCGGGAGCGCTTCGACTCGAAACCATGGACGGCGCGTTGCTGCATAGCACCACCGGCATCAACGATTCCCGCGATGGGCTTTACCTCGGTTCCAAGCGCAAGTCCTGGCTGTTGCCGGCCCACTTGGTGACCCCCGTTTACGACTCCGCAGGCTTGGTCCGCCGGCGTCCCGAGGCTGCTTACGGTGAACCGTCCTTCGGGAACGGTCGGCTCGCGGCAGCCCTCGATCCTGTGGAGCTCGCCGGGAATGCGCCGGTGCCGATGGAATTTCCCGAGTCCAACCGGGTGTCGTTCGGCCCCATTCGGGAAGTGGACCACGAGGGGCGCCCGGCGTTGGAAACCATCGCGACGCCGGGACACAGTTACGTGGCGTCTGATGCGGCAACACCGCTGTGCTTCCCCGGACGCACGCTCTTGCGGGTGGACTCGGGAACGGGCGTGTGCGTTTCCAGCCAATCGCTCGACGGCGATACCACTGGCCAGGGGCACTGGATGCGGATCCTGGGGGTGGACGAATACATGCTTGACGATCTGTTCCTCGCCGAATCGATGAACCTCACCGACGTCCGCAAGCACATCAGCTGGGACATCGGCCCCCGCGCGTAAGAGCCGTCCCGCCGCCCCCCACCCCCCAAACGCCCGCTCACATACAGCCCCCGTTGGCCAAACGCCCGCTCACATACAGCCCCCGTTGGCCAAACGCCCGCTCACCAGCTGATGAGAAAGCGGTCCGGGCCGACACATGACAAGCTACCCCGGGCCGTCCGCTAGGCTTCCCGGATGAACGAGCTAAGCGCCATCTGGCCCCTCTTCGGCCTCACCCTGAGCACACCCCGTTTGCAGTTGCGCCCAATCCTGGACGCTGACATCCCCGCAGCGGTCAATGCGGCCCTCAGCGGCATTCACGAGCCTGGGAAATCGCCCTTCAGCAACCCCTGGACGGAAGTTCCCGAAGATGAGTTGGGTGCCAACATGGCCCGATGGTATTGGCGCTGCCGAGCAGGAATGACCCCCGAATCGTGGACGCTCCTCTTCGGTATCTGGCACAACAACGAGTTCATTGGCTGCCAAGATGTGGAGGCGAAGAACTTCGCATCGTTGAAGACTGTCTCCACCGGTTCCTGGCTCAAGAAGGGCGCGCAAGGCCGAGGCCTCGGCAAAGAGATGCGCGCGGCCGCCCTCAGCTACGCCTTCGATTACCTGGACGCAGAAATAGCAACCTCCGAGGCTGCCATTTGGAACAAGCAATCCCTGGGCGTTTCCACCAGCCTCGGCTATGAGTTCAACGGTGTCTATCGCGACCAATGGGGCGCCGACGTCGTGGAAGTGCAACGCGTCCGACTCACTCCGGAATCGTTCATCAGACCGGACTGGAAGCTAAAGGTAGAGGGCCACGAGACTACAGCCAACTTCCTAGGTACGTGAGCGAGCGTCAGCGGGAAACCCGACAAACGTGAGCGAGCGTCAGCAGGAAAGCCGACAAATGTGAGCGAGCGTCAGTGACGGAGGCACGAGGGCCGTGGCCCGGCGAACCCGGCCACGGCCCTCTGCGCACATGGAGCTCTAGATTTCCGCCCCTTCAAGCAATTCCGTCACGAGGGCCGCGATCGGCGAGCGTTCGGAGCGGGTCAGGGTGATGTGGCCGAACAGCGGGTGCCCCTTGAGGGTCTCGACGACGGCGGCGACGCCGTCGTGCCGACCGACACGGAGGTTGTCCCGCTGGGCGACGTCGTGGGTCAGGACGATCTTGGAGTTCTGGCCGATACGGCTCATGACCGTGAGGAGCACGTTCTTTTCGAGCGACTGTGCCTCGTCCACGATCACGAAGGCGTCATGGAGCGAGCGTCCGCGGATGTGGGTCAGCGGCATGACTTCGAGCATGCCCCGGTCCATGACTTCTTCCACGACTTCCTGGCTGACGAGTGCACCGAGAGTGTCGAAGACCGCCTGCGCCCAGGGGTTCATCTTCTCCGCCTCGGAACCGGGCAGGTAGCCAAGTTCCTGTCCACCCACCGCGTACAGGGGGCGGAAGACGATCACCTTGCGGTGTTCCCGGCGCTCGAGGACGGCCTCGAGTCCCGCACACAAGGCGAGTGCCGACTTTCCAGTGCCCGCCCGGCCGCCGATCGACACGATTCCGACGCTGGGATCCATGAGCAGGTCGATCGCAAGCCGCTGCTCCGCTGAGCGGCCGTGGAGTCCGAAGACATCACGGTCACCCTTGACCAGCCGAACCTGTTTGTCCGCACCCACGCGGCCCAGGGCGGAGCCCCGGTTCGAGAGCAGCACCAGGCCCGTGTTGACGGGCAGCTCGGCTGCTGCCGGAATGAAAACCGGTTCGTGCCCGTACAGGGTGGTGATTTCGTCCTCGCTGGCTTCGATCTCCGCCATGCCGGTCCAGCCGGAGTCCTTGACGAGTTCATTGCGGTATTCGTCCGCGAACAGCCCCATCGCGGAGGCTTTGACGCGCATGGGGAGGTCCTTGGAGACGACCGTGACGTTGTGGCCTTCGTTGGCGAGGTTCTTGGCGACGGCCAGGATGCGGCTGTCGTTGTCCGGGCCGCGGAATCCTGCTGGCAGCACTTCGGTGGACACATGGTTCATCTCGACACGCAGCGTGCCACCGTCGGATCCGATCGGGATGGCTTGATTCAAGCCACCATGCTCGATGCGCAAGTCGTCCAGGAGCCTGAGGGCCTTGCGGGCGAAGTAGCCCAACTCGGGATCGTGGCGTTTGCCTTCCAATTCTGTGATGACCACGATCGGGACAATGACTTCGTGCTCCGCGAAGCGCAACAGGGCGTGCGGATCGGAAAGCAATACGGAAGTGTCAATCACATAGCTTCGACCTGTCGGGGTCGCGGACTTTGCCGTCCGTCCACCGTTGGCCCGCTTGGTGCGAGAGGTAGCTGAACTTTCCCCGTCGGAAACGACTACGGGCAGTTGCTCAGAAATAGCCACATCGACTCCAGCCCCGGGCGAACCCGGCTTATTCGTGAGGCGGCTCGGCCGGAAGGCCGGGCGCGGCCCCCCACGTAACTGGTGCGATGATTCGCTCCATCTACTGGCCTCCCCGATCAGCAGGCGGTTTGCCTACTGATGGGATTAACGTATTCCCGTGCGATTACATTTCCGGTTAGCCCAAACGGCGATTCGTGTAGACAACATGTGAACTTCCCGTAAACGGGTGCTCACCGGGAAGTCACATGTCAGGAACCGAAACGGCGCTGGCGGCCTGCGTAATCCCGCAGGGCCCGCAGGAAGTCAACCTTGCGGAACGCGGGCCAGAGCGCCTCGCAAAAGTAGAACTCGCTGTAGGCGCTTTGCCACATGAGGAAACCTGACAAGCGCTGCTCGCCTGACGTGCGGATCACCAGATCGGGGTCCGGCTGGCCGCGCGTGTAGAGGAAACGAGAGATGTCGTCCACCGAAAGTTCATCGGCCAGCTCGGTGATGTTGCGGCCGTGCGCGACGGCGTCGTGCAGCAGTTCCCGCACGGCGTCAACGATTTCGCGGCGTCCGCCGTAACCGACGGCGACGTTCACGTGCAGCCGCGAGCGGATCGGGGTGCGGGCCGTGAGCTTGTTCAGCCGCTCGGCGAGGTAGTCCGGAAGGAGCTCGGGCGCACCCATGGCGTGGACCGAGATGTTGGCGTCGTCATCCAAGCGATCGAGGGTGTTGGCGATGATTCCCATGAGCAGTTCGAGCTCTTCGCCGGAGCGGTTCATGTTGTCCGTCGAGAGCATGTACAGCGTGACGACTTTGACTCCAAGTTCCTGGCACCAGCCGAGGAATTCGTGGATCTTGTCCGCGCCTGCTTGATGGCCTTCGCTCGTGGGAGCGTTGAATTGCCGCGCCCAGCGGCGGTTGCCATCCACCATGACGCCGATGTGCCGGGGAATCTTCTCCTGCTCGAGCGAACGGAGCAGTTTGCGCTCGTAGAAGCCGTAGAGGAAGCCGGGCCACTCCATCCGGACACTCACCTGACTTCCTTTGAACAAAACGTGAAAAGCGAAACAAACAACGACGGCGGCTGGCCCGTTGGCAGCAGACCTTCCGCCGAACAACTATCGACGCCTCCGGACTGCTGCCGTAGGCGCACCACCAAGGCTACCTTCCCGAACTGGCCAGTCGGCACACCTGAGCAGCAGAAAACGATCGCAAAACTCATTACTCCGCAGTAACTTATCCGCGGCCGGGTTACGCTTTAACGATGTCGGAGCTGCTCATAATCAAGCCAAGGTGGCGCGGCTGGATACATGCTGTGGCCACGCCTTTCGCCGTCGCGGCAGGGATCGTCCTGGTGACATTGGCGCCAACGACAGATCGCAAAATCGCTTCCGCCATCTACGCTTTGACGGGTGTACTGCTCTTCGGCGTGTCCGCGGTCTACCACCGTGGCAATTGGGAGCCGAAGACCCGGATGGTCCTCAAGCGCCTGGACCACACGAACATCATGTTGGTGATCGCGGGCAGCTACACGCCCCTCGCTTGGTCGCTGCTGGAGCGCCCCAAGGCCGTGCTCCTGCTGTGGGTGATCTGGTCCGGAGCACTGCTGGGAGTACTCTTCCGGGTTCTTTGGACGGGCGCTCCACGTTGGCTCTATGTGCCTATCTACGTTGCACTGGGCTGCGGGGCGTTGTTCTACTTGCCGGAGTTCTTCACGGCGAACGTTCCAGCCGCGATCCTGATCTGTGTCGGCGGGGCACTTTACATCGCGGGGGCGGTCTTCTACGGGATCAAGAAGCCCAACTTAAGTCCGTTGAACTTCGGCTTCCATGAACTCTTCCATGCCCTCACGGTGCTGGCCTTCGCTGCACATTTCGCCGCAATCATGATTGCCGTGCTGAGCTAGCCTGCGGCACCCGTCATGGCGTCCAGGCGCTGCACGAGTTCCTCGACAGAGCCAAGCGGCAGGTCACACACCATCCCCCGGCACAAATACACCTGTGGTGAGCCGTCCGCAGCAGCCGTGCGGGCCTCGAGCAGTGGCACCTCCGGTTCCGTGGCGCGGGACCCGGGCGGCGCGCCGTCGTCGGGCGCTTGTTCGCCGGCCACACCGAGCTGGACCGCAACCACCATTCCCGGGCTCGACGACGCCAACAGCGCGCGGTGGAGTTCCCGTTGTTCGGGGCCTGGTGGGCCGGATACGGCGGCTTCTATGGGACCAGCCGCGGCTGCCTGGGCGGTCGCAAGCAGCCATCCCGCTACCCGTGGTGCCCGCCCGGCTATGGACGGCAGGAGCGAGAGGATGTTGCTTGCCATGGCCCTGTGCTCGTGCGAACCGGAGTAGGCCGCATAGCTCAGCAACACTCCGGCAAAGGCCGCTGCCCCGCTGGGGGCGGCATTGTCAAAGGGGTCCAGGCCCGCGTGCTGGCCCTGCGCGTTGAATACCTGGGCCGACTCCCCCACGGAGTCCGACAACCTGCCGTCCACCACGAAACGCGCGCAGGCGCCGCTGATCAGCTCCTCCGCGAAGCCGTACCAACGCCGCTGGCCGGTCACAGCGTAGAGGGCCAGGAAGCCTTCGGCGCAAAACGCATAGTCTTCCAACAGGCCGCTGATCCCTCGCGCAACGCCATCGTGCGAAACCCTGATCAGCACCCCTGCGCCGGTTTTTGAGCCCGGCCGCCAATGGACCCGCGCCAGGTACTCGGCGAGGCTTTCCGCGGCGGTCACCAGTTCCGGCCTGTCCAGGACCGCACCGGCTTCGGCAAGCGCCGCGATGGCCAGGCCATTCCACCCTGCCACGACCTTATCGTCCCGGGCGGGCCGGGGGCGCGCCGAGCGCGCGGCGCGCAAGGCGGGCCTGACGCGGTTCCACAACCGCGATTCCGCGCCGGACAGTTGGCGTCCGGGATGGAGCGGAGATCCAAGCTCCGAGACCGTCCCGGACGGCCCCACGTTCATCAGCCTGGCCACGGCCGCGCCGTCTCCCGGGCCGAGCACGGCTTCGAGGCTCGCGGGAATCCACAGGTACGACGCCCCTTCGTGATGCACTCCGTCCACCACGGTATCGGCGTCCAGCGAGGAAGCGAGTCCGTCCGGGATTGCGGGATCGCCCACCCCGAGAGAGTCCAGCATCCAGTCCGCGACCCGCGACGCAACAGTAGCGGCCTCGCCGGCCGGCAGGACCCAATCGCCGCGCAGCCGGACCCAATGGACATAGACCCGGAGGAGCTGGGCGTTGTCGTAAAGCATCTTCTCGAAATGCGGCACGGACCAATCCGCGGTCACGGAATACCGGGCGAAGCCGCCGTCGAGCTGGTCGCACAGTGCGGAACGGGCCATTGCGGCGAGCGTGCGGCCCGCCATGTCGCGGGCGGCGTCCGAGGTGTCCGACGGCACGGCAGCGTGCCGTATCAGGAACTCAAGGACCGCCGACGGCGGGAACTTGGGAGCGCCGCCGAAGCCGCCGCCGTCGGGGTCTTCAGAGCGGGCGAGAAGTCGCACTGCCTCCGGCAGCAGGCTTCGGTCCACGCTTTCAGGCGGCCGGTCCAGGAACACTGCCGCGGCGAGCTGGGCATTGGCCATGCCGACGGCGAGCATCCGGGCATTCTGCTCGACGGCGTCCCGGCGTTCCAGCCACGCCTCGTGGACCGCTTCAAGCACTTGGCGGAAGGACGGCCTCCCGGGCTGGGCCGTTGGCGGGAAATACGTTCCTGCATGGAAGGCCAGGCCATCGGGCGTCAGGAAGACGGACATCGGCCAGCCGCCTTCTCCGCTGATGGCCTGGGTGGCTGCCATGTAGATCGAATCCACGTCGGGGCGTTCTTCGCGGTCCACCTTGATGGCCACGAACCGGGCGTTCAGGTAGTCGGCGGTGTCCGGGTCTTCGAAGGACTCGTGGGCCATGACGTGGCACCAGTGGCACGCGGCGTAACCAATGGAAAGAAATACGGGAACATCGCGAGCCGTCGCGAACGCAAAGGCCTCATCGCCGAACGGCCGCCAGTGCACCGGATTGTCGGCGTGCTGGCGAAGATAGGCGGACGGTTCCGAGCCGAGGGCGTTGGACGCCCCCGGCCATTGCCGGGTGTTGCCCGGGTCAGCGGGCTCCGGAGCCGGCATCGCCGTCGGAGTCTTCTGCGCCCGGCTTGCCCGAGACTATTTCATCAGTCTCAGCGCCGTCGGTCTCGCCGACCAAGGCTTCTTCAACCTGGGCGCGGTAGCGTACCCGCCGGATCCGGCGGACCATGTCAACGATCAGGAAGGTCGTGAGCACCACGATGAAGGCAGTCAGGACGAAACCCCAGGTCCCCGGGGTCACCTGGTCTTCCGACAAGCCGGGGCGCAGCGACGGGGTCGGGGTAGGCGACGGGGTCGTGGCCAGGGCGATGAGAAAGTGGTGCACGGTTCAAACCTTCTATGGGAGTTTCCAGCCGGTTGGCGACTTCTACGCTTGATAGAAATCGCCGGCGATCCTATCTTAGCCCTGCGAACAGGTCCTTTTCCGGCAGTTCGGCCGGGATCCGGGAGTGGACCAGCGTGTAGTCCTCCCACGGCCAGGCCCTGCGCTGCATGTCCGGGGACACAGCGAAGAAGAAGCCAAGCGGATCAATCTGCGTCCGATGCGCCCTCAGCGCGTCGTCACGGGCCTCAAAGTAGTCTCCGCAATCCACCTGCGTGGTGGTCTGGTGCATCGGCCTCGGCGGAGTATGGCCTTCGGCATCAGCTTCCAGCCAGGAAGCCAAGCGTTCGGCGTAAGGCGATTGCAGTCCTGCCTCTTCGAGGGCGAAATGCAAGGCGCGGAAACGGTCGGGGCTGAAGGCGCGGTCGTAGTACAGCTTGCTGGGCGCCCAGCTTTCGCCCGTCCCGGGGTAGCGCTCCGGGTCACCGGCAGCATGGAAGGCTTCGACGGCAACCTTGTGGGCCATGATGTGGTCAGGATGCGGATAGCCGCCGTTTTCGTCGTAGCTCACTATGACGTGCGGCTTGAAGTCGCGGACCAAGCGGACGAGCGGTGCCGCCGCCCGCTCAAGGGGCTGAAGCGCAAAGCAGCCGCAGGGCAGGGGTGGCAACGGATCGCCGTCGGGCAGTCCGGAATCCACGAAACCCAACCAACGCTGCTTGATTCCCAGGACTGCGGCAGCTTGCTTCATTTCCAAGCGGCGCGCGCCTGCCATGTCCCTCTTCGGGTGCGGAGCCGACTCCATGGCCGGGTTCTGGATGTCCCCGCGGGAACCGTCAGTGCACGTAGCCACCATGACCTCCACGCCGGAAGCCGCATACATCGCCATGGTTGCCGCGCCCTTGCTTGACTCGTCGTCCGGGTGTGCGTGGACGGCGAGCAGCCGGAGCTGCGTGTCGGGGCTGGTGGATGTGCTCATCCGGTACGGTTCCTCTTTCTGGGTCATGCTGTTCTGGGTTTGCTGACGGCCGGGTGTTGATCAGGCATTTCTAACGCGTGCGACTCCACTGTGTGCGAGGAGGCGCCGGTAGCCCACTAAACTAGGTGGGTGACTTCGGAAGACCCATCGGGCACGGCGCTGCCGGCAACTACCAGCCTAGCCAATCGCTACGGCAGCCAAAAGCGCGCCTTCGGGGGGAAAACCAAACGGAACATCGTCATCGCCGTCCTCCTCGTGGTCATCGGTCTCTTGTTTTGGGTCACCACCTCTTCCTCGCAGTCGTCTGTGACTTTCAAGGACATCGGCTACAGCGCCACCGACGCCACTCAGCTTTCGGTCGATTTCCAGGTCACCAAGAACCCCGGCGCTACTGCCAAATGTGCCATCAAGGCAATGGACTCCGGGTTCGCGGTGGTCGGCTGGAAAGTCGTCCAGATCGGCCCGAATGCCCCCAAGGACGGCGCTGACGGCGGCCAGACAACCGCCCAGAGGACCGTACTGCGGACCGAGTCCGCGGCCGTGTCCGCCGTCGTGGACAACTGCTGGATTGTCGACAGCGGCAAATAACAAACGTGTGACCCGCGACTCAGTGAGCTTGGGTTTGTCCACAGGATTGACTACACTGGATCAATACCTTAACCCCGCTGAGTTGGTTGCTGAGTTCCACGAGTGGCCTGCACCGGCGGGGTCTTTGCTTGTCAGATCCATAAGGAGAAGTCCGTGTCGACCACCAACAGCGCGCCTGCAGCTTGGCTTACCCAGGACGCATTTGACCGCCTGAAGGCAGAGCTGGACCACCTTTCCGGCCCTGGCCGTGCGGAGATCGTACAGAAGATCGAAGCCGCCCGTCAGGAAGGCGACCTCAAGGAAAACGGCGGATACCATGCCGCAAAGGAAGAGCAGGGCAAGATCGAGGCCCGCATCCGCCAGCTGACCGTGCTCCTGCGCGATGCCCAGGTTGGCGAAGCTCCGGCCGATGACGGAATCGTCGAGCCCGGCATGCTCGTCGTCGCGCGCATCGCCGGTGACGAAGAGACCTTCCTGCTCGGATCCCGCGAAATCGCCGGCGATTCCGATCTCAACGTCTTCAGTGAGAAGTCCCCGCTGGGCGTGGCGATCATGGGCCACAAGGAAGGCGACAAGATCAGCTACGTCGCCCCCAACGGCAAGGAAATCCCGGTGGAGATTGTCTCCGCCAAGCCGTTCGCTGGCTAATAATCCCCACAGCCACCCTCGCCTCGCAAGTCCCCACCGGCTCCCAGCCTTCGCAAGCTCAGGCCGGGGCCCTCGCCTCGCAAGGCCCCACGGCCAGGGAACCCTGGCGGCGTGGGCCCATGCGGTGTTGTCGTTTCGCCGGCCCACCCCTTCGCGGGGAGGGCCGGCGTTTCGCTTTTGGTCCCCCAACTAGCTCGCAGTTGTTGTCGTTATGAGCGCTCATAACGACAACAAATGCGAGTCAGTTGGGCTGGGCCACGGCGTCAGTTGGGCTGGGCTACGGCGCGGGGGCGCGGGCGCAGCAGCACTGCGGCCACGACTCCCCCGACGGCGCCGCCAAGGTGAGCCTGCCACGAGACGAAACCCATCACGGTGGGCAACACACCGAACAAGATGCCGCCGTAAGCCAGGAAAAGCACCACGGACAGCAGGATTTGCCACCAGCTGCGGTTGAAGAAGCCACGTACCAGCAGGAACGCGAAGAGCCCGAAAACCAGGCCCGAAGCGCCCACTGTCACACCTCCCCCGCCGATGAGCCACACGGCAAGGCCTGAGCCTAGCCAGCTGAACGCCAGTGCCGTCAGGAACACCCGGAGACCGGACAGGAACACCAGGAAGCCGAAGATGACCAGCGGCAGCGCGTTGGACAGGAGATGCCCGAAATTGGCGTGGAGCAAGGGAAACGTCAGGATGTCGAAAACTCCGTCCACGCTCCGCGGCCGCAGCCCGAAGATGACGTTGAGGCTGTGCGACATCAAGGTGTTGACCAGCTCAATGACCGCCAACAGCCCCACGAAGCCACCCATGAACAGCAATCCGCCCCTGGCGCGGATGGCCAGTGACTCCTTGGCCGTTATCGGCCCGTCCCCGTTGCCGTAAAGCGCCATGGTCAGCAGCCCGTCAGTGCACCACGATCGGGTGGAAGCCCTCGGCGCGAAGGGCTGCTAGGACCTGCTCGCTGTGCTCGTGGCCTTTGGTTTCGAGGTTGACGGTGATGGAGACGTCGCCCATGCTGATCGCGCCGCCCACCCGGGTGTGGTCCAGGCCGGTCACATTGGCATCGTTTTCGGCGATGATGCGGGCGATGGTGGCCAAGGAACCGGGCCGGTCATCCAGCATCATGCGCACGGTCATGTAGCGTCCCGCCGCCGAGAGGCCGCGCTGAATCACCTTGAGCATCAGCATGGGGTCGATGTTGCCGCCGGACAGGATCACGGCGGTGGTCCCCGGGTTTTCGATCTTGCCGTCCATGAGGGCGGCGACGCCGACGGCACCGGCCGGCTCAACCACCATCTTGGCGCGCTCGAGCAGGAAGATGAGCGCCCGGGCCAAGGAGTCTTCGCTCACGGTCACGACGTCGTCCACGAGTTCGCGGATGATGCTGAACGGCAGCTGGCCGGGGCGTCCGACGGCGATGCCGTCCGCCATGGTGGAAACCTTCTTGAGCGGCACCAAGGCATCCGCGGCGAGCGACGGCGGGTAGGCGGCAGCATTCTCCGCCTGCACGCCGATGATCCGGATCTCGCGTCCCAGCTCCCTGGCCCTCGCTTTGATTGCGACGGCGACTCCTGCCAGCAGGCCACCGCCACCGACGCCCATCAGGACAGTGTCGACATTGGGGACCTGGTCGAGGATTTCGAGCCCGACGGTGCCCTGACCCGCCACGACGTCGACGTTGTCGAAGGGGTGGACGAAGACGGCGCCTGTTTCGTTCGCGTAGCGCTGCGCCTCGGCCAGGGCCTCATCGACGTTGTGTCCGTGCAGGACAACTTCGGCTCCGTGGCTGCGGGTCGCGGCAAGCTTCGGAAGCGCTACACCGAGCGGCATGTAGATGCGTGCCTTGATTCCCAGGCTTTTTGCCGCCACCGCAACGCCTTGTGCGTGGTTGCCGGCCGAAGCCGCGACCACGCCGCGCTTCTTCTCCTCGGGAGAAAGGCGTGCCATCCGCACGTAAGCACCACGGACCTTGAAGGAACCTGCCCGTTGGAGGTTCTCGCATTTGAAGAAGACCTCTCCGCCTACCATCGCTCCCAGGGCCCGCGAGGACTCGATGGGGGTCTTGGTAATAATGCCCTCGAGCAGCTCCCGCGCCTTAAGGACATCGTCCAGGGTGACGGGCAGGGTATCGAGGGTATTCACGGGTTATTCTCCTTTGTTGGTGTGCTCTGCGGCATCCTTGGCGAATGTCCGTTCCGCAGCCGCGTGCTGACCTGCGGCATCTTCGCCGCTGTTGGACCGTGCGCCCGCGTTGGCGCCGGGACGGTGGATTTCCTCGATGGTGATTGGTTCCTCATCGGAGTCCGGTGGTGCAATCCCTGCGCCGGCGTACGCCGTCATCAGTCCTTCATCATGTTCCCACGTCCGCGCGGCAATATAGCGAACCGCCGTATTTGCTACGGCCAGGAGCGGGACGGCAAAGAGCGCTCCCGGTATTCCGGCCAGGTAGGAACCGGCTGCGACCGACAAGATCACGGCGACAGGGTGCAGCGATACGGCTTTGCCCATGATGAGCGGCTGGAGGATATGGCTTTCGAGCTGCTGCACGAACAGCACGATGGCCAACATGACGAGCGCGTTGACGGGACCATTGGCTACCAATGCCAGGAGCACTGCGATAGCTCCCGTCACGAGGGCACCAACCACGGGGATGAATGAACCGATGAACACGAGGACACCCAGGGGCAAGGCGAGGGGAACTTGGATAATCGCTGCGCCGACGCCGATCCCCACCGCGTCCACGAACGCCACAAACATCTGGATGCGCACGTAGCTGACCATGGACGACCATCCGCGCTTGCCCGCGCCGTAAGCCGCCGGGCGTGCAGTCCGGGGCAGGAGCCCGACAATGAACCGCCAGATCCTGGACCCCTCGAGAAGGAAGAAGATCAGGATAAAGAGGGCCAGGACCATGCCCGCGGCAAAATGCCCGGCGGTACTACCAAATGACAGGGCACCGCTGAGGATGCTGCTGCTGTTGTTCTGCAGGGCCGAGGTGGCGCTCTGGATGTAGGTGTCGATCTGGTCCGCGGTCAGATGCAACGGCCCGTCAGCGAGCCACCCCTGGATTTGCTGGACGCCCGTAAGCGCCTCCTGCCACAGCTCGCCGAATCCCACCGCAAGTTGCCGTCCCACCAACGCCAGGGCTCCCGTAATGACCCCGAGGAACCCCACCACCGTGATGGCGACGGCCGCCCCTTGCGGCATCTTGAGCTTCCTGAGCCACTCCGTGACGGGGTAGAGCAGGCCGGCCAGGAGGGAGGCGACCATGAGGGGGATGATCAGGAAGCTGACCTTCCCCAACAACCAGATGAGGGCTCCCACAACCACCATGATGAGCCCCACCCGCCAGGACCAAGCGGCAGCAATCCGGACTCCGTACGGAATGTCCTGCGCGATGTGATGCTCCGACACCGGCCGGGGCGCGGCCGAAACGGGATCACTTGATGGCGTGGCGTCCTGTGCTGGCGTCATTCCCCCATAATTCCGCAGGGACTGCCGGATGGGAAACCCATCTACAGCGCGCCCACGATTCCCCACCCCATGGTGAAGGTCTCCCCCGGCTCAAGCCACCGGAGGCCCTCCCCCGAGTTGAAGGCGTTCGCCGGACCGGTCATGGGCTCGATCGCGACGGCTTTCGAGCGCCCCGGAAAAGTATCCGTGACGAAGACATGGACGTAGGCGCAGTTTTCGTCCTGCTCCAGGGAGACGCTCCGGCCGTCCGGCGCCGACAGCGTTTGGCGGGCGATGCCGCCGTCGAACTCCAGGTCCGTGAACGCCACATCGATATCCAAACCGCCCACACTCCGGCCGCCACCGAGATCAAAATCACCGTCGACGGGCACCGAACTACGCGGGATCAGCCGCTCGTCGGCCACGAGCCTTGTGCCGGCGTGGACAGTCAGGACCATCTCTTCCGGCGGAACGTCCCCCACGCGCAAGTATGGGTGCGCCCCGAGCACGAAGGGCGCGGGGGCCGCCGAATCATTGATGAAACCCTGGGAGACCCGCAGCGCGAGCCCGGCGTCGATCTCGTACCGTACCTGGTGCCGGGCCAGGAAGGGGTAGCCATGCTGTGGGAAGATCACGGCTTCGAGGGTCACGGAAAACTCGTCTTCCGCCACGAGGCCGTAGGACGAGTTGCGCAGGAGCCCGTGGCTCGCGTTGTTGCGGGACACCTCGGTGATGTCCAATTGCTGCTTCTTGCCGTCGAGGTACCAGATCCCGTCCTCGATCCGGTTGGCCCACGGGGCCAAGGTAATCCCGGTGGCGCCCGGTGGTAGTTGCCCGTCGCCGTAGCTCTCGGTGAGCTGGACGCCGTCGCGGCTGAACAACCGCAGGCCCGCAGCGAGTTCGGTGACGACGGCGAGCGCGTCGCCGCGGCGGATCTCGAATTGGCGTCCGCTGGCAAAGCGGCGGGATACGGTCTCTTCGCCCGGTGCGGAGGACGGTGTTGTGGGAGTCATGGCACCACCGTACTGCATCCCGAGTGTTGCTTGACTCCACCCTTAATGTTCTTTTTTGTTA
This sequence comes from Arthrobacter sp. NPDC058127, assembly GCF_042884555.1. NCBI lineage: Bacteria > Bacillati > Actinomycetota > Actinomycetes > Micrococcales > Micrococcaceae > Arthrobacter > Arthrobacter sp. NPDC058127. Next base: position 164,397 of record NZ_JBHVTT010000004.1, on the reverse strand, counting down.
GATATTTTGCCTTTTTGAGCACTCTGTGGCACCATAAATCCATGACTCGCCTTACCAGCACACGCCTCGCCGATGGCCGGGAGCTGATCTATTTCGACGACGCCGGCTCGCCGGAGCGCGATCCCGGCTCGCTGACGGATCACCGTGAGCTGCCGCCGCGCGCCGATCCGGGCGAGGTGCGCTACGACGCGTTGAGCGGCGAATGGGTCGCCGTCGCGGCACACCGCCAAAGCCGCACCCATCTGCCACCTGCGGACCAATGTCCGATCTGCCCCACCACGCCCGCGAACCCTTCCGAAATCCCGGCGCCGGACTACGACGTCGTGGTCTTCGAGAACCGCTTCCCCTCACTGGGGCCGGCCGTCGGCACGATCCCCGGCATGCCCGCCTGGGGAACCTCAGGCCCGGCCTACGGCCGCTGCGAAGTTGTCTCCTTCACGCCCAGCCACACCGGATCCTTCGCCGAGCTTGGCGAAACCAGGGCACGCACGGTCATTGAAGCCTGGGCGCACAGGACCAAGGCGCTCAGCGCGCTCCCTGGAATCCAGCAGGTGTTTCCGTTCGAAAACCGGGGTGCGGACATCGGGGTAACGCTCCACCACCCGCACGGACAGATCTATGCCTACCCCTACGTCACGCCGAGGGCGGCAAGCCTTGGCGCCGCCGCCGGCCGGTACTTCGACGACTCCAAGGGCCGGGAATCGCTGACATCCTCGATCCTCAAGGCCGAGCGCTTGGACGGGAGCCGCATGGTGCTCGAAGCCGAGCATTTCAGCGCCTACGTGCCGTTCGCTGCCCGCTGGCCGCTGGAGGTCCACCTCGTCCCCCATCGGCAAGTTCCGGACCTCGCCGCTTTGAGTGGCGAAGAACGCGACGAGCTAGCCAGCGTTTACCTTGAGTTGCTCAAGCGCATGGATGCCCTGTATCCAACTCCCACGCCGTACATTTCCGCTTGGCACCAGGCACCCCTGGATCCCGTCTTGAGGCCGTCCGGCCACCTGCACCTGCAACTCACCTCCCCGCGCCGCGCCGCTGACAAGCTCAAGTACCTTGCCGGTTCCGAGGCCGCCATGGGAGCTTTCATCAACGACACCACGCCCGAATCCGTAGCAGAACGGCTGCGCGCAGTCGCCAGCGATTCGCAGCGCGCTATTCCAGAAGGGGCCCAAGCATGACCTCCACTCCCGACGCCCCCGCCCTGAGCGTCCTCTCCGGGCTTTTCGAGTCGACTTTCGGTTCAGCCCCCGACGGCGTGTGGCAGGCACCGGGACGCGTGAACCTGATCGGCGAGCACACCGATTACAACGAGGGTTTCGTGTTGCCATTCGCGATCGACAAGACCGCGAAGGTTGCAGTCCGGATCCGCCATGATTCACGCGTCCGCCTGCTGTCCACTTTCGGCGGGCAGGGCCTGGTCGAGGCCGACGTGGACATGTTGGTTCCGGATGAAGCCAAGGGCTGGACGAAGTATCCGCTCGGCGTGGCCTGGGCCCTGCAACAGCGGGGCATCCTTGTCCCGGGCTTCGATCTCCTCATGGATTCGGATGTCCCCCTTGGCGCGGGGCTGTCCTCCTCGCACGCCATCGAATGCGCCGTCATCTCGGCCCTCAACGAACTGACGGGTGCGGGACTGGGCGCCGAAGACATGGTCCTCGCAACCCAGAGGGCCGAAAACGACTTCGTGGGCGCCCCCACCGGAATCATGGACCAGTCGGCGTCGCTTCGTGGATCAAAGGGCCATGCCGTCTTCCTGGACTGCCGCGATCAGAGCGTACAACTGGTCCCCTTCGACGCCCAGGAAGCCGGCCTCGTGCTGCTGGTCATCGACACCAAGGTCTCCCATTCGCATGCGGATGGCGGCTATGCCTCCCGTCGGGCTTCCTGCGAACTCGGCGCCCAAGTACTGGGGGTCCCGGCCCTCCGCGACGTCGGCATCGGCGACCTGGAGGAAGCCAGCGGACTCCTGGACAGCACCACTTTCCGGCGAGTCCGGCACATCGTCACCGAGAACGACCGCGTGCTGCAGACCGTGGAACGCCTCACCACGGAGGGACCCGCCCACATCGGCAGGCTCCTCGATGCGAGCCATGCGTCCATGCGCGATGACTTCGAGATCTCCTGCCCGGAACTGGATCTCGCGGTGGAAACCTCCCGCGCCCACGGCGCCATCGGCGCCCGGATGACGGGCGGCGGCTTCGGCGGCTCGGCTATCGCCCTCACCCCGGTGGGCCACGAGCAGGAGGTGCGTGACGCCGTCGTACGCGCCTTCGAGGCTGCCGGTTTCACGACGCCGGACATCTTCACCGTGACCCCGGCCGCCGGGGCCACACGCCTCGCCTGAGGTCCGCGCATCCGCCGCCTTTCGGCGAGCTGGCCCCGGCGTAAGCTGGGGGCATGACTGAGGCCGTCATCGTTTCCACCGCCAGAAGCCCGATTGGACGGGCCTTCAAAGGGTCCCTCAAGGACGAACGTCCTGACGACCTCGCGGCGGCCATGGTGACTGCCGCGCTGGCGAAGATTCCGGCTTTCGATCCAGGAGCACTGGACGGCCGCGGGCTCGATGACCTCTACCTTGGCTGCGCCGAGCCCAGCGGCGAAGCCGGTTCGAACATGGCCCGGGTGGTGACCGTCCTGGCCGGCCTGGACACCGTCCCCGCGGCCACCATCAACCGCTTCTGCGCCTCGAGCCTGCAGACCCTGCGGATGGCCTTCCACGCCATCAGCTCCGGGGAAGGCCATGCCTTCGTCTCGGCGGGGGTCGAGTCGGTGTCCCGCTACCAGAACTGGGTCGGGGCAGGGGAAACGGACACCAGCCTGCACAACCCCCTGTTTGAAGCCGCGCGTGCCCGCACGGCCGCCCGGGCCGCGTCCAACACCCCATGGACGGATCCCCGCATGGGTGGACGGATGCCGGACGTCTACATCGCGATGGGACAGACCGCGGAAAACGTCGCCACGAGCCACGGAATCAGCCGGGCCGAGCAGGATCTGTGGGCGGTCCAGAGCCAGAACCGTGCCGAGGCGGCCATCGCCTCCGGTTTCTACGCCCGGGAGATCACGCCGTATACCCGCAAAGACGGGACCGTCGTCGAGCGCGACGATTCACCCCGCTCCGGCGTCACCCTCGAAGCCGTCAGCGCCTTGGAACCGGTCTTCCGCAAGGAAGGGACAGTGACTGCCGGCAACGCATGCCCGCTCAACGATGGCGCCGCCGCCGTGGTGGTCATGAGCGATTTCAGGGCCCGGGAACTTGGCCTCGAGCCGCTGGCACGCATCGTCTCTACAGGCGTCAGCGCCCTTTCCCCGGAACTCATGGGCATGGGACCGGTGGAGTCATCGCGCCGGGCGTTGGCCTTGGCGGGGCTGAGCATGGCAGACATTGACCTCGTAGAACTCAACGAGGCATTCGCCGTCCAGGTGGTGGCGAGCGCCCGTGAACTCGGCATCGATCCGGAGAAGCTCAACGTCCATGGCGGCGCCATCGCCCTTGGGCACCCCTTTGGCATGACGGGCGCCCGCATGACCACCACCTTGCTCAATGGCCTCCGCGAACGGGACGGCACCTTGGGATTGGCGACGCTGTGTGTCGGTGGTGGGCAGGGCATGGCGGTTGTCTTCGAGCGGCTGTCTTAGGCCCCCCGAAAAGGGTCTGTATACCCGTAGTGCCCCTGAAGACGGATCTTCAGGGGCACTACGCTGCATAAACCCGGGGAGGCTAGTCGTCGCCGCGCAGGATCGCCAGCAGGCGGATGATCTCCACGTACAGCCACACGAGCGTGACGGTCAGGCCGAAAGCGGCCGTCCAGGAGTATTTCTCCGGAGCGCCCTGCCGGACACCCTGCTCGATGCTCGTGAAGTCCATGACCAGTGAGAACGCGGCCAGGCCGATAGCCAGGATGCCGATGAAAACGCCCAACGGGATGCCGAAAATGTGCACGCTGCTGCTCAGGCCGAAAGGCGACTGGACGGCGCCGGTCCACACGAGGACCATGTTGATGACTGCGAAGACGAGGTAGCCGAGCATGGCGATCATGAAGAAGCGCACTGCCTTCGGCGTGGCGCGCACCTTGCCGCTCTTGAAGAGAGCCAACGTCACGCCGAACACCGCAAGGGTACCGATGACTGCCTGCAGGCCAACGCCTGGGAACATGCCATCCAGAAGGCGGGTCAGGCCTCCGAGGAACAAGCCCTCAAGGCCGGCGTAAGTCAGGATCAGTGCCGGGGACGGCTGCTTCTTGAAAGAGTTGACCATGCCCAAGGCGAAACCGCCCAGCGCACCGACAACCATGAGGAGGCTTGCCGTGCCGGGCGCAACGAACAACGTGACAGCTGCGCCGAGCAACAGCACCGCGAGGCAGGCCGCAGTCTTGACGATGACGTCGTCGAAAGTCATGCGGCCGGTCTCGGCCGGACCCGCTGCGGGCTGGTTGTACATCTGCTGCAGCTGATCGCTGGTCATCTGCGGTTGTGCCGCCCAGACGGGCTGGCCGTACTGGTTCTGGCCGTACTGGGTTTGGCCGGGGACGCCGCCCGGAACCTGGCCGTACTGGTTCTGGCCGTGGGAGTAGCTTGGAACAGGCGGAGCCTGTGTGGCTCCACGGAAATTCTTTCCGTTGAAGATCGGGTTGCCGCCGAGTGCCATGGTGGGTGTCCTTCTTGCTTTGGGTGCGAAGTGATAGTTCACGCTACCAATTCCCACGCTTGGTCCGCACCGAAAGTTCCACCGCCGTCGATGCCGGCACCCTGCTTGTTGTGAGGGTGCCGGCATGTGCGGCTATCCGACGCCGAGGTACGCTTCCTTGACCGCCGGGTTGGCGAGCAGTTCCTTGCCGGTGCCCCTGTGCGTAATTGACCCGGTTTCAAGGACAAAAGCACGGTGTGCACGGGCGAGGGCCTGGTTGGCGTTTTGCTCCACCAGAAGCACCGTGGTGCCTTGGTTGTTGATCTCGGTGACAATCTTGAAGATCTGGCGGATGAACTGCGGAGCAAGCCCCATGGAAGGTTCGTCCAGAAGCAACAGCTTGGGATTGGACATCAGCGCCCGGCCGATCGCGAGCATCTGTTGTTCGCCACCGCTCATGGTGCCGCCAAACTGCTTGATACGCTCCTTCAACCGTGGAAACAGGTCGAAGACACGTTCCAAGTCTTCTGCCACCTTGGTCCGGTCCTTGCGTCCGTAGGAACCCATGTCAAGGTTCTCCTCCACCGTCATGCCAGGGAAGATTCCCCGCCCCTCCGGCGCTTGCGAAATACCTTGGACGACGCGGATGTGCGCCTTCATCCTGGTGATGTCCTGGCCGGCGAAGGTGATGGAGCCGGCCGAGGGAGCCAGCAATCCGGAGATGGTCCTCATGGTGGTGGTCTTGCCGGCACCATTGGCGCCGATGAGCGAGACGATTTCGCCCTCTTCCACGCTGAATGACATATCGGAAATTGCCTGGATCCGGCCGTAGTGGACGGATATGTTCTTCAGCTCAAGCAAGGTCATCTTCAGGCTCCCCGAGATAGGCGGAAATAACTTTCGGGTCATCGCGAATAATCTTGGGCAACGCATCCGCAATCTTTTTCCCGAACTCCAGGACCACAATCCGGTCGGTCACGCCCATGACCAATTTCATGTCGTGCTCAATCAGCAGAACCGTGTAGCCGTCGTCACGGATGGTCCGGATCAAGGCCATGAGTTCTTCTTTTTCCGCGGGATTGAACCCGGCGGCGGGCTCGTCCAGGCACAGGACCTTCGGGTCGGTAGCCAATGCCCGCGCGATTTCGAGGCGACGCTGATACCCATATGGAAGGTGCCGCGACAGGAAATGTGCATGATCAGCGATGCCAACGAACTCAAGCAATGCCATGCCGCGTTCAATGGCGGTTTTCTCTTCCCGGACGTGGGTGGGCAGACGCAGGAGTGCCCCGCCCACACTCGTGCGGTGGCGGGCATCGAGACCAACAACGACGTTTTCCAAAGCTGTCATCTCGCCAAAAAGGCGGATGTTCTGGAATGTCCTCGCCAAGCCCCGCCTGGTGATCCGGTGCTGCGGCAACCCGTTGAGCAGTTGTCCTTCCAGCAAGACCTTTCCGGACGTCGGCTTGTACACCCCCGTCATGGCATTGAAACACGTGGTTTTGCCGGCACCGTTAGGGCCGATCAAACCGAGGATTTCGCCTCGGTTGATATCGAACGTGACATTGTCCAAAGCCGTCAGGCCACCGAATTTGATCGTCAGGTCTTGGACCTGGACCAAGGCTTCGCCCACTTTGGTGACGATGTCCCTTTCGGGGGCCACCTTCTCGGCGACCTCGAGGTCCACGCCTTGTTCCTTGAGTGCCTCTACATCAATATCCGGTTCGATCGCTTCGCTCACTTGTCAGCCCCCTTTCCCGGTTCCAGAACGACTTTGCCCGAAGCAGGAATGTCGCCCAGGGTGCCCTTGAGTTTGTTGTAAGCCAAGCGTCCGTATGCGAGGAGGCTCTGGCGTGCCGGGAGAAGGCCACCGGGCCGGAAAATCATGATGACAACCAGCGCCGCGCCGAAGATCAGATACTTGAACTCGGCAATCGCGGTGAAACGGAGTGGAATATATGCCACCAACGCGCCGCCAAGAATCGCCCCGACCTTGTTTCCAGTGCCACCCATGACAACAGCCGCGACGAACAAGATGGATGTGGCGATGTCAAACTTCTGGTTGTTCACAAAGCCCACTTGGCCGGCAAACAAGGCACCCGAGAGTCCGCCTACAGAAGCACCGATCGCAAACGCCCACACCTTGTACTTGAATGTGGGCACGCCCATGATTTCCGCAGCGTCTTCATCCTCGCGGATGGCAATCCACGCGCGCCCCACCCGGCTGCGCTCGAGGTTCCCGGCGGCCAGGAGGACGAGGATGATGATAGTCAGCGTCAGCCAGTACCAGGGGGTTCCGTTCGAGTTCTGGAAGATTGTTTGCCCGCTCGAATCCGTTCCCGGAGGGTGGCCAACGTTCTGGAAGCCAACCTGGCCTTTCATCGCCGGAATGATAGTGGCCAGGATGCGAACGATCTCACCGAAGCCGAGCGTGACGATAGCCAAGTAGTCGCCGCGGAGGCGAAGCGTAGGCACACCCAGGACCACGCCAAAGAACATGGCGACAGCCATCGCCAGCGGCAGCGTCCACAGGTAGGGAATGTGCACATACGGCGAATCCGGGCTGGTAAACATTGCAGCCGTGTAGGAACCCAGGGCAAAGAATGCCACATAGCCCAAGTCGAGGAGGCCCGCATAGCCGACCACCACGTTCAAGCCAACAGCCACCAGGGCATAAACAGACATTTGCGCGAGTGCGATTTGCCAATTGTTTCCCGGTTCCGTCGTGATCAACGGCGGATTGAGGATGGGAAGCAAATAGGCAATGACAACGACGACGATCAGGATCAGCCATTGTGTTTGGCGCGGGAGCGCATTCCATTTGTCGCTGAGCCCCGGGAACCAGCCTTTGCGGCGCCGCATCCTGGCTTCGCGGTCGGCAATCTCCTGTGCTGAGGCATCATCGGGAATAAGTGTGGGGCCGTCTGTTGTGCTCATGCCTTACTCTTTCCAAGCGAGCTACCCAAGACACCCTCGGGTCGCACAATCAATACCAACACCAGGACCACGAACGCGACAACGTCCGTCCATTGGGAACTCCCCAGGAGCACCTGGCCATAGTTGCCAATCAAACCGATCAGCAGGCCGCCCAGCAAAGCACCGCGCACATTGCCGATGCCTCCGAGGACGGCGGCGGCGAAGGCTTTGACGCCGAGGATGAATCCGCCGTTGTATTGCACGCCGGACGGGATCTTCATGACGTAGAACAAAGCAGCCGCTCCGGCCAAGATACCGCCGATGATAAAGGTGGTCACGATGATCTTTTCCTTGTTGACACCCATCAAGGTTGCGGTATCCGGGTCCTGTGCCACGGCACGGATGCCTCGGCCGGTCCGCGACCGCCTAATGAACTGATCGGTGGCGATCATGAGGATGATCGCGGCGATGACAATAACCACCTGCTGCGAATCGACGATGGTTCCGAAGACGTCGAAAATTGCGAGCGGCCGGAACATCGTCAGCGCAGCTTCCGGGCTCGGTCCGCGCCACCAGTAGATGGTGTACTGAATGGCGAAGGAAACACCGATGGCGGTAATCAGGAATGCCAGGCGAGGCGCCTTGCGCTGGCGCAAAGGTTTATAAGCCACCCGTTCCACGATCACTGCCATCAAGGCCGAGGCGATAATGGCGACGATGAGGGCGAGGACAAGGTTTCCCACGATGGCCCAGAAACCCAGCCGCGGAGCAGAGGGGCCGAAATTGAGGGCGCTGAGGGTAAAGAACACTCCGTAACAGCCCGTGATGAACACTTCGGAGTGGGCAAAGTTGATGAGGTTGAGAACGCCGTAGACGAGGGTATATCCGAGGGCAACCAAAGCGTAAATAGCCCCGAAGGTCAGCCCGTCAAAGGTGGAACTCCAGAAGTTCTGGGTAAATGAGTTTACGTCGAAGGTGATCCACGTGTCGTCCACGGGAACCGAGTGGAGCAGAGTGGGAATTACTTCACTGATCATGGCACTTCCTGATGTAATCAAAAGAAATGCTGGGGGTCGGCATGGATGCTAACCCCCAGCATTCATCTGGGCTCGGTGTTATTTTCCGATGACGCCGATGGGAACGATCTTGCCGTTCTCAACTTTGTAGCCGTAAACATCAGGCGTTGCCAGTTCGCCGGTTGAGTCCCACTTGTAGTGCTTCGACAGGCCATCTGCATCGTAGGACTTGACCCAGGAAAGGAGGTCCGCGCGGGACTGCTTGCCCTTGTCGATGCCCGAGAGCAGGACCGTGACGGCGTCGTAACCTTCAATGGAGTAGGTTCCGGGTTCCGCGTTGGCCAGTTTCTTGTACTCGCTCTCGAAGCTCGGGATCAGTTCGCCCGGGATGCAGGGGCAGGTGAAGTACGAGTTGGACGACGCATCGCCTGCCAGCTTGATGAACTGGTCATCCTTCACTCCATCCGGGCCCACGAAGGATCCGGTGAATCCCTTTGCAACCAGCTGCTGGTCGAAGGGTGCACCCTCTGCGTAGTAGCCGGCGTAGTAGACGGTGTCTGCCTTGGCGTTCATGATCTTGGAAATCACTGCCGAGAAGTCCTTCTGGCCAGTGACGACCTTGTCGGACCCCACCATCGCGGAGCCAAGAGCCTGGGACGTTGTGGTTCCCAGGCCGATGCCGTAGTCAGAGTCGTCCTGGACCAGGTAGACCTTCTTTGCCTGCAGCTTGTCCGTGAGGAACTTTGCTGCCGCCGGGCCCTGGACGGCGTCATTGCCGAGGGCGCGGAAGAAAGTGGTCCATCCGTTCTTGGTCAGGCTCGGGTTGGTAGCGGAAGGCGTGATGTGCACCAAGCCCTTCTGCTCGAAGATGTTGCCGGTGGCTTTGGACTCACCGGAGAACGGCAAGCCCACCACGCCGACGATGTCCGGCTCGGAAACAATCTGCGTGACAGGGCCTGTGGCCTTGTTCGGATCGCCTTCAGTGTCGAATTTCTTGAACTGGACCTGGCAGCCGGGGTTCGCGGCGTTGTGCTGGTTGATGGCCAGTTGGATGCCGTTGAAGATGTTGATACCCAACTGGGCGTTGGGTCCAGTCTCGGCACCGGCATAAGCAATGGTTGTCGTCGACGGACATGTTCCCTTGCCATCGCCTGCAGGCAAAACAGCTCCGGCAGGAACGTCGACTTTGGAAATCGCAGGGATATTGATCCTGCCGCCACCACCCGAGGTTTCGGTGCCGCTAGGGGCGGTCTGGTTCGCACAGCCCGCCACCAGCATGCCAAGGGTGGCCGCTGCTGCGATCGCCGAAATGACTTTCTTCCTGTACATAAATAGCCTCCGCGGTGCGTCTGATTCGTGGTCATTCGCCCGAAGTCACTTTCACTTCGAACATGTTCCATGAGAGTACTACCAAATATGTGTCCTAGAACACATATACGCAGGTCAGGATCTAATAACGGTGGATCTCCGCGCTGCCCCGGACAGCTCTTCGGATGAACGCGGGGTTAAATTCCTGTCACGGCACAGCTTGGCGCAAAGAAGGGGCCGGCACGGCCCGCAATTCGCGCGCGTGCCCCAGGTGGGACTCGAACCCACAACACGCGGATTTTAAGTCCGCTGCCTCTGCCAATTGGGCTACTGGGGCGCCCGGATAATGGTAACCCAGCGCACTCCCCCTCCTTGACCTCCTAGGGCGCTTGGAACGGCGCGGCATAGCGAAAGGTTCCGCTGGCGCCGTCGGGCCATGCTTTGAGACGCAACAGCTGGAAATGGTCTCCCCACCCGGCGTCGGGGGCCATCACACCAAGCGCGCGTGCGGGAAGAAACCCGAAGCGGGGATAGTATCCGGTGCTTCCCAGCAGGGCGATGCCCGGCTCGCCGGCATCTTCGGCCCGTCGGGCGGTTTCCCGCAAGAGCGCGGATCCGATGCCACGCCGCTGAAGGTGCGGCTGGACGCTGATGGGGCCCAGTCCCAAAAGCCGGAGCTCCCCGACCCAGCCGCGGGTACTGATGACGTGGCCCACGATCTCACCGGCGACCTCTGCCACGATGCTGAATTCCGGCAGGTACTCATCGCAGTCGAAGAGTTCCCGCAGCAGCCTTACTTCGGCCGGGACTCCTTCAACGGGCAACCCGGTGACCGGGCTGGTTGAAAAGGCGGCAGCCGTGAGCGCAAGCACGGACTCGCGGTCCGCCTCCCTCTCCGTTCGCAGCACCACACCTTGGCCCAGCAGTCGAAGCACTTCCATGGCGTGCCCTCGCTCGGCCGATGGAACCAACAGGTGGTCGTGATGGAACCCGGCCAGGACGTTGCAACTGATCCCGGCTGCCGTGAGGGCGGAGCTGACGGCCGCGGTGAGCCCCACAGCGTCCAACGCAGAGTGGATTTGAAGAGTGATCCACGCCGCCACAAAGTCGTAGGACAGTCCCAGGCGTCCGGCTTCCTCGCGGTGCAGGACCACCGTGAGGCCTTCCGCTTCGCGGACAGCGGCTTCGATATTGCCCTCAAGCGGTTTGCCGTGCGGCCACAACGCGTACACGTAGTCACCGTCCCGAAGCACGGGATGCATGGATGTCAGGAGGGTCGTAAGATCGCTTTCGCCAGCCATGCTGCAAGTCTAGGACCCGCCGTCGCGGACCATAACGCCCCAGCCGCCGCGGACAGGAGCCGGGAGTAAAACGACGACGGCGGCCGCCTCCGCGTGGGAGACGGCCGCCGTCGGCGGGACTGCTTGGGTGCTGCTACTTGGCGTCGGCCGTGACCGGAGCCTTGGCTTCGGCGGGCTCAGCCGCCGGCGCGGGTGCGGCGGCCGGCTTGGGAGCCGGGGTTGCCGCGGCCACGAAGGCTCCACGCGGGTTGTCGAGGTCGAGCAGCTGGGTGGTGTCCCGGCCCATGGTCATGCCCAGGAGCCAGTTGAAGATCACGCGGACCTTGCGCTCACCGGTGGGGATGGCCAGGCCGTGGTAGCCGCGGTGGGCCAGCCAGGCGAGTCCGCCCTTGAGGCCGATACGGCCCAGAAGGTTGATGTTGGCAACGCCCTTCCATTCGCCGAAGCCGGCAACCGCACCGAGGTTCTTGTGCTTGTAGTCGCCCATGGGCTTGTCCCAGCGGGATGCCCACAGGTTCTTGGCGAGGCGCTTGGCCTGGCGCAGTGCGTGCTGGGCGTTCGGGACGCAGGTGCCGTCCGGCAGGCCGCTGCCCGTGAGGTCCGGAACGGCAGCGATATCGCCAGCGGCCCAGGCGTTGTCGATGATGCCTTCGTCGCCCGCAATGCGGAGGTCCGGAAGGACACGGACACGTCCGCGCGGCTCGAGCGGGAAGTCAGTGGAACGGATCATCGGGTTGGCCTGCACGCCTGCAGTCCACACGAGGGTGTCGGCTTCGAACTCCTGGGCAGGGGTCTTGTCCGGCAGGTTGATGAGCTTGAGGCTACCCTCTGCGTTGTCCAGGGAGGTGTTGAGCAGGACCTCGATGCCGCGGCTGCGCAGGTGTTCAACAACCCACTCGGCCTGGGCTGCGGTGACCTCGGGCATGATGCGGCCCATGGCTTCGACCAGAACGAAGCGGACTTCTTCCTGGCGGATGCGCGAGTTGTTCTTGACGGCGGCGCGGGCGAGGTCTTCCATCTCGGTGATGCACTCAATACCGGCGAAACCGCCACCCACGACAACGAAGGTCAGGGCTTTGGCGCGCTCGGCGGCGTCCGTCATGGTGGAGGCGACCTCGATGCGCTCAAGGACCTTGTTTCGCAGGGCGACCGCTTCTTCGATGGTCTTCAGGCCAATGCCTTCGTCCGCGAGTCCCTTGATGGGGAAGGTGCGGGTAATGGCGCCGGCGGCAACCACGACGTCGAAGTAGGGGATCTCGAAAGGCTCTCCACCGTCGGCCGGAGCAACAACGGCGGTGCGGTTCTTGTGGTCGATGCTGGTAACGCGGCCCTGGATGAGTTCCGTCTGCTTGAGGTGCTGGCGGTGCGAGACGACGGCGTGGCGTGCCTCGATGTTGCCGCCGGCCACCTCGGGGAGGAAGGGCTGGTAGGTCATGTAGGGAAGGGGATCAACGACGGTGACGATTCCGCCGGCGTTCGCGATCTTCTTCTGCAGCTTGAGTGCTACGTACAGGCCGACGTATCCGCCGCCGACAACGAGAACACGGGGACGGTCAATGAGCTCAGGGGTGGTTGCCATAACAATAGAGTACAGCACCTTGTGAAAATCTTCACTAACTATTTCCCCGAAGCTACGCACGGGCGTCGGAGGCTATTTCGGGCCGCTCGGTTCCACGATGTCCACCACGCCGGTAGCGGGCTCGTCGGGCAGTTCCGGGGAGGTCCGGGAGGCACGCCTCAATTGCACGGAGGCGCCCGCAACGATCGCCACGAAAAGCGAACCAAAGCCGATGACCACAGCCGCAGGAATCGCCGTGTCGGACTGCGAGGGTGCCTTGGCCGCCGGAACTGTGGGATCGGCCAAGGTGGCCGCGGGGATGCTCGGTTTGGACGTTGGCTGAGGTGTAGGGCTGCTGAGGTCCCCGCGCCGATGGACCCGGATCCAGTCCGCAATGGATCCCAGCGGATTGCTCGTCACCTCGGGCACATCGGCTTTCAGGGCCGCCTCGGCGTTGAGGATGCCGTAGCCATAGATGGGGTCCTTGCCGGGCGCCCCTGCATCCTCGGCCGTGGACACGATCCTGTTGATGACCTGATTGGCGCTCATATCCGGCCATTTCGAGCGGATGAGGGCCGCGACGCCGGAGACAATCGGCGCCGAGCCGGACGTGCCCGCCCAATCTTCATAGCTCCCCCCGGGCAGGCCACCCACCAGCTTTTCCGCGGGCGCCGAGACGCCGATGCTGATTCCCTGCGAGGAAGCGTCGACGCTGGCCGCGCGGTTCCGGTCGAGTCCTGCCACGGTCAGTACGCCCGGAATCGTGGCGGGCGCGCCCACCTGGACATTTCCACCGATCCGGTTGCCCGCCGCGGCGACGATCACCACGTCCTTTTGTTCGGCATAGAGGAACGCCGCGTCCCAGCTTTGGGGCCAATCAGGGGAGGTGCTGCCGAGGGAAATATTGATGACCTTGGCGCCGTTGTCCACTGCCCATCGGACAGCTGCGGGGATCTGTTCCTGGTCCGTCTTGCCCGCGGGATTCGGCGAACCGAGCCAGGCGGAAACAGCCAAGATCTGGGCCTCGGGGGCGACGCCGACGATTCCGTCGGGGCCGACACTGGAACCGGGCGAGGGAGACGACGCCGGCGACGGAGGCCCTGACGGGCTGGGCGAAGCGTGTCCACGCCCTGCCAGGAGCGTGGCCACGAGGGTCCCGTGCTCAGGCTTGGCCCCGATACTCTTCTGTCCGTTCGGATCTCCCGCACCCGATGCGTCGGTTCCCCCGACTACCACGCCCTTGAGGTCAGGGTGTTGCCCGTCCACCCCGCTGTCGATGATGGCCACTTTCACCCCCGCGCCCTTGGACACCTGCCAGGCTGCGGAAATGCCGTACTCGTTGAGCCAGTATTCCTTGTCCCGCCAAGAGTCGGCGAACGCCGAAGGCGCAGTCAGCAGGGCCCCTGCAAGGCTTCCCCCGGCCAGCATGGCGGCCAGGGCGGCCGATGCTGTCCGGCGGCGCCAACCGTGTGGCAACGTCATCAGCGAATACCCACTCTTACCGAGTACTCGGCATACTCAGAATACTCAGCGCGATGCCGTCGAGGATATCGTGCTCGCTGGAGGTGGCAGCAGTGATGGAGCCCCCTCCGAGCTCAGCCAAGCGCTGGAGGATTCGGCGCCAGACGAGGGCTCCGGCTCCGATGACGTCAACGCGCCCCGGATGCATGTAGGGCAGCCGGGCACGCTCTTCGCGGCTCAGTTCCAACAGGCTTGTGGCGGCGTCGCTGATGGTCTCCAGGTCCAGGCTGGCACCGTGGATGAGTGCGGGATCGTACTCGTTCAAGCCCAGGGCATGTGCCGTGATGGTGGTGATGGAGCCGGCAACTCCCACGACGGCGGTGGCCCGCTCCAGCGGGACCGTACGGGCTACGAGGTCAATGGCTGCGTCGACGTCGGCTTCCGCTGCGGCGATCTGCTCCGGCGTCGGAGGATCGCTGCGGAGGTGCCGTTCGGTCAGCCGCACGCAGCCGATGTCGACGGATTTGGCGGCAATCACGCCGTCGGAGTCTCCGAGGACGAACTCGGTGCTCCCGCCGCCAAGGTCCACCACAAGCACCGGGTCCTTGCCGCGCGAAGGCAGCACGCTGCTTGCACCGGCGAAGGAAAGGGCTGCTTCTTCGTCGCCGGAAATGACCTCGGGTTCGACGCCGAGCAGCTCACGGATCCCGTCAACAAAGACGTCCCGGTTGCGGGCGTCGCGGCTGGCGGAGGTCGCCACGAAACGGACGCCCCGGGCACCATGATGGCGGATCAGCCCGGCGTAGTCGGCGGTTGCCGCGAAGGTGCGTTCGAGCGCCTCGGGGGCAAGTTCGCCTGTAGCATCTACACCCTGGCCGAGGCGCACCACGCGCATCTCGCGGACAACGTCCCGCAAGGGAGACCCTGCGTCAGCGCCGTTGGAATCCGCGATCAGGAGGCGAATCGAATTGGTGCCGCAATCGATGGCAGCTACCCGGTTCATACGTTGAGCTCCCCTGCGGCTGGCTCTCCCGATGGCTCTGTTGCGTGGGAGGACTTGGATTTGCGGACGGGGGCGGGACGGCCCACGATGTCCGGCAGGCCCTGCGGTCCGTGGCGGCTGAGGTCCCTGGACGGGGCCTCCCCCGCACTGTCCCACGCGCCGTCGCAATAGCAGCGGTCCGCGGTCCACCATTCGCTGATCGCCTCGATGGCCTCGTCGCCGAGCGGATTGATCCCGGGACCGGCTGCCAGGGACTGGCCGACCAGCACGTGCAGGCATTTGACGCGGGTGGGCATGCCGCCGGCCGACACTCCGGCGATCTCCGGAACATCCCCTGTACCGGCACGTCCGGCTATCTCGTCACGCGCCCGGAGATAGGCTTCGTGGGCGCTCCTGTAAGCCGCAGCCAAAGGCTCGTCAGCCGTGAGCCGCTCGTTCATCTCATTCATGAGCCCGCCGGCTTCCAACCGCGACACAGCGGCGGTGATGACGGGGTGCGTCAAGTAGAACGTCGTGGGAAACGGGGTGCCGTTGCTCAAGCGCGGAGCGGTTGCAGCGACCAGCGGGTTGCCGCAGACGCAGCGCGCCGGGATTTCGACGACGTCGCGCACCGGCCGTCCGAGCTGGCGGCTGAGGATTTCGAGATCATGTGCTGATGGCTTGCGGGATTCCTGCGATGCAGGTGCCGAGTTGTCTTCCACTGGCGCTGCCATCCTTCCTGCCCTGTTTGGCCACGCCCCTCAGGGCGCGACGGCGGCGGGCACCGCGTCTAGTCTGTTGCCGAGCGCCTGATGGATTCCCACAGCCCATCCACCCATGGCAGATTGGACGGGCTTCCGGAAGCTCCTGAACTGGTGCTTCCGCCCGGTGTTCCGGCGGGAACGTCTCCACCAAACACCCAGTAGCCTGCTTCACCCGGCATAACCATGTTAATGCGGTCCCGGGCTTGTTGTTTCACGTAGTTCGGGTCCTGCCACCGTGTGATCTGCTTCTGGAGGCTGGCCTGCTCGGCCTGTTTGCTCGCGATGTCGGCTTCCAGGCCGGAGATTTCCGCCTTTTTCTCCAACCAGATCTTGACCGTCGGCGCGAGCATGATGGTGATCGCTATCATCACCACGGCCAGGGCAAGCATGCGGCCGGAGAACGCCTTCGCGGGCACGGGTCGCGCGCTGTGGTCCTTCTCGGGGTGGGCGGAGCCCGCACCCGACGTTTTGTTGGATGCCTTGCCGACAACCGGGGTGTTGCCCGGCCCGCCCGGAAGCGAACGTCCCGATTTCGCGGCAGAACCAGTCTTGGAGCCAGGCTGGCCCTTGCTTTGGGTGCTGCCTTCGGCTTTGGAATTGGACGGCGCCCTGGACCCGACTTGAACTTGGGTCTCTTGCTGGGCGGTTGCCTTGCGGGACTCGCCGAAGTCGGCACGGATGACATGGCCGCCGTCGGGGTTCTTTTGGGGCGAGCGGCCCAGGGCATCTGCCCGTGGGACCTTGGGGCGGCGGGTGGCCATGACACTCCTGTAATGCCTGGTGCTTGCCTGGCGGGTTGCTGCGCGTTGCGTGCCTCACGGAGCCTGCGGTTTGCCCGAAGTGCTCGCACATTTCGTTAAACAGAACCGGTGGCTATGGTCTTTCCACCATAGCCACCGGTCAGCTGTTTCAGCGGATACTAGCCCTTGAAACGCGGGAAGGCGCTGCGGCCGGCGTAGCGAGCGGCGTCGTCGAGTTCCTCTTCGATGCGCAGGAGCTGGTTGTACTTGGCGACGCGCTCGGAGCGGGCCGGGGCACCGGTCTTGATCTGGCCCGCGTTGGTGGCAACGGCGATGTCAGCAATGGTGGTGTCCTCGGTTTCGCCGGAGCGGTGCGAGGTGATGGTGGTGTAACCGGAGCGCTGGGCCAGGGAAACGGCGTCCAGGGTTTCGGTCAGGGAACCGATCTGGTTGACCTTGACGAGCAGGGAGTTGGCCGTGGCGGCGTCGATGCCCTGCTGCAGGCGGACCGGGTTGGTGACGAAGAGGTCGTCGCCAACCAGCTGGACCTTGTCGCCGATCGTCTCGGTGAGGGTCTTCCAGCCTTCCCAGTCGTTTTCGTCCAGCGGGTCTTCAATCGAGACCAGCGGGTAGTCCGCGACGAGTTCGGCATAATAGGCGCTCATCTCGGTGGCCGAGAGTGCCTTGCCTTCGAACTGGTAGGCGCCGTCCTTGTAGAACTCGGAGGAGGCGACGTCCAGCGCGAGGGCGATGTCCTTGCCCGGGGTGTAGCCGGCGTTCTTGATGGCTTCCTGGATCAGGTCCAGTGCGGCGCGGTTGGACGGCAGGTTCGGCGCGAAGCCGCCTTCGTCGCCGAGGCCGGTGGAGAGGCCCTTGGCCTGCAGGACGGACTTGAGGTTGTGGTAGACCTCAACGCCCCAGCGCAGGCCTTCGGAGAAGGTCTCGGCGCCGATGGGGGCGATCATGAATTCCTGGATGTCGACGTCGGAGTCGGCGTGGGAGCCACCGTTGAGGATGTTCATCAGCGGGACGGGCAGGACGTGGGCGTTCGGGCCGCCCAGGTACTTGTACAGCGGCAGGTCCGCGGAGGCGGCGGCTGCGTTGGCTACGGCGAGGGAAACACCGAGGATGGCGTTCGCGCCGAGCTTGCCCTTGTTCGGGGTGCCGTCGAGGTCGATCATGGCCTGGTCGATGCTGCGCTGGTCCGTGGCGTCGAAGCCGATCAGGGCCGGGGCGATTTCGTCGATGACCGCGTCAACGGCCTTCTGGACGCCCTTGCCGAGGTAACGGCCCTTGTCGCCGTCGCGCAGTTCAACGGCTTCGTGCTCGCCGGTGGAAGCACCGGAGGGAACTGCCGCGCGGCCGATCTGGCCATCGGAAAGCAGAACTTCAACTTCTACTGTCGGGTTTCCGCGGGAATCAAGGATCTCGCGGGCGTGGATGGCATCGATAAGCGCCATGGACTGCTCCTTATGGTGAAGCGATTTACTGGGAATCTTGAGGGAAATTCTCGACGTCCTCGTCGCCACTAGCCTAGTCGAGACAGGCCAACGTTACGGAACAGCGTCGGGCTCCTCACGTTTTGTGGCTTCGCCGTCCCGCCCCTGGTAGCGGCGGACGGCACCGCGCAAGGCCCTTTCGGCGTCGAAACCCTTCTCCCGCGAGCCCGCGACGACGGCAAGCAGCAAGTCT
This sequence comes from Arthrobacter sp. NPDC058127, assembly GCF_042884555.1. Lineage (NCBI taxonomy): Bacteria > Bacillati > Actinomycetota > Actinomycetes > Micrococcales > Micrococcaceae > Arthrobacter > Arthrobacter sp. NPDC058127. The sequence goes on along the minus strand of NZ_JBHVTT010000004.1, from coordinate 146,038 downwards.
CCAAGCGCAGCTTCGGAGTCGGGAACCTCCACCGCCGCGACTGGACGGCTGCTGCGTTCCGGGCCGCCCGCGCGCTCCGCGCGCTCGGCACGGTCAAGCGACTTTTGCGCGAGCGCGAGGGCAGGAAGGTGGGGTGGAATGCCTTCGAAGGGATCCGAACGCCCGGGTTTTTCGGCCTTCTTCACGGCATCCCACTTTTCGACGATCTCCTCCACGGTGGCCGGGAAGGAATCCTGCAAGGATCCGTCCGGCTTGAAGACATGCGGATTGCGCCGCACCATCTTCTCTGTGATGGTGCGGGCGACGTCGTCGAAGGTGAACTGTCCTTGCTCCTCGGCGAGCCGGGCGTGGAGTACCACTTGAAGCAGCACGTCGCCCAGCTCGCCGCGGAGTTCGTCGGCAGTATCGGAACCGGACGCACCGGCTTCGATCGAATCGACCACTTCGTACGCTTCCTCGATCAGGTACTCGACGAGCGATTCGTGGGTCAACGCACCCATCCACGGACAGTGCTCGCGCAAAGAGGCAATTCTCCCCAGCAGCTCCCCAACCTCGCAAGCTCGGCCGGGGACCCCCGCTGCCGTGGGCCCACCGAGCACTGTCATGGGACTTTCAGAGGCTGCGCCTGCGGGAGTTTGTTTAGCCAAGGTTGGCGTAGGCGTCGTTGATGTACTCCACCAACGCTTCTTTTTCGTCCAACGGCAGGAACGAGGACTCGGCAGCGTTGAGGGTCAGTTCGAGGAGGTCGTCGAGGTCGTAGTCGAAGGTCTCCACGAGAAGCTCGAATTCATCGGTCAGCGTCACGCCGCTCATGAGCCGGTTGTCCGTGTTGATGGTGACGTTGAAGCCCAGCTGGTACAGCATGTCCAGCGGGTGGTTCTCGATGCCTTCGCCGAAGTTCGCGATTGCGCCGGTCTGCAGGTTGGACGAGGGGCAGATCTCCAGCGCGATTCCGCGGTCGCGGACCCAGCCGGCCACCTCACCCAAGGTGACCATGCCAACGGTGTCCTCGGCGTCGTCGTCGGCTTCTTCGCCCTCGGCATCTTCGAATTCAACGGTGATGTCCTCGGCGATGCGCACGCCGTGGCCCAAGCGCAGGGCACGGCCGTCCACAAGGGCGGACTGGATGCTGTCCAGGCCCGCGGCTTCGCCAGCGTGGACGGTAGCCGGAAAATTGTGCTCGGCCAGGTAGGTGAAGGCGTCCTTGAAACGGGAAGGCAGGAAGCCGTCTTCGGCTCCGGCGATGTCGAAGCCGACAGCACCGTTGTAGCGGTGTCGTACGGCGAGTTCGGCAATTTCCTGGCCGCGGTCCGCGTGCCGCATCGCCGTGATGAGCTGGCCCACCTGGATCTGGCGGCCGGACTCCTCAACGGCGTCGACGCCGGCGTCGAGCCCTTCCTGGACCGCGTCCACAACCTCGTCCAGGGTGAGGCCCTTCTGCAGGTGCTGTTCAGGTGCCCAACGGATCTCGCCGTAGACGACGCCGTCGTCAGCCAGGTCCTCAACGAACTCCTTGGCGACGCGCGCCAGGCCTTCTTTGGTCTGCATGACAGCGATCGTGTGGTCGAAGGTTTCGAGGTATCGGACCAAAGAACCGGAGTCCGCGGACTCACGGAACCACTGGCCCAGCGCTACGGGATCCGTGGAAGGCAGGGTGTGGCCGACGGCCTCCGCCAGCTCGATGATGGTGGCCGGGCGCAGTCCCCCGTCCAAGTGGTCGTGAAGGGAAACCTTCGGCAGGCTCTTCAGGTCGAAGTCAAGGGCAGGGGCGGCATCAACAATGGGCTCAGTCACCACTCAACTCTAGGGGGACGGAAGAAGCTTAGCCAGCAGGGTTTGAGCGGTCGACGCCGGCCGTCGCGTTAACCGCGGTGGCTGCGTCGGCTGCGGCTGCTTCCGCGGAAGCTGCTTCCCTCTTCTCGCCGTCCTTCTTTTCGAGATGCTTGTGCCACCAACGCAAGGTGTGGTCCACAATGACGCCGAGCACCACGGCGAATGCCACGGCAATCCCGACGCCGAGGAGCGGGTTGTTGTGCACCCAGTGGCCGGCAAGGGATCCAACGCCGATCGAATAGCCTACCCAGGTGAAGCAGGCGAAGGCATCCAGCCAGAAGAAGGTCTTGTGTCGGAATCCAGTCTGTCCGGCGACGTAGTTCACCGCCACACGGCCCCAGGGTATGTACCGGGCGGTGAAGATGAGGACTGCGCCGCGCTTGTCCAGCTCATAGTGTGCCCAGGCGAACATCTTCTGGACCTTCGGCTTGCGCATCCATTTCCAGCGGTCCAAGCCGATCTTGCGGCCCAGCATGTAGGCCGTGTTGTCGCCGGCCATAGCACCGACCAAGGCCGTAGCGCCGAGGAGCCACAGATTGGGCTCGCCCCGGTGCATTGCCAAAGCCGAGAGCCCGACAATCGCGGTCTCACTGGGAAGGATCGTGGCAAAGCCGTCGATGAAAAAGAAAACCAGGAGCACCGGGTAGATCCACGGTTGCCCGGCGGCATGCTCGAGCATGTGGTTCATGAATTCCACGCAGGCATTGCTCCTCAAGGAAAGTCACACGGTTGCGTGACACAGATCGCTATCCAGTGTCCCACGGCCGGAGCGTCGTTCGCTACGCCCCAGCCGCGGAGAACACAATTTAAGGCTAGCTCCAAAGGTGGAATGGAAGCATCCCCCCGTGGAGGGATCTTCCGGAGGCAGGCGGGTCATACTCGAGGAGGAGATCCGCCACCTTGGCTCCGCCTCGCTATATGACGGGTTCCTCTTCGGGCTCTCCGGTTTCTTCGTCCTCTTCGGTGGCGGGCGTGGCACCGCGGACTTTGCTGATGACCCGGTCCACGATGATTCCCAGGATGACGGCCGCGATGATCGCGATGATCGCTCCGAGCAGGTGGTTGTGTTCGAACCACTGGCCGAAGAACAAACCGATAGCCACCGAGTAGCTGGCCCACAGAACGGCAGACATAGCCGTGAGTGCCACGAACATGCCGTGCGAGAAATGGGTTGCACCGGCTGTGAGGTTGACCGCCACCCGGCCGATGGGGATGAACCGGGCCACCATGATCAGAGACGCTGCCCGGCGTCGAAGTTCCCGCCCAGCCCAACGGAAGGCGCCCTGCATCCTTTGGGAACGCATCCACCGCCAGCGGCGAACACCTATCTTGCGGCCGATCAAGTAGGCGATGTTGTCGCCCGTGAAAGCCCCGAGGGCGCCCACGAGGATCAGCAGCCATGCGTTAGGTACCCCTGCGGTCGCGGAGACGGCCGCGAGTCCCACCACCACCGACTCGCTGGGAATGGGCGGGAAGAATCCGTCGATCACGCAGCAGGCAAGCACGAGAAGCAAAACCCAGGGCTGCCCGGCTGCCGCGAGGATGAAGTCGTTGATGGCTTGCACGGTCTTCCTAACGAATGGCCGCAGGGATTGTCTCCCGGGCATCCCAAAAATGCCCGGGAGACCAGCCTAGGAGATCCGGTCGATGATGAGCCGCTGCGCGGGCCGTGAGCCTTCCGGCGCGATGAGTACGGCTCCTTCCAAGGCTTCCTTGGCCCTTTCGAACTTCTCCGGGGTGTCGGTCAGGAGGGTCATGAGTGGCTCCCCCGCCCGGACCAAGGCACCCGGTTTGGCGTGCATCCGCACCCCTGCACCGGCCTGGACGACGTCCTCCTTCCGGGCACGTCCGGCGCCGAGACGCCACGCCGCCACGCCCACGGACAAAGCGTCGAGCTCCACCAGGACGCCGTCGGCCGGCGCCGGGATGACCTCGGATTCCTTGGCCACCGGCAGTGCGGCACGCGGATCGCCGCCTTGGGCTTCGATCATGCGGTTCCAGACGTCCATCGCGCGGCCGTCCTTGAGGGCGGCCGCGGGGTCGGCGTCGTGCACTCCGGCGCAGGCAAGCATCTCCTCGGCGAGCCTGATGGTCAGCTCGACGACGTCTTCCGGGCCGCCGCCCGCAAGCACCTCCACCGATTCCTCCACCTCGATGGCATTGCCCGCAGTCAAGCCCAGCGGGGTGCCCATGTTGGTCAGGAGGGCCACCGTATTGACGCCCGCGTCCTTGCCCAGGGCCACCATGGTTTCGGCCAGCTCGCGGGCACGGGCTTCATCCTTCATGAACGCGCCGGAACCCACCTTCACGTCGAGCACCAGGGACCCCGTGCCCTCGGCGATCTTCTTGCTCATGATGGACGAGGCAATCAGGGGAATGGCTTCCACCGTGCCCGTGACGTCGCGCAGGGCATAGAGCTTCTTGTCCGCCGGCGCCAAACCCGTGCCGGCGGCGCAGATGACGGCACCAACGTCCTGCAGCTGGGCCAGGATTTCCTCGTTGCTCAGGTTCGCCCGCCAACCTGGGATTGCTTCGAGCTTGTCGAGGGTGCCTCCTGTGTGGCCCAGTCCCCTGCCGGAAAGCTGGGGAACCGCCACTCCAAAGACCGCCACCAACGGCGCCAGCGGAAGCGTGATTTTGTCCCCGACACCCCCGGTGGAATGTTTGTCGGTGGTGGCTTTCATGCCGCCGTCGGGACGCCGGAGGCTGGAGAAGTCCATCCGCTCGCCCGAGGCGATCATCGCCTCGGTCCAGCGTGAGATTTCGGCACGGTCCATCCCGTTGAGCAGGATCGCCATGTTCAGGGCCGCCATCTGCTCGTCGGCAATGACGCCGCGGGTGTAGGCATCGATGGTCCAGTCAATCTGTTCCGGGCTCAGGGTGCCCTTGTCCCGCTTGATGCTGATGATCTGGACGGCATCAAACGCTTCAGTCTGTGTCACCGTTTCTCCTCCAGGTTGTCGGGACCGAAGGCATCCGGCAGCACTTGGTCCATGGTCTTGATGCCTTGCGTTGTCATGAGTTGCATGCCGGGTGCCCGGAATTCATACAGCAATTGCCTGCAACGGCCACACGGCATGAGGACATTACCCTTGGCGTCGACGCAATAGAACGCCCGTAATCTGCCGCCGCCACCCATATGGAGGTCTCCCACCAAGGCGCACTCGGCGCACAAAGTGAGTCCGTAGCTGGCGTTCTCGACGTTGCAGCCGCTGACGATCCGCCCGTCCTCGGTGAGGGCAGCAGCCCCTACCGGGAACTTCGAATACGGAGCGTAGGCCTTGCCCATGGCGGCGACCGCGGCGGCCTCGAGGGCCGCCCAGTCCACTTCGGTATCCGTGACCGCCACGGTCAGCCCTTGACGTACGGTATGCCGCTAGCCGCCGGCGGCCGGGACCTGCCCACCAATCCAGCGACGGCGAAGACCGTCAAGGCGTAAGGCAGCATGGCCATGAACTGGCTCGGCACGGGCGATCCGATGATGGTGATGACGCTCTGGAGGTTGTCCGCGAAACCGAAAAGCAACGCGGCCAGGAAGGCGCCGATCGGGTTCCAGCGCCCGAAGATCAGCGCCGCCAGGGCGATGTACCCGCGGCCCCCGGACATGTCCTTGCTGAACGCGTCCACGGATACCAGCGTGAAGAACGAGCCGCCAATGCCCGCGATCGCACCGCCCATGAGGACGTTCCAGAAACGGGTCCGGTTGACGTTGATGCCCACGGTGTCGGCCGCCTGCGGGTGCTCGCCGACGGCCCGCACGCGCAGTCCCCACTTCGTGTGGAACAAGCCGAGGTAGACCACGATCACGGCGATGTACATCAAATAGCCCACGAGGGACTGGTGGAACAGGATGGGGCCGATGACGGGGATATCGGACAGGAAGGGAATGTCCACCGGAGGCAAGCGCCCAGGCTTGTTGAGCCCATCCGGGTCGGCCGTCAGCAGCGTCGAGAAGAGGAAGCTCGTCAGTCCACTGATGAGGACATTGAGAACGACGCCGACGATGATCTGGTTGACGAGGTACTTGATGCTGACCACGGCCAGGACCAAGGAAACCAGCGCTCCGGCGACGGCGGCCGCGACCAGCCCGGCGTAGACATTGTGCGTCACCGTGGCAACAACGGCCGCGGAAAACGCTCCCAGGAGGAGCTGCCCTTCAATGGCAATGTTGACCACACCGACGCGTTCGCACAGGACGCCGGAAAGGGATCCGAAGACCAGGGGCACGGCCAAGGTTACGGATCCTGCGATCAGTCCGGCGAGGGAGATCGACGGCTCATCGCCGTTTCCGCCGGCCACGATCCAGACCATGAACCCGATGAGGAACACTGCGGCAAACGTACCGCCCACCCAGCGGGGCGTGGCCTTCTTCGCCTGGGTGAGGTACACCGTGTAGCCGGCCAGGCCCAGGAGAATCACCGAAGCGATCCAGCCAATGGCCGCGGAAGGAAGCGTGATCTTGGAAACCTTCGCCACTCCCAGCGCGGCCAGGCCGAGGACCACCACGGCGGCGACGGTGGACGGGGGCAACCAACCCGGTACCGTTCCTGAACCCGACACTGCGCCTGAACCTGATGCCAGGCCCGAACGACGGCGGACGAACCACAGGTATCCGAGTCCGACGGAAAGCAGGAGGGCGAGGACGAACGTGACCAACGCGGCAACACTCGAGGCGGCTTCATTGGCCGCCTCGGCAATGCCGAAGCCTGCCGATTTCGAATTGGACATGAACCCGAACAGCACGGTTCCCAGGATTGCGAGCAGGGATAGCCCGATTCCGGCCTTCCAGCTCACCAGTTCGGTGGCAGCCGTTTTTCCGGGGCTCGCCGGGGCGCTACCGGCGGGGGTGCCACCGCCGGGCTGAGTTGTGGTGGTGCTCATGCTGTTGCAGCTCCGCTCTCGATTTTTCCGGAGGGGATGGTTCCGGAGCCGGGGCCGCCAGTGGCCTTCTTCTTTTTCCGCGGGTTCAGTCCGAAGATCGCGCGCACCAGCGGCGGTGCCGCAATGAAGAGGACGATCAAGGACTGGATGACCAAAACGATGTCGATGGGGGTCTGGGTCTCAGCCTGCATCGCGACGCCTCCCGCACGGAACGCGCCGAACAGAAGCCCTGCGAAGAAGGTTCCCCACGGCGTCGAACGGCCCAGCAAGGCGACCGTAATGGCATCGAATCCAATGGAGGCCGCGACGCCTCCCGAGAGGTATTTCTCCGTTCCGGATACCTGCGCGATGCCGGCCAGGCCTGCAAGCGCGCCCGCAATCGCCATCACGAGGATCACGGCGCGGGGAACGTTGATTCCAGCGGTGCGTGCCGCGCTCTGGTTGGCGCCCACGGCCCGGAATTCAAAGCCGAGCGTGGAGCGCTTCAGGAGCCACCAGACGAAAACCGTTGCCAGCACTGCCAGGAGGAAGCCGGCATGGAGCCGGAACTGCGGCCCGAGCAACTCCGGGAACAGTGCCGACTGGTCCAGGAAGGGCGAGATCGGGTTGGTCGAACCCTTGCGCTGGAATGCAGGGGTGGTCAGGAGGAACAGGAGCAGGAAGTTCGCGATGTAGTTCAGCATGATGGTCACGATGACCTCATGCGCACCGGTCCGGGCCTTGAGGAGGCCGACGACGCCTCCCCACACCGCGCCGCCGATGAATCCGGCAACGATGACGAGCAGCAAGTGAACCAGGAACGGCAAGTGCCAAGTGAATCCTACGTAGGCGCCGAACAGGGCGCCAAAGATGATTTGGCCTTGCGCACCGATGTTGAACAGTCCCGCGCGGAAGGCCAAGGCCACGCCGAGTCCTGCCAGGATCAGCGGCGTGGACACCGTCAGGGTTTCAGTGATCGGGTACAGCTGGGCTGCGGCGTCGGCCCCGGCCCAGTTGAATATCGAACCCTGGACGAGTGCCACATAGGGCCTGAAGACCTCGGTGAGCATGTCCCCCGGCTGCGCGAAGAAATAGCCTGCCGTTTCAGCCACTTTGGGATTCGTCACGGCCATCAGGATTCCGCCGAGCACAATCGCGAGGATCACGGACAACACCGAGACCATGGCGTTTCCGGTCACGATCTGCCGGAAGACCGAGCCACCGGGGGCGTGGGGGATCTGTCCGCCTTGGCTCGTAGCCGGGATGACTGACGGGGCCATTGCACCGTCTGCCGTGTCCAGCGCGACATCGAGGACGACCTCGTCTTTCAAAGTTTCCGGGCGCTCCGGCTCGACCTCGTTTTCCTGTCGAGGGGTGTTGGACTCAGACATGTGTTCCTCCCTCGAGGGTCTTGTGCGCAGTCAGTTCTGCTTCGTGTTCCGGAACGCCTGCCATCATCAAGCCCAGCACATCGCGGGAGGTACCGGCGGGAACGATCCCGACGAGTTTTCCGCGGTAGAGAACGGCGATCCTGTCAGCGAGTTCGAGCACTTCATCGAGCTCCGTGGACACGATCATGACGGGAGTACCGTTGTCACGTTCGGCAATGACCCGCTTGTGCACGAATTCGATGGATCCGACGTCAAGGCCGCGGGTGGGTTGCGATGCGATGAAGAGCCTCAGTGGCCTGGACAGCTCCCTTGCGAGGACCACCTTTTGCTGGTTGCCTCCGGAGAGCGTACCCACCGCGACGTCGATCGACGGCGTCCGCACATCGAACTCTTCGACCTTTTTCTCCGCGTGGGAAGCAATCAAGGCCGGTTTCATGCCGATGCCTTGGGCAAAAGGCGGCTTGTCGTACAGGTCCAGGATCATGTTCTCGGAAATCGAGAACGTGCCTACCAGGCCGTCGATCTTGCGGTCCTCGGGGACGAACCCGACGCCGGCGGATAGGACCTGCTTGACGGTCTTGCCGAGCAGTTCGACGTCGTCGAGGACGATGGACCCGGTGACGTGGGGCTGGACGCCGAGGATGGCTTCCGTGAGCTCCGTCTGGCCGTTGCCTTGGACACCGGCGATGGCAAGCACTTCACCCTTGGCGATGTCGAAGCTCAGCCCGTCCACGACATGCTGGCCATTGTGGTCGACAACCGTCAGGTCCCGGACCTTGAAGGTTGCCTCGCCCGGTTGGGCGGGTTTCTTTTCCAGGGTCAGGCTGACCGCCCGGCCCACCATCGCCGAAGCGAGTTCCGTCGGGGACGCGGAAGGATCAGCCGAGCCCACCACTTTGCCCCGCCGGATCACCGTGATGATGTCCGAAATTTCCTTGACCTCACGCAGTTTGTGGGAGATGAAGACAATTGATTTTCCTGCGGCCTTGAGCTGCCGGATAATGTCCAGGAGTTCGTCGGTTTCCTGCGGAGTGAGAACCGCGGTCGGTTCGTCGAGAATCAGGACTTCGGCGTCGCGGACGAGCGCCTTGATAATCTCGACCCGCTGCTGCACGCCCACGGGAAGGTCTTCCACGAGGGCATCGGGGTCCACGTGGAATCCGTACTGCTTGGAAATCTCGGAGATCTTGCGGCGGGTTTCGTCCAGGTTCAGGAAACCGGCCGCTTTGGTGGCTTCGTTTCCCAATGCGACGTTTTCGGCGACGGTGAATACCGGAATCAGCATGAAGTGCTGGTGGACCATTCCGATCCCTGCCGCCATGGCATCGCCGGGACCCTTGAAAACGACCGGCTTTCCGTCGACCAGGATTTCGCCGTCGCTGGGGTCGTAGAGTCCGTAAAGGACATTCATCAGGGTGGATTTACCGGCGCCGTTTTCGCCTAAGAGGCAATGGACTTGGCCCGGCTCAACCACGAGATCGATGTGGTCATTGGCTACGAGGGATCCGAAGCGCTTCGTGATCCCTTTCAGTTCGAGTTTCAAAACTCCAACCCATCTATAAAGGATGGCTCCTCGTCATCACCGTGCTCCCAGCATAGTGCTCGGCAAAGGAGTGTCGAAGAGCAAATTGAAGGCAACGCAGAACGCGCTGCCCTTCTGCCAAAACTCGGCTGAAGGGCAGCGCGACGCGGTTTAGCCCGGATGATTACTTGGGGCTGGACTTCGATTCGACCTTGACTGCGCCGGAGATGATGTCCTTCTTCAACTGGTCAAGATCGCTCTTCATGTCGGCCGGCACTGCGGAGTCGAGGTCGTGGAACGGGGCAAGCGCCACGCCCCCGTTGTCGAGCGTGCCAACGTAGGGGCTGGGGTCGAACTTGCCGTCCTTGTCGGCCTTGATGACCGTTTCGACGGCGGTCGCCATGGTCTTCTGGACCGAGGTCAGGATGACCGACTTGTAGGCGGGTGCGGTCAGGTAGCCGTCCGAGTCGACCCAGATCAGCTTTGCGTCCGTGCCCTTTGCCTTGGCGTCAAGGATGGCGCTTCCGGCGCCCGCTCCAACCGGACCAGCGACGGGAAGGACCACGTCGGCTCCCTGGTCCAGGAATCCCTGGGTGAGGACCTTGCCCTTGTCGACCTGCTTGAAGTCGCCGACGAACGTTCCGTCCTGCTTGTCCTTGTCCCAGCCAAGCAACTGGACGGACTTGCCCTTCTTCTGGTTGTAGTACTTCACTCCGTCAGAGAAGCCGTCCATGAAGATGCTCACGGTGGGGATATTGAGACCACCGAAGGTGGCAACCTTGCCCGTCTTGGACGTGCCGGCGGCGAGGTACCCGGCCAGGAAGGCGGCCTGGGCCGTGTCATAGACGATCGGCTTGACGTTCTTCGGGAAGGTGGGGTCCGAGTAGTCGATGATGGCGAAGTGGCTGTTCGGGTTCGCCGTCGCAATGTTCTTCGTGGCGTCGCCCAGGAGGAAGCCGACCGTAACCGTCAGCTTGCAGCCTTGCTGGACCATGGAACGAAGGTTGGGGTCGTAGTCCGTGTCGGCCTTGGACTGGACGTGCTTCTCCTGGATGCTCAGGTCCTTGGCTGCCGCCTGAAGGCCCTCGAAGCCTGACTGGTTGAACGACTTGTCATCGAAGCCGCCGGAGTCGGACACCATGCATGCGGTGTAGTCCGACTTGGTGGCGCTGCCCGAGCTCGAAGCAGACGGTGCGCTACCGCAGCCTGCCAGCAAAAGTGCAGCGGCGCCCGCAGTTGCGACGCCCGCAAATGAACCGCGCTTTAGTGTGGCACGCAGTGATTGCTTCAATTTTCCTCCAGGAAGAAAGTGATTGATGCTACGACAGTTGGTCAATGAGTGTCCGTTTCGAAAACTCGAGTCTGAAATTCTGTTTTCACTGATGCTTCGCAGCACTGCGCCTAGGGCGCACTGATGGCACAACTTTAGTGGGATTGAACACACCCGGGTAACACAAAAGCCCAACAACCCGAAGATTGTTGAGCTTTTGTTACCAAGCAGTAGTGGTGCTCCCAGCCAACGGTTCTAGGATGCCCGTTCCCAAGCGCGCGAACTGGCAGCAGATGACCCAAAAATCGCCTTTTGCGGGCATCTGCCGCCAGTTCGCGCCGGGAATCCCTCAGGACAGGCGGACCAGCATCTTGCCGGTGTTGGCTCCGTCCAGGAGGTCGATGAAGGCCTGCGGCGCGTTTTCCAGCCCGTCGACGATCGTCTCGTCGTAGCGGACCGTTCCGTCGGCCAGCCATCCGGCCATCTTCCCGGCGAACTCGGCGGCGTGCTGGCGCTGGCCGCCTACGAGGAAGCCACGCAGGGTCAATTGCTTTCCGATAGCCACGGCCAGGTTGCGCGGGCCCGGTGTGGGCTCTGTGGAGTTGTATTGCGAAATGGCGCCGCACATTGCTACGCGTCCGCCCACAGTGAGGACTGCGAGGGCAGCCTCGAGGTGTTCGCCGCCAACGTTGTCGAAGTAGACATCGATGCCCCGCTCCCCCGCCGCCTCATGGAGTTGCTTCGCCACCGGTCCGTCATGGTAGTCGAAGGCCACGTCGAAGCCGAGTTCCAGCAAGCGCGCCACCTTCTCCGGGGAACCGGCGCTGCCGATCACCTTGGAGGCGCCCATGGCTTTGGCGATCTGGCCGACAATCGAGCCTACTGCGCCTGCGGCACCGGAAACGAAGACGACGTCCCCGGCTTTGAACTCGGCCACCTTGAGCAGTCCGGCGTACGCGGTCAGGCCTGTCATGCCGAGCGCCCCGAGGAATGCCGACGTCGGTGCCAGGCCGGCCGGAACCGGCGTCGCGCTTGCCGCATCCACCACGGAATATTCGCGCCAGCCGAGCGGGTGCACGACGACGTCGCCCACCTTGAAAGCCTCGGAACGGGACGCGATCACCTCGCCCACCGCACCGCCGTCGAGCGCTGCGTCGAGCCGGAAAGGTGCCGAATAGGACTTCGCGTCGTTCATGCGGCCGCGCATGTAGGGGTCGACCGACATGAACTCGTTGCGGACCAGGACCTGGCCGTCCTGAAGCTCCGGCAGATCGCGCTCCGCCAGGCGGAAGTTTTCCTTGACAGGGCGTCCTTGCGGGCGGGATGCCAGCCGGATTTCGCGGGTGCTCTTGGGAAGTACCGTGCTCATGCCGCCACCTCCACAAGCTTGATGTCGACGGCGATGTTCCCGCGGGTCGCGTTGGAGTAGGGGCAGATCTGGTGGGCCTTGGCCACGAGTTGCTCCGCTGTTTCCCGGTCGAGGGCGGGCAGCGCGATCTCGAGTTCGGCGGCGAGCCCATACCCTTCGCGGTCCTCCAGGGCACCGAAGTGGATCTTGGCGGCCACAGCGGAATCACTGAGATCCACGCGGGCCTTGCGTCCCACCATCCTGAGCGCCGAGTGGAAGCATGCCGCGTATCCGGCGGCGAAGAGTTGCTCAGGGTTGGTGCCTTGGCCATTCCCGCCCAGTTCCACCGGGCTGGCGAGAGCGACGTCCAGCTTGCCGTCATTGGTGCGTGCGTTGCCTTCGCGGCCTTCACCGGAGGCAAGCGCCTCGGCTACGTACAGAGTCTTCACTGTGGTTCCTTTTCCTTCTATGGGATGGACGATCAGATGGCTGAGTGGAGGGCGGCCGTAAGCCGGCCCAAGGTGTCGTGAAGCTGAGCAAGCTCGGCGGCGCTCAAGCCCGCGGCGTCGGCGAGCCGTTGCGGAACAGCCCCGGCCCGGGCGCTGAGGTCCCGCCCGGCATCGCTCAGGTGGATTTCGACGCGGCGCTCGTCCTCGGCTGAACGCAGGCGCTCCACGAGGCCCAAAGCTTCAAGCCTCTTGAGCAGCGGCGACAGGGTTCCCGAATCGAGTCCCAGCTCAGCACCCAGTTCCCGGACGCTTCGAGGCTCGTTCTCCCAGAGCACCAGCATCACGAGATACTGCGGATACGTCAGTCCAAGCTCGTCCAGCACCGGCCGGTAGACCGCCGTGGCGGCCTTCGAGGCGGAGTAGAGCGCGAAACAGACCTGGCGGTCGAGGCGGGGGGCTTCACTCATGGGAATAACGATAGCTCACAATTAAATTGTGCACAACTCAATTGACTCCAGTGCGACGCTCGCTCACAAACAAGCCCACCCCCGGCAACCCCCGCTCACAAACAAGCCCACCCCGGCAACCCCCGCTCACAAACAAGCCCAAACGACAGGATCCTCCTGCAGATAATCCGCAGGAGGATCCCCGGCCTTTCAACCAAGAGTGAGCGAGCGTCCGGCCAAAACCCCACGTTAGTGAGCGAGCGTCCGGCCAAAACCCCACGTTAGTGAGCGAGCGTCCGGCCAAAACCCCACGTTAGTGAGCGAGCGTCCGCCGATCGACCCCACGTTGGTGAGCGAGCGTCCACCGATCGACCCACAAGAGTGAGCGAGCGTCCGGCCAAAACCCCACGTTAGTGAGCGAGCGTCCGGCCAAAACCCCACGTTAGTGAGCGAGCGTCCGGGTCTTAGAGATCCCGGATGGTTCGCAATGCGGCGGCGGCCAGGACTTGGATTGCGAAGCCGAGGGCACGCTCGTCCACGATGAAGTCACCGCGATGGAGATCGTATTCCTCGCCGCCGGGGGTGTGGGTTCCGAGCCGCATCATGGCACCCGGCAGGTCGGCCAGGAACCAGGCGAAGTCCTCGCCGCCCATGGACTGGGGCGTCAGGACGACGGCGTGCTCGCCGAGTTCCGCGCGGGCCGCGGCCTCGATGAGGGCAGTCTCGTGTTCCGAGTTGACCACGGGAGGGACGCCGCGGGTGTGCTCGAGGTGCACGTCCACCCCGTACGGCGCGGCAACTTGCTGGACCACGTCGTCGAGCAACTCCCCTGCGCTATGCCACGCGTCCCGGTCCAGGCAACGCATAGTGCCGGCCATGTAGCCATTGGCGGGGATGGCGTTGGGCGCGGAACCTGCCGCAATCTGGCCCCACACCACCGAGACCCCGCTGCGCACATCCACGCGACGGGACAGGACGGCCGGCACGTTGACGGCGATCTGGGCCAGCGCGAAGACCAGGTCCTCGGTCAAATGCGGACGGGAAGTGTGGCCGCCACGTCCGGTCAATTCGATTTTGATGGTGTCCGACGCCGAGGTGATGGCGCCGATGCGGGTGCCGATCTTGCCGACGTTGATCCGCGGATCACAGTGCAGCGCAAGAATCCGCGGGACACCCTGGAGCACACCCTGCTCGATGCAGGACAGCGCACCGCCCGGCATGGTTTCCTCCGCTGGCTGGAAGATGATGCGCACCGTGCCGCCCAAGGGGGATTCCTGGTGCATGGCATGCAGTACCAAGGCAATGCCGAGCATGCTGGTGGTGTGGACGTCATGCCCGCACGCGTGGGTGACACCGTGGTTCTTCGACGCGAACGGAAGGCCCGTCTCCTCGATGATGGGGAGGGCGTCGATGTCTCCGCGCAGGGCGGTGGCGATGGGCCCCTCGCCGACGTCGACCGTCAGCCCCGATCCTTCCAGCCGACGGGGTTCAAGGCCGGCCGCCTCGAGCCGTTCAACCAACTTGTCCGTGGTGCGAAATTCCTTGAAGGAAAGTTCGGGGTGCGCATGCAGGTCCCTCCGGAATTCAATGAGTTCCGGCAAGAGATCGTCAAGCCATGGCTTCACCACAGGGGTCGGCTCGGTTTCGGTAGTGAAATTGCGCACCTCACAACTCTAGCCATCCGCACCCTCCGAATAGCGAAAGGGGTCTCTTGGTTACGAACGGCGCCACCGGACAGCGCGGCACGGGAGCTAGAGAACGTCGGTGTCCCCGCTGGCCTTGAGCGCGTCCACCGCACCCTTGACCCGCTGGGCGTGCTCCTTCGTGGTGACAAGCAGCGCGTCCGGCGTATCGACGATCACGACGTCCTTGATTCCGATAAGCGCAATCACGCGCTTGGTGTCGGAGACCACCACGCCGCTGGCGTTCTCAGTGAACACGCGGGCGCCTTCACCGAGGACGGTCACCTCGTCGACGTCGCCGGCGTTGTTGAGGCGACCGATCGCGGCGAAGTCTCCGACGTCGTCCCAGCGGAAAGTACCGGGTACGACGGCGACATCCCCCGCCGCTGCGGCGGGTTCCGCCACGGCATAGTCGATGGCAATCTTCGGCAGCGTGGGCCACACCCGGGCGGTCACTTCATCGCGTTCCGGAGTGTCCCAGGCGTCGGCGATTTCCTGCAGCCCGGCAAACAAGACCGGCTGGTTTGCCTCCAGGTGCTTGAGCATGAGCGCAACCGGGGCGACGAACATACCGGCATTCCAGACGTAGTCGCCGGTCTCAAGGTACTTCTTGGCGATGTCTTCACTCGGCTTCTCGACGAATTCGACCACGGCATGCGCGTTCGGCGCGTCGTCGATATTGAGCAGGTCGCCGGTGCGGATGTAACCGAACCCGGTTGAGGGATGCGTGGGCTTGATGCCGATAGTGACGATTTTTCCGGCAGCCGCAGTGTGGATGGCCTCGCGGACCGTTTCCTGGAAGAGGTTGTCCGGGCTTATGACATGGTCCGCGGCGAAGGAACCCATGATGGTGTCAGGGTCGCGGCGGTGCAGGATGGCGGCGGCGAGGCCGATCGCCGCGCCTGAGTCCTTGGGTTCGCTTTCGAGGACCAGCTCGTCGTCGCCCACTTCGGGAAGCTGGCGGCAGACTGCGGTGCGGTGCGCCACACCCGTAACCACCAGCACGCGGTTGCCCGCCAGCGGCTCGAGGCGGTCGTACGTTGCCCGCAGGAGGGTGCTTCCCGAACCTGTGAGGTCGTGCAGGAATTTGGGCGCAGCAGCACGCGAAAGCGGCCACAGGCGCGTGCCCACTCCGCCGGCCGGAATAACCGCGTGGAAGTGGCGCAATGGCGATTCGAGGCTTGCAGCGTTTTCTATACTCACCGCAACACCATATCGAACATGCGCGCAAGTCCCGCTTTGTGGTCTTCGTCTCACCCTTGTGGCGAAAAGGCCGGAATTCAGGCGAACACCCGCACTCTCGTTACAAGAAGGGGCGCCTAAATTGAATAAGCTGTGAGCGAAGCCTAGATTTAGGCTGAGCTACGAGTGCTCTCGCAGCTGGCGTTTCCCCCGCATGGATCCCGTGCCAGCGCCGCTGTGTTGCAGGAAGGTTTATTCAGTGCCGACAAAACCAGCTGGCACCTTGTACCGCGGCCGTGAAGGCATGTGGTCCTGGGTTGGACACCGCATTACCGGTGTTGTGATCTTTTTCTTCTTGTTGGTCCATGTGCTGGACACCTCATTGGTGCGTGTGTCCCCGGAGGCCTACACGGCCGTTATCGGCGCCTACAAGAACCCCCTCATGGCCCTGGGCGAGACGGGCCTCGTCGCAGCGATCGTTTTCCACGCCTTCAATGGCCTGCGCGTGATCGCCATTGACTTCTGGAAGAAGGGCGCAAAATACCAGCGCCAGATGTTGTGGACCGTCCTGGTATTGTGGCTGGTCGTTTTCGGGGCCTTCGCCATCCGCCACCTGTCCCTCGCACTGGGAGGCCACTAAGCCATGAGTACTGATATTCAGACCCCACGCAGTGGAAAAAACAGTAGCGGGAAGATTGCTCCGCAGTACCGTCGCGGCACCGGTTCCAAGGGGAACTTCGAGATGTTCGCATGGCTGTTCATGCGGCTCTCCGGCGTCGTGCTTGTGGTTCTGATCTTCGGCCACCTCTTCGTGAACCTCATGGTGGGCGAAGGCATCCACGGCATCGACTTCGGCTTCGTGGCCGGCAAGTGGGCCGACCCGTTCTGGCAGTTCTGGGACCTGGCCATGCTGTGGCTCGCCATGCTGCACGGCACCAACGGTGTCCGCACCATCATCAACGACTACGCCGAGAAGGACGCCACCCGCTTCTGGCTCAAGGTGGTCCTTTACGCGGCTACAGTCGTCATCGTCGTTCTGGGCACACTGGTGATTTTCACTTTCAACCCGTGCCCTGTCGCCAACGGCGTTCAGCTGCCGGGCGGGTTCTGCCCGGCGCCGTAGCGGCTCCGCTGCACCACCGGCTTGCCGGCTGTGCACAATTCGCGGAGCAGGCTCCGCCGACCATCTGACTTAGAGAGAAAGAGCATCTGGTATGCAGGTCCATAAGTACGACGTCGTTATTGTCGGTGCCGGCGGCGCCGGCATGCGCGCCGCGATCGAATCCGGCCAGCGCGCACGCACCGCAGTACTGACCAAGCTCTACCCCACCCGTTCCCACACTGGCGCAGCCCAGGGCGGCATGTGCGCAGCCCTGGCCAACGTCGAAGAGGACAACTGGGAGTGGCACACGTTCGACACCATCAAGGGTGGCGACTACCTGGTTGACCAGGACGCGGCCGAGGTCATGGCGAAGGAAGCCATCGACGCCGTGCTGGACCTGGAAAAGATGGGCTTGCCGTTCAACCGCACGCCCGAAGGCCGCATTGACCAGCGCCGATTCGGTGGCCACACCCGTGACCACGGCAAGGCTCCGGTCCGCCGCGCCTGCTACGCAGCAGACCGCACGGGCCACATGATCCTGCAGACGCTGTACCAAAATTGCGTCAAGCACAACGTTGAGTTCTACAACGAGTACTACGTCCTGGACCTGCTGCTCGTCGAAGAAGACGCAGTGCGCGAGGACGGCACGCCGTACAAGCAGAAGCGCGTTGCCGGCGTGGTCTCCTACGACCTCGCTTCGGGCGAACTGCACGTCTTCCAGGCCAAGTCCGTGGTCTTCGCCTCCGGCGGCGCGGGCAAGGTCTTCAAGACCACCTCCAACGCCCACACCCTGACCGGTGACGGCATGGGCATCGCATTCCGCCGCGGTATCCCGCTGGAAGACATGGAGTTCTTCCAGTTCCACCCGACCGGCCTTGCAGGCCTGGGCATCCTCCTCACCGAAGGTGCACGCGGAGAGGGCGCTATCCTCCGTAACTCGGAGGGTGAACGCTTCATGGAGCGCTACGCCCCCACCATCAAGGACCTCGCGCCCCGTGACATCGTGGCCCGCGCCATGGCCAACGAAGTCCGTGAGGGCCGTGGTTGTGGTCCGAACAAGGACTACGTCCTCCTGGACCTGACCCACCTCGAGCCCGCGCACATCGAGGCCAAGCTGCCGGACATCACCGAGTTCGCCCGCACCTACTTGGGTGTGGAACCGTTCACGGAGCCGGTTCCGGTGTTCCCGACGGCGCACTACGCCATGGGCGGCATCCCCACGAACATCACCACGGAGGTGCTGCAGGACAACGACACGATCGTTCCCGGCCTGTACGCCGCCGGCGAGGTCGCCTGCGTTTCGGTGCACGGCTCCAACCGCCTCGGCACCAACTCGCTCCTCGACATCAACGTCTTCGGAAAGCGCGCCGGCGTGGCTGCTGCGGAATACTCCAAGACTGCGGACTTCGTCGAACTCCCGGAAGATCCCGAGGCACACACCCGCACTATGCTGTCCGGGCTGCTGGACGGCAACGGGACCGAGCGTGTGGCGCAGATCCGCAAGGAACTGCAGGAAACCATGGACACCAACATGCAGGTGTTCCGCACCAAGGAATCCCTGGACCAGGTCCTCAGCGACATCGCCGGGTTCGAGGAGCGCTACAAGAACGTGGTTGTCCAGGACAAGGGCAAGCGCTTCAACCTGGATCTGCTGGAGGCCGTTGAACTCGGCTTCCTCCTCGACATGGCGAAGGTCATGACGGTCGGTGCGCTGCACCGTGAAGAGTCCCGCGGCGGCCACTACCGCGAGGACTTCCCGGACCGCGACGACGAGAAATTCATGAAGCACTCCATGGCTTACAAGGACATCTCGGTCACCACCGAATCGTCAGCCGAATCCGTAGCGGGCATCCGTCTCGAGACCAAGCCCGTTGTCTTTACCCGTTACGAGCCAATGGAGCGTAAGTACTAATGACGACCGAAATGGCTGAGCCGGCCTCCAAGATCGAGCTTCCCGCAGGTATCGGTGGAGGCGGGGAGATCCCCACCTTCAACATCACGCTGCGCGTGCGCCGCTACAACCCTGAGGTCTCGGAAGAGCCCGTATGGCAGGACCACCAGCTGACGATGTACGGCACCGACCGCGTGCTGGACGCCCTGCACAAGGTCAAGTGGGAGATCGACGGTTCGCTGTCCTTCCGCCGCTCCTGTGCCCACGGCATTTGCGGCTCCGATGCCATGCGCATCAACGGCCGCAACCGCCTCGCCTGCAAGACCTTGCTGAAGGACCTGGACACGTCCAAGCCCATCACTGTTGAGCCGATCAAGGGCCTTCCTGTGGAGAAGGACCTGATCGTGGACATGGAGCCGTTCTTCCAGTCCTTCCGCGAGGTCATGCCGTTCCTGATCAACAAGGGCCACGAGCCCACCAAGGAGCGACTGCAGTCGGTTGAGGACCGTGAGCGCTTCGACGACACCACCAAGTGCATCCTGTGTGCCGCCTGCACGTCGTCCTGCCCCGTGTTCTGGACGGACGGCCAGTACTTCGGCCCCGCAGCCATCGTCAACGCGCACCGCTTCATCTTCGATTCCCGCGACGATGCCGGCGACATGCGCTTGGAGATCCTCAACGACAAGGAAGGCGTGTGGCGCTGCCGCACCACCTTCAACTGCTCGGAGGCTTGCCCGCGCGGCATCCAGGTGACCCAGGCCATCGCCGAAGTCAAGCAGGCCATCCTGGCACGCAAGATCTAGTTTCTGAACCTAAAGTACGACGACGGCGCCGCCCCTTAACAGGGCCCACCAACGCAAGGTTCCCTGCCCGTGGAGCCACCCCGGCGAGGGTCCCAGCCTGAGCTTGCGAAGGCCGGGAGCCGGTGTGGACTTGCGAGGGTAGGGAGTGTTGGGGGATTCGGCGCCGTCGTCGTTTAAAGTGGAAGGCAACACATGACAACGTCCGTTAAAGTCACCTTCGAGGGCACCACCGGGGACATGCTTTCGGGGTTGCTGGACCTGCCTGACGGCCCGGTGCGCGGCTGGGGTGTGTTCTCCCACGGTTTCACCCTGGGGAAGGACAGTCCTGCCGCTGCGCGCATCTGCAAGGGCCTGGCAGCGGCCGGCGTAGGCATGCTCCGCTTCGACAATCTCGGGCTGGGCGGCTCGGGCGGAGAATGGTCGCAGGGATCATTCACGCACAAGGTGGCCGACACCGTACGAGCCGCCGAATTCATGCGGTCCGAAGGCAAGACGATCACCCTGCTCGTGGGACATTCCTTCGGCGGTGCTGCGGTCCTCGCGGCGGCACGCGATATCCCGGATCTCCGCGCAGTGGCGACGGTCGGCGCGCCGTTCTCGCCCAAGCACGTGGAGCACGTCTTCGATTCGGCGATGGACAAGATCCTCAGCGAAGGAAGCGCCGAGGTGGACCTGGGCGGCAAGCGCGTCGAGATCCGCCGCCACTTCGTGGAGGACCTCCAGAACGCGGACCTCAGCGATTGCATCCGGACGCTGCACAAGCCGCTCATGGTTCTTCACTCCCCCACCGACAACACGGTAGGGATCGACAACGCCAGCACCATTTTCCAGACGGCGCGGCACCCACGTAGCTTCGTATCCCTCGAAGGCAGCGACCATCTCCTGACCGGCAAGGGACAGGCCGCTCGGGTGGCGAAAATCATCTCTGCGTGGGCAGACCAGTACCTCGGCGACTAGCAAGAGGAACCTCGCCCTTGGGGCTCTCGCTGCGCCTCAGGAGTCTTTTGCGTGGAACGTGCGCGGCGAAGGGTGTCGTGATCCGAGGGCAGGTTTGGGGTGCCCTTGTGCGCCCGTGTCCGCTTCCCTGATGGCCGCCCACGCGCCGGATACCAAATAGACCTGGCTGACCAGGTTGAACCAAATGAGAAGCCCGATGATGATGGCGAATGAGGCCAGAATGGGATTCCGTCCGGCATTCGCCAGCAGCTCGGTGCTGAAGATCTGGAGGATGGTGGTCCCGACTCCGGCGAGCACCGTTCCTTCCAGGAACGCTCGGCGGCGAAGCTTCAGGCGGCCCGCGAAGCGGAACATGATCACCGCCGTCGCCCAGTTGAGGACCAGTGGAACAGCCGTACGGACGAGCCAGGTAACGGGGCCGGCCACCGCGTCAGCCAAGCCGAGCCGTTCGATGATCCATCCGGCGGCTGTCCCGAATACGAGCGAAACACCGGCGCTGACCACCAGGGCCGCGCCGAGCAGCAGGAGGGTACCGGCGTCGCGGGCCTTCATCAGGAGCGGGTTCTCTTGGACGGGGTCCAGTCCGATAACCCCGCGAAGTCCCTCCCGAATCCCGGCGATCCAGCCGAGCGCGGTAAACACCGTGACGACGGCGGCTATGGCAGCCGTCCAGCCAAGGCCTGTGGGATTCAGGAGATCATGCGGATCTACCAGGCCGTTGCCTCCGTTCGTTTTCAGGAGTCCAGGGGCCGCCGTGGCGACGCTCGAGACAATTGAATCAACCAGTTGGGGCTGTCCGTTGAGGACCAGGCCGGTCACGGCGAATCCCGTTGCCAGCAAGCCCGTTATGGAGAAGAACATCGTGAAGCCTATGCCGGCGCTCAACAACGGACCATGGCGCAGGTTGTAGAGGTTAAACGCGCGCATGGGCCGGAAGTTGCTGAGCCGGGCGAGGGCCAGGTTGATGAAGGCCGGTATTGTGGCGCCTCTATTGCCCGAGCGCCGGGCTTTACCCCATTCGACTTGCCGGTGAATGAGCTGCAGCCTTAGCTGCGCTCCTTCAGTCGGTAGCGGGGGCCTCTCCGCCTGTTGCCGATCGTTGTGCTGTGCTTTCCCGTGATTGGTCTGCGTCGCCGCCAAAGTCGAGCTCTTCCCGTAGCTGCCAGATGCCGTTGTCGTCGTGCTCGTAGAGTCCCATGCTAACCACAGGGAAGGTGGCGGTGTAGTTCTTGAGCACCGTTTCGGCCTCGTCCAGGCTTTCGGGGGCGACGTCGTGGGCAACTGTCACGTGCGGGTGGTAGGGGAAAGGAAGATCGCGTTCCAGCGGGCCGGTCTGCAGTTGTTCGTGCAGGCCCACGCACTCCTCGAAACCGTCTTCTACCTTCAGGAACACCACCGGGGATACCGGACGGAAGGAGCCCGTGCCGGAAATCGTGATCTTGAATGGTGCCTGGCGACGTGCGACGTCGCGAACATGCTCGCGAGTGGCTTCCCAGTCCTGGGCAGGCGTGGTGGTCACGAGGGTGATGTGGGCCGGGATCACTTCCGCCATGGGATCACCGAAGGAAGCACGCCATTGCTGCAGTTCCCGGGCGACATCCTGGGGGAACCCCAGGATGACCCCCACGCACAGGCTCTCCCCGCACGCACTGGCAGGCTGGCGTGCAGCCGTGTCCAGGCGGGCATCAGTGGCCTGGCCGGCTCCCCTTGAAAGGGAGCCGGCCTGGACGCTGAGCTTGCCAGCTGCGCACATGGCTTTAGCGGATTCCTTGTGCTCCGCCGTAAGGCAGGAAGCCCACCTTGGCGTAGACGTCGGCGAGCGTGGCCGAGGCGATCTCGCGGGCTTTGTCCGCCCCGTGGGCCAGGAGCCGGTCGAGTTCGGCCGGATCGGCCAGCAACTCGTTGGCGCGGTCCCGGATTGGACCGAGGTGGGCTGCAACGAGTTCAGCGAGATCGACCTTTAGGTGGCCGTACATCTTGCCTTCGTAGTCCGCGACGATCTTCTCCACCGGCTGGCCGCTGATGGACGAGTAGATGCTCAGCAGGTTGGACACCCCGGGCTTGGCTTCGCGGTCGAAGCGGATTTCCGTCTCGGTGTCCGTGACTGCCGACTTGATGCGTTTGGCCGTGATCTTCGGGTCATCGAGCAGGTTGATCAGGCCGGCCGGCGACTCCGCGGACTTGGACATCTTTGCCGTGGGGTTCTGGAGATCGTAGATCTTGGCCGTTTCCTTCTGGATGAAGGCCTGCGGTACCTGGAACGTCTCGCCGTAGCGGCTGTTGAAACGCTGGGCGAGGTCGCGGCTGAGTTCAATGTGCTGCCGCTGGTCTTCACCTACGGGCACCCCGTGTGGCTGATACAGCAGAATGTCGGCTGCCTGCAGGATCGGGTACGTGAAGAGCCCGACGCTCGCGTGGTCCGAACCGTGTTGCAGGGACTTGTCCTTGAACTGGATCATGCGCGAGGCCTCGCCGAAGCCCGTGATGCAGCCGAGGACCCACGCCAGCTGGGCGTGTTCAGGAACCTGGGACTGGACGAACAGCGTGCACTTGTTGACGTCTACGCCGCCTGCGATGTATTGCGCAGCGGTGACGCGCGTCCGGCGGGCCAGCTCAGCGGGATCCTGCGGCACCGTAATGGCATGCAGGTCCGGGATGAAGAAGATGGCGTCGTACTCGTCCTGCATGCGGACCCAGTTGACCAGGGCACCAAGGTAGTTGCCCAGGTGGAGGGAGTCAGCGGAGGGCTGCATGCCGGAGAGCACACGGTGCTTGGCCCCGGCGGCCAGTTTGGTGGATGTTGCCTTGGCTGCGGCTGCAGCGGGTTCAGTCGTGGTGGAACTGGTCATGAGGAAACTTTCGAAAGCCTAGAGCTGGTAGTCGACTACCAGCGGTGCGTGGTCGGAAAAACGGGTGTCCCACGACGGCGCCCGGTCAACGACGGCCGAAAGTGCGGCTGCCGCGAGTCCAGGAGTGGCCATGTGGTAGTCGATGCGCCAGCCTGTGTCAGTGTCAAAGGCCTTACCGCGCTGGGACCACCAGGTGTAGGGGCCATCGACATTTCCTGCCAGGCCCCTGTGGACATCCCTCCATCCGATCTCGTCGCCGAAGAAGCGGTCGAAGTACGCGCGCTCCTCAGGAAGGAACCCGGCACGCTTGGTGTTGCCCTTCCAATTCTTGATGTCGAGCTCGGTGTGGCCCACGTTGAGGTCGCCGACCACCAGGGCATGTTCGCTGTGCTTGGCAAGTTCAGGAAGCCTTGTGGTCATGACGTCCAGGAAGCGGTACTTGTCCACCTGCTTGGGTGTGTCCGCTTCGCCCGAGTGCACATAGGCGCTGACGACCGTCAGGGTAGTGTCCTTGCCGCCGCCGTCCCGAACAACGTAGTCCGCCTCGACCCAGCGACCAGTGGTGGCGAAATAGTCGTCGCCGATACCCACGCGGGTGGCCACGGGTTCCTGCCGGGAGGCAATCGCGACGCCGGCGCGGCCCTTTGCCTCGGCTTCGGCGTGGAGGATGTGCCAGCCTTCGCCGATGAGCTGGTGGACCACCTCATCGGGCGCGCGGACTTCCTGCAGACACAGGATGTCGACGTCGCGCGGTTCCAGCCACTCCGCCATGCCCTTCTTGTAGGCGGCACGAATGCCGTTGACGTTGACCGTTGCGATGCGAAGGAAGTCCTTCTTCAATGCCGAGCTCACCCCGCCTACTCTAGTCGATGATGGTGCCCGAGACGGGCTCGTCGCCGCCGGAGGACTTGATCATGTCCCGGGCATTGCTTGATGTGATGGCGATGGTTTCCAAGGCGCGGTTGATGGTGTCCTGGTCGGCGGCGTCGCCCTTGGCGCGCTCGTCCTCCACCACGCGTACCTGCACCTGGACAATCTTGAAAGAGTGGTCCAGTTTGAGGTCCCGCATTTCGTCAGCTTCGCTCCGTTCCGAGACCACCCGGGTGCCACCGTGGTCGGCGCTCGACGACGACGGCGCCCGGCCGGTTGCCGCGTTGAAGGCGTTCTGCGCTTCGGTGAGTTTTTCACCGGCCCGCTTGGCGGCCTTCTGGATGCTGAAGACCACGAAAGCGGCGAGCGCGAGCCAGCCGAAGGAGACAACGGCAACGATCCAACCGACGACGTCGTTATGGTTGGCGGCGAAGATCACGGCCACCAGGAAAGCGATGAGCACCACCGTCATGCCCAGTCCACCGATGCGGAAGCCTTTGAAAGGGCTCCTGGCGGAAGCGGACGAGGGAACAGATGACGGGGAGTCGCCGAGGGATCGCATGCACCCATTGTCGCAAACTCCGCACGGCGAACTGCCCGCTTCCACCCCCGGCGAACAGCCCGTGCCGCTATTTCAGGAAGAGCTTGCGCAACCTTCCGGTAGTGAGCGTGATGCCGAGGGCGATCATCACGAGGTAGTAGGCGATATGGACTGCCGTGGCCGGGCTGAAGGAACCAATGCTGATCTGCCGCAGGAGTTCCACGCCATGCCAGAGCGGCATCGCTTGGATGAGCCACTGGATGTATTGCGGATAGACGCTCAACGGGTAGAAGGTAGCGCTGAAAAGAAACATGGGCAGCATGAAGAAGTTGATCCAGTCCATCTGTTGGAAAGTCTTCATGAAGCTGGTGATGCCCATGCCGAAACTCGCGAAGCCAAAAGCGATCAGCACTGAGGCGGGGATGACCAGGACCGCCCATGGCGTGGTGATGAGTCCCATGACGGCCATGACGGCCGTGAACCCCGTGGCGTACAGGAGTCCGCGCAACAGGGCCAGGAAGATCTCCCCGATGGCTACGTCCAATGGTCCGAGCGAGGTGTAGAGCATTCCCTGGTACAGCTTGGCGAAGTTCATCTTGAAGAAGACATTCCACGTGGAGTCATAGACGGCGCCGTTCATGGCGGACACGGCTAGGAGCGCGGGCGCGATGTAGGCCGCATAACTGATTTCCTGGCCGCCCGGTCCCGCCACGGTACCCACAATCGGGCCGAGTCCCACGCCCATCGAAATCAGGTAAAGCACCGGCTCGAAGAACCCGGAAACCAGGATCAACCACGTGCTGCTTTTCGCTGCCATGAGGCCCCGCGACACCACAGCAAGCGCGTTGCGTGAGTACAGCGGGCCGAAGGTACGTTCACGGGCGGCGTCGGTGGCGCTGTGCGGTCCTGTCTGGCCTTCGGCCAGGGCGCTCATGCCCCCATCCTCCGGGCGAACTGGCGCCGCGTGAGCGTCCAACCTGCAGCGGCGGCGCCCACGAGGAACAGGACGTGGGTCAGGGTCAACAAGGGATTCTCCTCGAGTCCATAGGTGAAGACGCGGCCCAGTTGCGTTCCGTGCCACACCGGGGAGATCCAACCGATCCAGCGCACCGCGAGCGGCAGCGAATCCAGTGGGAAGAACGTGCCCGAAAACAGGAACAGGGGTACCACGATGAATCGCTGCACCAACGCGAACTGGCCGGAGTCTTTGGTGATGGTCGAGGCGTAGGCCATGAGCGGCAGCCCGAAGGAGAGCCCGGCCACCGTGGCAACAATCGCCGACACCCAGCCCCACGGACTCGGCGAGGCACCGAACATGGCCACGATGGCGAAGTAGACCAGCGATTGCACGAGGAACTTCAAGGCACTTGCCATGATGTGGCCCGCGGCGATCTGCTGCGGCACCAGCGGGGAGGCGTGCGGGCCATAGAACACGCGGCGCCATTTGAAGCCGTCCATGATCGGGTAGGAAAAGTCCCCCGACGCTGTCATGACCGCGGATGAAACCAACAGCGCCGGCGCGATGAAGGTCAAATAGTTCACTCCACCAAACACTGCCGCGCTGTTCGCATCCACCAGGCTCGCCAACCCGATGCCCATCGCGAACAGATACGCCACCGGTTGTCCCACGCTGTACAGGAACACGGACCAGCCGTAGCCACGCATCACACGCAGGACCTGCTCGGCGTAGAAGAAAGATCCCCAGCGCTTCGCCCGGCTGGCTGAAACGGCAGGCGAGTGTGCGCTAATCAACGAGGCTCCGTCCGGTCAGCCGGAGGAAGACGTCCTCCAGCGAAGAACGCCGCACCAGCGAAGTCAGGGGACGGAGCCGGCGTGCGGAGACCTGCTCCAGCGCCGATTCGCCGTCGTCCGCGTAGATGAGCACCCGGTCCGGAAGCGTCTCGACGCGTTCGCCGACGCCCGCGAGTTCGACGCCGATAGTGGCGTTGCGTTCCGAACCGAAGCGGAGTTCCAGGACCTCCCGCGTGGAATATTCGCGGATCAGGCTGGCCGGCGAGCCTTCGGCCATGATCCGGCCCTTGTCCACCACGATCAGCCGGTCGCAAAGCTGTTCGGCCTCGTCCATGTAGTGCGTGGTGAGGATCAGGGTGACGCCTTGTTCCTTGAGCCTGAACAGCCGGTCCCACAGGATGTGCCGGGCCTGCGGGTCCAGCCCCGTGGTGGGCTCGTCCAAGAGCAGGATCTTGGGCTCGTTGATGAGAGAGCGGGCAATCGTGAGACGCCGTTTCATGCCGCCGGAGAGGGCATCAACCCTGGACTTGGCCTTGTCCGTCAGCTGGGCGAACTCGAGCAGCTCATCGGCCTTGGGGCGCAAGTAGCTCAAGGGCAGGCCGAAGTAGCGGCCGTAGACAATCAGGTTTTCGCGGACCTTCAGTTCCTCGTCCAGGTTGTCCTGCTGTGGCACCACTCCGAGGTGCGCGCGGACTTCCGGCCCGTGCGTTTCCGGGTCCAGGCCCATGATGCTCAGCTTCCCGGACGTGCGCTGGGAGACTCCGCCGATCATTTTCATGGTGGTCGATTTGCCGGCGCCGTTGGGGCCAAGCAGGCCGAAGGACTCCCCCGCCGGGACCTCGAAGGAGATACCGTCGACGGCGACAAGCTCGCCGTAGCTCTTGGTGAGGTTTTCGGCTGTGATGACTGCGGGTGGGTTCATCTGGAAGCTGGCTGACGTGGAGAAAGAGCGGGTGGCTTCATTGTGCACCCCAGCAGACTAGTAGAGCCAAGGAATACGTGAAAGAGGTATTCCGCAATTTTCTGGAGTAACCCGGGAACCACAGCGGGACATTCTGCTGGATCACTCCAAACCTCAGGCCCTGGAACCGCGTGATTCCAAGGCCTGATGGTTTATCCAGACGAATGATCCAGCAGGATCCGCCGGTTCGTCATTTCGTGGGATGTGCCCGCAGCACTTCCAGGCGTTGGCGGTACTCGGTCTCGTCGATTTCGCCCCGTGCGTAACGCTCCCTCAGCACGCTTTCAGCGCCCTGTGTTGCTGCCCAGTAGTGGTTCCGGCGCCACATCCGGCGGCCGAAAAAGATGAAGAATCCGATCACGAGGATCCAAAACAACGGGATCAGGAGGAAAAACGGCCAGAAGACGAATCCGTCCCCGGGTCCGTGAACGACGTCGGCGGGCAGCTGGGCGGCCGCGGCGCCGATGGCGGTGCTCAATGATGTCAACATGTCCAGTCCAAACTCTCAACAGGCCGTATCTCGGCTCTGGTTCCAGTCTGGTTTTTGGCCCATCGAAACACGTCGGCCACCGGGAGTCACTTGCGGCTTGCCGCCTACTCCCCCGGGAGACTGCAGGGCAGGGCTAGCTGCTCCAGCCCGGCCGCACCAAGCCGGATTCGTAGGCCAACACCACCAGTTGCGCACGATCCCGGACCAGCAGTTTGGTCATGATCCGTGAAACGTGCGTCTTCGCTGTCAACGGGGTGATGAACAGCCGCTCGGCGATCTCTGCGTTGTTCAGTCCTTCGCCTACAAGCGCCAGGACTTCCCGTTCTCGCTCGGTGATTTGCTCCAAGGGCACTATCTTCGACGCAGCCTTGCTGTGCAGGGCGAGCTGGGCCATGATGCGGCGTGTCACGGACGGCGAAAGGAGGGCGTCGCCGTCGTGCACTACCCGCACGGCGCGGATCAGTTCCTCCGGTTCGGTGTCCTTGACGAGGAAACCGGCGGCACCCGCGCGCACGGCTTCGGCGATGTATTCGTCCAGCTCGAACGTGGTGAGGATGATGATTCGGGTGTGCACGAGGCGCGGGTTGGCCAGGATTTCCCGGGTCGCGGCCAGCCCGTCGCCATCCGGCATACGTATGTCCATGAGGACGACGTCGGGAGCCTCACGCTCGGCCAGCCTGACGGCATCCCGCCCAGTACCGGCTTCCGCCACCACTTCCATGTCTGGTTCGGCGTCCAAGAGGGCCCGGAAGCCCGCCCTGATGAGGTTCTGGTCGTCCGCGAGCAGCAAGCGGATCATGGTTGGAGTCCTCCCTCGCGGGGGTTCAGCGGGAGGTTCGCTTCCACGCGCAGTCCGGGTTCCAGCGCCGTCAGCCCAAGGGTGCCGCCGAGGGCCTCGACGCGCTCCCGCATGCCCCTCAGCCCGTTCCCGGCGGGCGCTCCCCGGAGGCCTCCGCCGTCGTCGTCGATACTCACCCGCAGCGCGTTCCCCGCCAATTCCAGAAGTACGACGGCGGACGCCGCGCCGGAGTGCCGGCGGACGTTGCTCAGACCTTCCTGGACGATCCGGTAGGCGGCTTCCTGCTGTGTTGTACCAATTAGTTCAGGGCCCACGGAATTTTCGAACCGCACCTCCAAGCCGCCTCGCCGCGCGTCGTCCACGAGTTCCGGGATCCGCACCAGACTTGGCGGCGCCGCGGGACTCAGCGGGGCGTCGTCGCGCAGTACACCGAGGAGCTGACGGACTTCGGCCAACGACTCCTTGCTCGCGGCTTTGATGGCCTCCAGCGCCGGGCGGAGCTTCTCAGGATCGTTCGTGCCTAGGTGGAGCGCCACCGAGGCCTGGACGTTGATCATCGACAGCGAGTGCGCCACAACATCGTGGATATCGCGGGCGAGCGTGAGGCGGTATTCGTCCCGTTCGGCCTGTTTCGCGGCCTCCCGCCGTCGCCGGTATTCGGCCATCCGTTCGCCCCGCCGTCGGAAGCCTTCACCGATCAGGACAAGGATCGCAGCCCAGGCAACACCGGCAGAGGCCCGGACAAGCCCCGTCTCATCTCCGGCGAGGACGGCCATCAGCACGACGGCGGCGGCGGAAATCCCAGCCCCGAGCCAGGCCTGCCAGCGCAGTCCCGCGGCTGCGGTCAGGATGATCGAGAGAGCCAGGGACAGCACAATCGGGCCCCAGGCGTAACCGAGGAGCAAATAGATGGACGTGGCCGCGAGGGTGATCGGCAGCATGACGGCGGGCCGGCGGATCCGGAAAGCCAAGGCCGCGGGGCCCGCCAACAACAGGATGAAGGCGAGCGGGTCCAAGGGACGCAGGGCCACCTGGTGGCTCGCCGAAAAGACGGTCCCCAAGACTTGGATCAGGGCCACTGCGATCACGATGAAACTCGTGGGAGGACCCTGGAAACGCCGCTGCATGCTCCGAGCCTAGTCGCGGAGGGCGCCGGCGTCGTCGGGTTAACGGTGTAGGGCGCCTACTCCCGAGGGAGTAGGCGCCCTACATCGCGGTGGGGTGCAAAATCAGGCGACGCCGGAGACGCTTCCCGCTGCCACTTGGCGTTCCGCGGCTTCGACCACGTTGGTCATGAGCAGCGCCACGGTCATGGGACCCACGCCGCCGGGGTTCGGCGAAATCCAGCCGGCTACATCGGCAACGGCGGGATCGATGTCGCCGTGGACCTTGCTCTTGCCCGTCTCGGGGTCGGTTTCACGGGTGACACCGACGTCGAGCACGGCCGCGCCCGGCTTCACGTCCGCAGGCTTGACGATGTGCTTGGCACCCGCCGCGCCTACAATCACGTCCGCCTGACGCAGCAGCTCCGAGAGGTTCTTGGTGCCGGTGTGCGTCAGCGTCACGGTGGCGTTCACGGCCCGCCGGGTGAGCAGCAGGCCGATCGAGCGGCCGATCGTAACGCCGCGGCCGACCACCACAACGTGCTTGCCGGCCAGGCTGTAGCCGTTGCGCTCCAGGAGCTCGATGACGCCGCGGGGTGTGCACGGCAGCGGCGAGGTGATCTCTCCGTTGACGTTGAGCACCAGCCGGCCCAGGTTGGTCGGGTGCAGGCCATCGGCATCCTTGGCGGGGTCGATTCGCTCGAGGATGGCATCGGTGTCCAGGTGCTTGGGCAGCGGCAGTTGCACGATGTAACCGTGGCAGGCGGGGTCCGCATTGAGTTCGTCGATGAGGGCCTCAACCTGCGCCTGGGTGGCATCCGCCGGAAGCTCACGCTGGATCGAGTTCATCCCGATCTCCACAGACTGCTTGTGCTTCATGGACACGTAAAGCTGCGAGGCAGGGTCCGCACCTACGAGCACAGTGGCAATGCCCGGAGTTACGCCGCGGGCCTTCAGGGCAGCGACTCGCTCAGTCAGCTCAGATTTGATGGCGGCGGCGGCGGCCTTGCCGTCAAGGATCTTCGCGGTCTGCGCCATGGACGGGGTCACCACTGCTCGTGCTGCGGGTACAGCGGGAAATCGGCGGCGAGCTTGTCGACGCGGGCCTGCAAGGCTTCAACGTCGGCAGCGGACCCGGCCTTCAGCGCCGAAGCGATGATCTCGGCAACCTCGGTGAATTCGGTGGCACCGAAGCCGCGGGTAGCCAGGGCCGGAGTACCGATGCGCAGGCCGGAGGTGACCATCGGCGGGCGGGGGTCGAACGGAACGGCGTTGCGGTTGACGGTGATGCCCACGGAGTGCAGGAGGTCTTCGGCCTGCTGGCCGTCCAGCTGCGAGTTGCGCAGGTCCACGAGGACCAGGTGGACGTCGGTGCCGCCGGTGAGCACGGAAACACCGGCTTCAGCGACGTCGGCCTGGTTGAGGCGATCGGCGATGATCTTGGCGCCTTCGAGGACGCGCTCCTGGCGCTCCTTGAATTCCTCGCCGGCTGCGATCTTGAAAGCAACGGCCTTGGCGGCGATCACGTGCATGAGCGGGCCGCCCTGCTGGCCCGGGAATACGTTGGAGTTGAGCTTCTTAGCCCATTCCTGCTTGGCGAGGATCACGCCGGAACGGGGTCCGGCCAGCGTCTTGTGCACCGTGGAGGTCACGACGTCGGAGTGCGGCACCGGGCTCGGGTGCAGGCCTGCTGCGACGAGGCCGGCAAAGTGGGCCATGTCCGTCCAGAGAAGCGCGCCAACCTCGTCGGCGATGGAACGGAAGGCTGCAAAGTCGAGGTGGCGCGGGTAAGCGGACCAGCCGGCGATGATGACCTGCGGCTTCTCGGCAATGGCCTGTTCGCGGAGCTTGTCCATGTCCACGCGGAAGGTGTCTTCTTCAACCTGGTAGGCAGCTACGTTGTAGAGCTTTCCGGAGAAGTTGAGCTTCATGCCGTGGGTCAAGTGACCGCCGTGGGCCAGGGAAAGGCCGAGGATCTTGTCACCGGGAGTGATCATGGCGGACAGGGCTGCGGCATTGGCCTGTGCACCCGAGTGCGGCTGCACGTTGGCGTACTCAGCGCCGAAGAGCTCCTTCACCCGGTCGATGGCCAGCTGCTCGGCAATGTCGACGTATTCGCAGCCACCGTAGTAGCGGCGGCCCGGGTAGCCTTCGGCGTACTTGTTGGTCAGGACGGAGCCCTGGGCCTCCATGACGGCGCGGGGCGCAAAGTTCTCGGAAGCGATCATTTCCAGGGTGCCGCGCTGGCGGCCGAGTTCCTGTTCCAGAACCGCGGCGATCTCGGGGTCGAGCTCGGAAAGCGGCTGGTTGCTGATGGTCGCGGAGGTGATGGTGGACGTGGTCACGAAGATCTCCTGGATAGGCAACGGGTATTTCTACAGGTCAGGCTACCGGCTGGGTTTTTTCCATGCCTTTGATTACGGGGCGTGGCACAGCGACAGTAAAACGTGACCCTCGGCCCAGGCGTACGATCCGTGGTCTTCAACAATGCCGCTCCCTGGTGGTACACCACCCAACGCCAGTCGCGACGACTTAAACAGTACAACAGGTGCGCAACGGTAGGCTTTACGTGTGACTGATTCCACCCTGCCTACGTCTTTTGTTGTAACCCTGTCCTGCCCGGACCGGCCCGGAATTGTGCACGCCGTTGCTGGCGCTTTGTTGGAGGCTGGCTGCAACATCGCCGATTCCCAGCAATACGGCAGCCCCAGCACGGGAAACTTCTTCATGCGGGTGGAAGCCACAACGTCCTCGACCCAGGCTGAACTGAGTTCGGAGCTGGCCCCGGTGGCCGAAGAATTCGGCATGAAGTGGCAAATCAACCCGGTGGGCCAGAAGGTCCGTACCCTGATCCTGGGTTCAAAGGACGCGCACTGCCTCAACGATCTGCTCTTCCAGCAACGCTCCGGAACCCTCCCCATCGAGGTGCCCGCCATCGTATCCAACCACCGGGACCTCGAAGGCCTGGCGGAGTTCTACGGGATCCCCTTCCACCACATCCCGGTCACTCCGGACACCAAGCCCCAGGCCGAGGCGAAGCTGCTCGCACTCATCCATGAGCACGGCATCGAGCTGACGGTCCTGGCGCGCTACATGCAGGTCCTCTCCAACGAGCTCTGCACCGAGCTCAACGGCAAGGCCATCAACATCCACCACTCCTTCCTGCCGTCCTTCAAGGGCGCCAAGCCCTACCACCAGGCGCATGCCCGGGGCGTGAAGATCATCGGGGCCACTGCCCACTACGTCACGGCGGACCTCGACGAGGGCCCGATCATCGAGCAGGAAGTCATCCGGGTGGACCACGCCCGCACCACCGAGCAATTCGTGCAGATGGGCCGCGACGTCGAAGGCCGCACGCTCGCCCAAGCTGTGCAGTGGCACGCCGAACACCGCGTTCTGCTCGACGGCACCCGCACGGTGGTGTTCAACTAACGGCTTTCCCTGCCCCGCCCACCTACCAGCGCCCCACCCAACTAGCTCGCATTTAATGTCGTTTTGACGCCTCATAACGGCATCTACTGCTAGCTAGTTGGGTGTTCTACGCTGGGTCCATGGACGGGACCCCGAGGGCCTTCAGCGATGAAACCGACAATCACGAGGCGAACCTGGCCGTCTACTACGACCGGCAGGCCGGCATTCAGAACACCCGCGCCATGACACCACCTCGGACGGAATGCCGCGACTGGTTCATTCGTCTTCTCAAGGACGAACACAGGCACTCGCTGTTCGAACTGGGCTGCGGCACCGGCGTCGAAGGCTTGGAGTTCGTGCGGGCAGGACTGCACTACACGGGCGTCGATCTTTCCGAGGAGAGCATCCACGTCGCCCGAGCCAAGGGCCTGGACGCGAGCGTGGCCAGCGGCCGGTCCCTGCCGTTCGCCGACGCCACGTTCCCGGCTGTGTGGACCATGAGCACCCTCCTGCACGTCCCCAACGATGGAATCCACGACGTCGTCCGCGAACTCGTGCGGGTCGCCGCGCCTGGCGCGCCAATCGCCGTCG
The DNA here is from genome assembly GCF_042884555.1 of Arthrobacter sp. NPDC058127. Lineage (NCBI taxonomy): Bacteria > Bacillati > Actinomycetota > Actinomycetes > Micrococcales > Micrococcaceae > Arthrobacter > Arthrobacter sp. NPDC058127. The sequence continues at coordinate 111,935 of NZ_JBHVTT010000004.1, read as the reverse complement.
GGCTCTGGTCCGGTAACGATGAAGAAGTCCTCAACCCCGAGGACGAAGTCGAGCCGAGGCGTTTTTTCAGCCGCCGGAGCGACGACGTCGTGCGCCGCATCTTCGGTGCGCACGGCACAGTGGAGCACTTCGAGACCTGGCCCGAGGGCACGGGAGCCGAGTCCGGGCCGGGTGCGGGGAATTGGACTCAGCACTACCAGTTCCTGGTCCTCCGGACACCTTCGCTTGGGCCCACGCCGCCAGGGTTCCCTGGCCGAGCGAAGCGAGGTTAGGGAGGCGGTGGGGATTAGGCTTGCCCCATGGCTCCCATTTACACCTTCGGCGGGGATACCCCGGCCATCCATGACACCGCCTTCGTGGCACCCACGGCTTCCATCATCGGCAAGGCCACCCTCGGCGAGGACTCCAGCGCCTTCTATGGCGTGTCGGTCCGTGCCGACACTGCCGCCATCAGCGTCGGCACGGGCTCGAACCTCCAGGACAATGTGGTCCTGCATGCCGACCCCGGCTTCCCCTGCACCGTCGGCGCGCGGGTCAGCGTCGGTCACGGCGCCGTCGTCCACGGGTGCACCGTGGAGGACGACTGCCTCATCGGCATGAGCGCCACTATCCTGAACGGCGCCGTCATCGGTACCGGTTCGCTTGTGGCCGCCGGCGCCGTCGTGCTTGAGGGAACTGTCATCCCGCCGCGGTCCCTGGTTGCCGGGGTGCCCGCCAAAGTGCGCCGCGAACTGAGCGAGGAAGAGCTCGACGGCGTGAAGCGCAACGCGGCGCACTACAGGGAACTGGCGGCAGCGCACCGCGACATGCACGCGCAGGCCTAGTCCAGGCTGATCGGCCCCAGTTCGTCCAAGGGCGATTTCCAAGAGACGCAAGTCAGTTATAGAAAGGACACTGCGGACGGACAGGCTGTCAGAGCTTTCAGGGCAGACTATGCCCCGATCATCACTGTCCCTGCGCCCTGCCCGGATTCATCGTTCCACTGCCGAATTCTGGTCCCAAGAGCTGCAAGGTCTTTGTCACGGGGGCCCTTGACGAGCTCGAACAGAGATTCATCGGGGTTATCTGAGTCTCCACCCCACGCCACGACCCCAGCACACTCCGCTAACAGGCTTCTGATGGTTCGAAGCTCCGAGCCGAATAGATTGCCTCGGCTTCCGAACGGGAAAGAACCCGGCAAGATCTGAATAGCCGTGCCTGATGCCAAGTTCGTCGAAACACCCGCCGCGATCTCTGACAACGGTCGGAAGCCAACCACGTCCCCTTTACCTAGCGGCCGGACCTCATAGTTGAAGCGGCGAGCGACGTAAATCAGGATCGCTTCGGGATCTCCGGCACGGACCGACACTGATGCGGCACTTCCGGGCACAGGACGCGCCCAAACTCCTTCGTCCGTATCGGATGATTGTGCCGTTCGCCAGCCGTTGTTGCTTCGTTTCGGTTGCTTCCCTGAAGGTGCCCGAACAACATGCGTGGCTTGGGCGACGGCTGGGGATGCCGTGACGATTGCACCGCCCGCGACGACTATTGCTCCCCCCAATACAGCGCCGAGAAGGGAGCGGCGGCCGACTTTTCGACTTGGAGTCTTCACGGGATTGGACCTTTCACGACGCGAATTGGTTGACCAACGGCTTGGAAAGTCAACCGAGATTGGTCTCGGTGAGGACAAGAAAGACAAACAGGGCAATTGCTGGCAGAAGGAGTGTTCCCAACCCCGCTGACCATGACTTAAGGTTCTTGAGTTGCCTTAGCTTCAGCAGCACGACAGCATCGGCGAGAAGAAACACCACAGTGATGAGAACGAAGAAGAAAATGCAAATGCTGAGATTCGTGTCGTCCTGACCGTAGCGGGCATCCGGGTATCCGCCATTTTCCAGGATCAAGTGCGCGGCGTTCAGTGAAGCTAGTGCCAACCATGGGAAGCCCAGCAGATTCAGGAAAACGACGGCCGCAAGCGAACCGGGCTCCCCCGCGCCGGGCGATGCGGGCTGGGCTTTTGCCATGCTCACTTGTTCCTCATGAGGCCGTTGTACTTCTCAAATACCCGGTAGAGGCCTACGAGTTCTTCGCCATAGCGTTGGGCCGCTGGACCGGTTCCGTTATAGCGTGCCAGAGTCGTCTGATACTCGCTTTCGGGGTTTCCCCTGCCCAGAAGCACGTCCTGATCGACGGCTCCATGGATCAGGACCTGGGCGGCGGTTTGCACATTGAAGTTGTCGTCCTGGAGTTTCTGCCACATCGTCCACACATCGGGCTTATTATTGGGATCCATGATTGTGCCCGGCATCATTCCTTGGCTGATGCAGTAGTTTTGCGCCCGGATGGCAGTCCTCGCGAAGATTTGTCCCAGACCGGTGCTTGAATCATCGTTACCGCGCCCGAGGAGTCCTGCGTAGTAGAGCCGCACTCCCTCGTCCGCCACCGTGTCGAGGTGCGTGTACTTGCGGTACTCCCACAACAGGGGACATTGGACCAACGATTTAGGCACTCGGAACTGACCCGCAGCCTGGGTGATTTGCGCATCGAAACGAAAGATCATCTCGACCGCCTCAGTGTTAGACCGCAGCGTGGTCAGAGGCTCGCCTTCGTATTCAAGGCCCTTCTCCGGAACCCCGATCGACTCAAGATATGACTTGATGTCGGCCATCAATGCCCCTTGTAGCTGAGCATCAAGGAGGACGTCCACCACCTGAGTTTCCTTCGGCGGATTGAATGAATTCTGTCCCGCATCGCGTCCCGACGCGATGTTTTTGTCGATTTCGATGCTTCCGGCGCCCGTCCCGACAGTGATGGTTGATATCTGGTCGAAGGCCCAATCTTCCGGCAGCGGATATCCTAGGTTGCCCGAGAATCCGGTGGACATGTCACACACAAAACTGGCTATTGAAAGCCCCTCGCCGGCCACACGGGAACACACGTTACGAGGACCATAGATACCGATCTTGTAGCCTGCGGCGTTGAAGTCCATCGTGGACTTGATCCCGCGGAAGTGAGGGATGATGTTCTCTGTAACTTCATAGTCGAGGGCGTCGAAATCAACGGCGAAGTAAACGGTCGTGCCGGGCTTGAACCCGTAGAAGCGGAGTCTTTCGATGGCTGCCAGTGCATCTGCTTGCCCCTGTCCGGAATTGAAGTATGACGCCGCACCACCCCAGGTTTGGTAGATGGGGAAGATGCACATACCGCTCGACTGGATGGCCGCGAGTTCTCCTTGTTCGATCTGTTTGTTCCAAGTAGAGCGGGGGGCATTAGACAGGTAACGGCCAACGATCTGATATCCCGCCGCCATCAGAGCCGAAGCCCGTGCCGGAGTGATCGTGGTGATGCAGTCGGCAGCGGTTCCTCTCCGGGTGACATCGCCGGTGGAAACCAAAAGCGACGCCCATGTTTGAAAGTCGCCTTTTCCCGTGACGGGCAATTTGGCGAAGCCTTGAAAATCGGACACCAGTGCAGACAATTGAGCGGTAAACACATCCGCAAACGCGGTTCTGGCACGTTTATTGAAGATCATAGCTGCGCTAAACAGCCGAACCCAGATTCCCGTAGAGCCAACTGTCAACGTGTTATTGCGAATCCCTGATTGTGTACCTGGTCCAAAGAATCCGTTGGCCACATTGTCGCTCATGCCGATCTGGTACTGAATGGCAAACATAAGCGCCTTCTGCACATTCCGCGAGAAGAAACCGTCGCAGGGGACGATGAAGAATTCACGACGCCCGATGTACGCTGCATTCAGCCATTGTTGGGCCGAACGGACAGCACCGTCTCCGCCTGGCAGCAGAACGTATGGATCCATCGTCAGAAGGGCCTTGAACACTTTCGGTGTGATGCCATCGCCAGGGAAGGCCGCTTGGACTCCCATGTCCAGTTTCAGCTTTCGGACGGCGTCCTTGACCCGCTGATTGTAGATTCCGTCGATTTCTCCGCCATCGTAACCCTTGCAATACAGAGCCGATTGGATGATCTTATTTATGCGCCCAGCGCCAGGAGTGGCCCCGTCGATATTTGGCATTTTGGATTGAAGAGTCGCCAACGTCGTTGGGCCAAAGCTGTCCGACAGCGCGGTGATACCAAGCTCGAATTGCAGCGCCCGGGTCAGAGCGAACATGACCGCCCAGCTCGTTCGCCCATTCTCCTCCACTTTTGGAATGCCTGCGGAGTTGTAGGTGTTGATGAATTTCTGCGCACGGATCACCATTACGTCTGCCATTATTCCCCCAAATTGGCTTTATTTTCGTAAAGGGTCGTAGCTAATAGCCGCCGCCATCAAACATTGGTGGAGCCGGTTCTAGAACCGCCATCGACAGCAAGTCGGCGCCATGATGAGTCCACCCCCCGGCTAACGTTCACAAACGGATTAGGCGGCCAATTTTGATGATTATGTAAATAATAGCTCACTATCTTTTATCCGGTCAAGCCGACTCTTGGCCGATGCCTGCAGGCGTGGATGTCCGGGATACAGGCCTGGGCGTGTTCAGCGGAAGAGCAACGCCAAACAATGGCTGTGGACCGTGTTCAGCTCACGAACCGAACTGGTCCACGCAGGCGCGCAACCCACTAAAATGCGAGGCCCGCTCTGCGTCCTTGGATCAGGTTCAGGAACGCAGAGTGGACCTCGCAAACGCAACAGCGGCAATTAGTCCAGGCTGATCGGACCCAGTTCGTCCAACACGTCACCGGGACCTGGATTGCCTGCCACTGAGGAACCGCCAAGGTGGTTCACCACGCCCCACACAGCGTTGAGCCCCGTGGTGACGGCGCCTTCGGCCCAGCCAGCGGTGAACGAGACGTCGTCGCCCGCCAGGAAGATGCCCCGCTGGGTCTCCGGCAGCTTGTCCTGTTTGAAGTGCGTGAACAGGCGCTGCTGGTAGCGGTAGTGCCCTGGCAGGTTGGCCTTGAAGGCGCCCATGAAGTTGGGGTCGGCCTCCCAGGAAACGGTGATGGGTTGGCCGACGATGTGGCTCGCGATGTCCACGCCGGGGTAGATCTGCTCAAGCGAGTGCAACATGAGCTTGACGCGTTCCTCGGCGCTGAGCGAGAGCCACTTCAGGGCGTCGTCGTTCCACGTGTAGGAAAGCAGGATGACTGCAGGCTTGTCCGGACCGTCGTCGAGCAGGTACGTTGCCCGGTTGAGCCGGTCGGTCAGGGTCATGGACAACACTTCCCGGCCCGTTTCGGGGTCGATGTCCTTCCAGAACGGCCGGTCCACCATCACGAAGGTCTTGGACGACTGCATGTAGTGCGAGCGCTCGATCGCGGTCCACAGTTCCGAGGGGAACAACGATTCCTGGGTGTGGATCCGCGTGGACAACAGCCAGGACTGGCATGTGGTCACGACGGCGGGGTACCCGGTTTCGCGGCCCCACCGTTCGCGCACCATAAGGTCGCCGTTCTCTCCACGCTCGATGCGGTCCACGGCTCCGCGCGGGGAACCGGAATGCAGCGATGCCAGCGAGGTGCCTTCGGGCCAGTGGGCCATGCCCGACGGCGCGTGGTGCCAGAGTGCCTCGGGGAGCCGTTGCGCTCCCCCGGTGATGAGCCGGTGCTGGTCGTCGGCGTCAGTGTAGACGACGCGCAGGATCTCGAGGATGGAGTTGGGGAAGTCGGTGTCCCAACCGCCGGTACCGAAACCTACCTGCCCGAAGGCCTCGCGGTGCGCGAATCCGGCCTCTTTGAAGGACTTGCTTGCGGCGATGAAGCCGTAGAAGGTCTGCTCATCCAGGAGCGGGAGCAGTTCGTTCCATAGTTCCTTGATGCGCTTGGTGTCGCGGGCCCGGATCGCGTCCTGCATTTCCTGGAACGCTGCGCCGTCATTCACTGCGGCCTTCCAGGCTGTGGCGACTTCGTGGAAGAACTCAGGCAGCTCGGCAGAGGTGGCGGCGTAGTGCTTCTGTCCGGCCAGCTCGATCACGGTGCTCGATGTTGCGGGAGCGAGCGGGTTGGGGAATTCCTGGGTGTCCAGGCCGAGGAGATCCACGTAGTGGTAGAACGCCTTGCCGGACACGGGGAAGCGCATGCCGCCGAGGTCTGCCACCACTCCGGGAGCGGAGGGGAAGCTCGCAGTGCGCAGCCGCCCGCCGATCTGGTCAGCCTCGTAGACCACGGGGCGCAGCCCGAGCTTCATGAGCTCGTAGGCCGTGATGAGTCCCGACAAGCCGGCGCCGATCACCGCGACCTCCGTGCCGAACAGTTCCGGCGGAACAACCGCCAGTCCGTCGGGATGGGCCAGGTAGTGGTCGTAGCTGAACGGGAAGTCCGGGTTCAGCATGGTGATGGGAGCGTCGGCCGGCGTTGCTTGGGAAATCCCGGTCTCACCGCGGGGTGTGGGTTCCGTGGGCAATTCGGTGGCGATGGTCATGAAAGTTCTGCCTTCACAGTTTCCGGGTCGGCGACCCTGGCGGATAGTTCACGGTATTCCTGTTCGGTCAGGGCCGCTACCTTGGAGTTCCGGCGTCCGTAGCCGAAGTAGAGGGCGATCCCCACGAGCATCCAGCCACCGAACACCACCCAGGTGTCAGCACCCAGGTTGGCCATGAGGTAGGCGCACATCAGCGTGCCGAGGACGGGGGTGATCGGGTAGAGCGGGACGCGGAAGCTGCGCTTGAGCTCCGGCCGGTTGCGCCGCAGGTAGATGACGGCGACGTTCACCAGCGCGAACGCGAAGAGGGTGCCGATGCTGGTGGCGTCGGCGAGCGCGCCGAGCGGGACAAGCCCTGCGGTGAGTGCGACGGCGGTGCCCACGATGAGCGTTCCGGCCACCGGGGTGCCGGTGCGCGGGGAGATTCGACCAAAGACTTCGGGGACCAGTCCGTCGCGAGACATGGAGAGCAGGATGCGGGTCTGGCCGTAGAGCACGGTCAGGACGATGCTGGCGATGGCGAGCACGGCTCCGATGGAGAAGACGAGGGCGATCCAGGGCTGGTGGGTGGTTTCCTCGAGGATCTGCACCAGCGCGGCCTCGGTGCCGCCGAACCACTCCCAGGGACGGGCGCCGATGGCGGCCACGGCAACCAGGACGTAAATGCTGGTCACGATCACCATGGAGAGCAGGATGGCCCGGGGCAGGTCGCGCTTGGGGTTGCGGGCCTCTTCGCCCGCGGTGGAGGCGGCGTCGAAGCCGATGTAGGAGAAGAACACCCGGGATGCTGCTGCCGAGACGCCTGCGGCGCCCATGGGCATGAGGGGTTCGAAGTTCCCGGCGTTGAACGCGGTGAACGCGACGGCACAGAAGAACAGCAGGATGACGATCTTGATGGTCACGATCGCGGTGTTGATCCAGGCGCTTTCCTTGGCGCCGCGCACCAGCAGGACCATGGCGAGGACCACAATCAGCATGGCCGGCACGTTGACCACGCCGCCGCTGCCCGGTGGCTGGGACATCGCGTCCGGCAGGAACTGCCCGAACGCGGCGAGGGTCTCGTTCACGTACTGCCCAGCGCCGACGGCCACGGCAGCCACGGAAACCGCGTATTCGAGGACGAGGCACCAACCACAGATCCAGGCCATGCCCTCGCCCATCGTGGCGTAGGAGTAGGAATAGCTGGATCCGGCGACGGGTACGAGGCCGGCCATTTCCGCGTAGGACACCGCTGAGAACAGGGCAGCGAGGCCCGCGACGACGAAGGAAATCCAGACCGCGGGTCCGGCCAGCGGCACGGATTCACCCAGGATCACCAGGATGCCGGTGCCCAGTGTCGCGCCGACACTGATCATCGTCAGTTGGAGCACACCGAAGCTGCGGACCAGCGGCGTACCGCTTTCGCTGCTTCCGGCTTCGCTGACCATCTGCCCGATCGGCTTGCGGCGGAGCAGCTGCGAACCGAGCCCCGGGCGGCGGGCGGTGTTGCCGGCATCCGTATTCGCGGCGTGCGTTGGCTTGGTCTGGGTGGAGGTAGGCACAGTCACCGTTGACGTCCCTTCAGAGTAGTTGGCGGTTTCCCCTGACAACCGTAAGCCTGTGAGCCAGCTCTCATGACGGTGCAAAATGACCTATAGTGATCAACCATGAGACGTATTGCACAATCAGAAACGACGCCGGAAGCGGCACTTTCCGGGCAGGTCAGCGTTGATCTGTCTGCGATTTCAGACAACATCAAAGCCCTCAAGCAGCGCACCGCCGCGCCACATTTCATGGCCGTCGTCAAGGGGAACGGCTACGGCCACGGCCTCGTGGATGTTGCCCGCGCGGCAGTGGCGGCAGGAGCCGATTGGCTGGGAACCGCCCAGTTGAGCGAAGCCATCGCATTGCGCCAGGCGGGCATCACCGTGCCGGTCCTGTCGTGGTTGTATCTGGCATCCCAGTCCAGCGCGACCATTCGCGAGGCACTCGAGTACGACGTCGACGTTTCGCTTGGGAGCGTCGGTCAACTTGAAGTCCTGGCCGGGATCGCGAGGCAATTGGGTCGCCCCGCCGTCGTGCACCTCGAGCTGGACAGCGGCCTCAGCCGCGGCGGTGCGCGCAACGAAGACTGGCCCGAGCTGGTGGCCCAGGCGCGCAAGGCGGAGCAGGACGGCACGGTTCTGGTCCGCGGCATCTGGACCCACTTGGCGTGGGCCGACGTTCCCGCCCACCCCGGCAACGCCGCCGCCGTGGCGGAGTTCGAAGAAGCCGTTCGTGAAGCCCAAGCTGCCGGCCTGGACCCGCAATTGCGGCACGTGTCGAGCTCGGCAAACATCCTGGACCGGCCCGAATTCCACTTCGATATGGTCCGCGCCGGACTGGCCATCTATGGATTGGCACCCGCTGACCACCTGGATCCCGCCGACTTCGGACTGCGCCCCGCCTTGAGCGTCACGGCACCGCTCGTCATGGTCAAGAAGGTACCCGCGGGAACCGGGGTCAGTTACGAGCACCAAGCCATCACGCATGAGCCGCGCTACCTCGGCCTCATCCCCCTGGGTTACGCCGACGGAATCCCCAAGGGCATCAGCGGCCGGACCCTGGTCCAGATCGCTGGACGGAAGGTCCCGGTGATCGGCAAGGTGTGCATGGACCAGTTCATGGTGGACCTCGGCCCGGATGCGACTGGAATCGAGGTCGGACACACCGCGGTCCTGTTCGGCGATCCGGCCGGAGGGGCCGCGAGCGCCGACGATTGGGGCGCCGCCATCGGAAGCCACGGCGACGAGATCATCAACCGGATCGCACCGCGGCTGCCCCGAGTGTACGAATCCGGCGCCTACGAGTGCCCCGATTACCAGGAGGCAGCGAGCGATGTCGCCTGAGCCGGCCGCCGGCCGCCTGAGTTTCGTCACGCTTGAGCAGTTCCTGAAGCAGCTGCCGCCCGAGTTGGAGATACTCCACGACGGCGGCAGCGGCGGGGAGCTGCTGCGCTGGGTTGAACCCAGCGAACTGGACGACCCTACGCCCTACCTGCCGGAGGGGGAGTTCCTGCTGACCGCGGGGCTCCCTTTCCTGGGTGATGGCGGGTCCAGGGAGAGCGTGGATGCTTACGTGAAGCGGCTGGTGGGGGCCAAGGTGGCGGCGCTCGGGTTCGGGATCAGGCCGTATTTCGACGCCGTCCCGGCCGAGCTGCTCAAGGCCTGCAGGCGGCACAAGCTCACCTTGATCGAGATTCCGGAATCCCTACCGTTCGCCGCGATCGGGCTTGAGTTTTCCCAGCTCCTGGAATCGGACAACGCGAAGGTCTTCCGCCAGCTCGCGGACACCAACAGGCAACTCATGCGGGCCGTCCTCTCCCCCCGGCCTGAACATGAGCTGCTCGCCGCTTTGGTCCAGAAGGTGCCCGTCTGGGCACTTCTGGTCGGCGCGGACGGGCGGGTACGTGCGCGCGCCCATGCTGCCGGCGGCAGCACCGGCGTCGAGCATTCACTGCTGGAACCCATGCTGGAACGGCTCCTTTCGGGCAGCGGGCCGCGGGTTGAGGTGGACGGCTTTGGGCAGCCTGGCTCCGAGATGGTTTTCGGCCACCCGCTGCGGAGCACCAAGGACGCCAATCTGGGCGCCCTGATACTGGGCTCGGACGCTGCGCTGACTCCTGCCCAGAACAGCGTGGTGCAGTCCGTCGTGGGGTTACTGGAGTTACTCGTCCGCCAACGGACCAGCGGCTCCCTCGCGCCAAGCCAATTGGCGACGGCGTTGCTGCTGCACCCGGAAAGCCTTGCGACCGGTGGCACCCGGCACGTCAACGGGCTCAAGGACCTCCTGGCGCAGAGCCTGTCCTCCACGCGATCCGCTCCCCTGCGCGTAGTCCAAGGCATCAAGGTGGACTCTCCCGAATGGCCCGCCGGCGACAGCCCGGTGCGAGAGCTATTGCAATGGCGGCGCCTCTTCGACACCAAACTGGTGGAAATCACCGATTACGGATTCGCTGCGATCACTCGTTTGAAGGTGGACGACGCGCTCCTGGCGGACGTCGAAAAGCTGGGTTGGCGGCTCGTTATTGGAGACCCGACGGAACTGACCGGGCTCGCCGCAGCGCATCAGCGGGTGACGTCGCTCCGTTCACGCGTCCAGTCCAGCGGACGGAGCGCCCGTGTCGACGAGGTGACCTGGTCCGTCACCGGACTCCTGGGCCGCGAGGCCGGGTCCATGCTGGCGGCGAGGCTTCTTGAACCGGTACTTTCCTTGGAGGCTGATCGGCGCGATCCCCTCTTGGCAGTGCTCCGGGGGTGGCTGAGCGAAAACGGCAGCTGGGATGCCTCCGCGAAGCTGCTGGGGTTGCACCGCAACAGCGTGCGCCGCCAAATCGGCCTGCTCGCCGAACTGCTCGACACCGACTTGAACCAGGCCCAAGTGCGGGCGGAGCTTTGGATCGCCCTGCAGTACGCGGACGTTTTGGTGGGCGGAGGGGGCGCTTAGTCTTCGGCACTTCCTGGCCGGGGTCTGTCTACGTGTAGTGCGGCCAAACACACGTAGACGGGGCCGCAGGCACACTGAGAAACGCCGATTTTGCACGCATTTTGGCCGGTTCCACCACTTAATTTCGCCGTTTGACCACTGAGACGGGGTTTTCCGGGCCTAGCATTCGACTGCCGGCTACACGGCGTCCGCCAGTAGCTCAAATCGAAGTGGAGGAACGAAATGCTCACTACGACCGCATTGAATGCAAGCAGCACGATGGCAGCGGCACGAACCAAGATTGACGAAATGATTGTTCGTTACGATGGCTGGTTTCTGGTGTTTCTCGCCGTCCTGATGGCGCTTGCTTTTGTATTGCTCGCAGCGATGGCCATCTGGTGCTTGGCGCAGGGACGAGGCCGGTTCACTGGCAACTGGAGTTGGAGCCAATGGGGCGTCTCTGTGTTCGTTGAATGCAGGTAACCAGCTGCAAGCCAACCGTCGTGGTGGCACTGACAAGCTGCCACCAGGACCAGAGCATCGGAATTCGCCTCATGACTCTCAGCGTTGCCAACGTCAACTACGCCTACAACTCCAGAACCCAAGTGCTCAATGATGTTTCGTTCACGATCCCAGAGGACCAGATCATGGGCCTCATTGGTCCCAACGGGTCCGGGAAGTCCACCCTGATAAAGGTCATCCTGGATCTGCTCCAACTTCAAAGCGGCCGCATCTGCATCGGGTCTGAAAGCAGTCAGAGCCGCAGCGCCAAGATGTCTTCGATCTACCTGTCCAGCAATGATTACCTCCCTGAGTTCCTCACAGGCGAGGAATACCTGCGCTTTATGCACGGCCTCTACCGAGAACCCATGGATCACGCGGCACTGAGGACTCAATTCGTCAGGTACTCCATGCGCGACAGGCACCGCGATTTGATCGAAGACTACTCGCACGGCATGAGGAAGAAATTGCAACTCATCGCCGCGTTCATGCTCCGACGAAGGTTTACCGTCATCGATGAAACCCTCAATGGCGTCGACATCGATGCCATCAACCTCTTCGAACGGGACATCCGGAAACTTGCCACAGAAGGCCGGTCAGTTCTGCTGTGCAGTCATGACTTCGCCATGTTGGAACACGTCGCTGACGAGCTGGCGCTTCTAATCCAAGGGGCCCTGGTGATTCAGGCTCCGGTCCGAAAAATTATCCAAGATCATGGCACGATAGCTGACCTTGCCAACGAATTCATCCAGGCAATGGAACCATCATAAATGCGCCTCAAGAGCGTTGTCCTGCTGTTTCGACTGTTCTGGCTCTTCATCGTGAGATGCGTCCTGGGACGAGGACTGCTGGCCAGCCCGGCTGCTCGGCTTTCTGCCATTTTCCTACTCGCTGTCGCGTTCGCCGGATTCAACGCGTTGAGCTATGTGGTCATCCGCCAGTATCTCGGTAGAACCGGCCTACTTGATCCTGTTCTTCAAGTAGCCAACGCATCCGTCGGATTCTGGGTACTTATTGCGTACACACTAATCCGGGTGCTTTTTATGAAGGCCGACGAGCTTCTAAAACTCTCCTTCAATCTGCCGGCGACCAACAGGGAAAGGACCATGGCATTTGCGCTCTTTGAGTCGTCCCTCGTCCTCCTCGTGACTGTGTTCATTTTCGGTGCTTTCTCCATTTCAACCGTGCTGATCGAGGGGACGGATTACATTCCGAGGGTTCTGGCGTCCATCTGGTTCCCCGCTATTTCAACGTACCTGCTTCTGAGCCTCGGCTATTATCTCCTTGAACGTGCTCTGCAGGCCCTCAGGATTGCTCGGCTTCGCGGCCTGATAGTCCCGATGGCACTGGCTTTCGGACTGGCGGTGGCCTTTCCGCAAACCAACGAGCAGGGCAGCCAGATCACCGAAAGCTACGTGAACGGGCGAGACTACTTCGCGCCGGTATTGCTCTACGCAAAGCTTCAGGAAGACATCGGGCTCTGGTTTTCCGGCTTAGTGCTGCTTGCGACATCGGCCGCGATAATTCCAGCAATAGTGGCGGTCGCACCCAGGAACTATGTCCCAATGCGTCGCTTCTTCGTCTTCCTGCCTTCATGGTTGGCAAAGCGTAAGTTCGGCGTTTACATTCTGGTCTTGTTTCGGAGTTTCGAGACAATGGTGGCCGCCTCTTTTGTCATCGTCTATTCAGTCTTCACCTGGATCGAGCACTTGGTGTTGCCACCCTACGCGCTTGCCCTCATAACGTTTCAGGGAGTCTATGCATTTTCAAACTCGGAGCCCCTGCGACGCTCGGTCACCTATCCAGGCCGCACCCCGGTGAACTACTTACGCCTCGTAGGCTCGCAAGGCGTCCTCCTGCTGGTTGTCGGCATTCCAGTCATCGCGATTTCCGTGGCCCAGGGAGTTGCCTTCGAAGCGTGCCTGCCGGTGGCAGGATTCTGTTTGAGCAACATTCTCATATCAACCCTGGTTGGCATCGCGTTCCCTCCCGAGAAGGGAAACCCATTCACTGTCATCATCGGAGTCCTTCTCACCGTGATAGTCGTCATGATTGTGGCGCTTGGATTGAACGTCTTTAACTTTGATCCAATTATCAGTGCGGGAATTTTCGCCGTACTTAACTTGCTGGTCGTCTTTTACAGCATTCTGGGCATGCGAAGAATGGAAAGGATTGCGCGCCATGAAGTGGCTGCTTAGATTCACGGTCGGGCTGACAGTCTCTTTTGTTGTCACCATGATCGTCGTTGTCACGAGTTTCATCACCACGATGTTCTCGGCGTCAGAAATAGGAGTCAGAAAATTCGGCCTGTTCGGCGCGCTCTTCTTCGAGCCACATGAACAGGCCAACGGGGCGACCGCATTGGAAATCGGGGTGGCGAACGGCGCGCCCATCGCCGTGGTGTTCGCGGCATCGCTGGTCTTTTATGTTGCCGTTGCATCCGTCCTGGAACGCCTAAAGCTCCACAAGAAGCGACTCCTGCAAGCGGACCCGGATTGACCGTTCGAAAGTTCGCCCTCCGGGATGTGACTGCCGGGCTGATAGCCAAGCAACTCATATGGTCATGTAGATTGCCTTTTGCCGCCGCGGCTCTCGGCTTCACAGCGTGCACCTTCCTGGCCGCCATGACCACTGACCCGATACTTTTCCAGGCTGGCCTGTGGCTTCTTGTGCATGTGCTTTGCCTGCTGTGCGGTTTTCTGGTGCATGAGTGGTCTCACGTTGCGGGCATGAGGCTGTTTCACGGGATTTCCGACGTCGTAGTATCTTCCGGCATCCTTTGCTTCTCCGTCATTCCCGTCGGGCATCTCTACGGGTGGCAGATCGCAATCGTGGCGATACTCGGTCCGGGTGCTTCATGCTTGGTGGGGGCGCTTGTTGCACTACTGGCACCCGGTTCATTCCTGCAGTACTGGTTCCTGTTGCATGCAGTCTTCCTTCTGCCATTCTTTGGCGATGGACGCAGCCTCATTCTCGGATTCCGCAAGTGGGCGCGCCCGATTGAATTACGCGTGCCCGTAATCAACCGCTGAGCTACTCATCCACCCATCCATTCGGACCTCAACCTTCTGGAGCAGAACCTTCCCACTCGCGGTACAGCTCCGGGCGGCGTTCGCGCAAGTACGGCACTTGTTCCCGGGCCGCCTTGACGCTTTCCGTGGAGATCTCGGCGAACAGCAATGCCCCACCATCCCCCGCAGCAGCGAGCAATGAACCATCCGGACCCGCGACCACACTCCCGCCGAGGAAATCACAGCCGTCCTCGTGGCCGCTGTGGTTCGCGTAGGCCACGTTGAGCTGGCTTTCCAGCGCCCGGGCGCGGATCAGGACTTGCGGTACCGTGTCGAAGCCCGCGGACAGGGCTGTGGGAACCAGCAGAAGCTCAGCGCCTCTCGTGGCCGCAGCGCGGACAGTTTCCGGAAACTCGACGTCGTAGCAAATCAGCAGCGATATCTTGACCCCGTTGAAGTCCACGACGCCGGGAGCTGCTCGGGCGGCGGAGAACGCCTTTCGCTCCTCCCCGCCGAAGAGGTGCACTTTGTCGTAGTCCAGGAGCACGGTTCCGTACGCGTCCAAAAGAGTGGCCGAGATATGCCAGCCCCCATCGGCAGCCTGTGCGGGAAGGCTGTACACGAGTCCGATGCCGTGCGTGCGGGCGATGTCCGCCAGGCGACGCCGGATGCTCGGAAGCGTTGCGAAATCCAACTCCGCGTGGAGCCTCAGCGGCGCGTACCCCACAGGGAAGAGCTCGGGGGTCAACAGCAAGGCAGCGCCGGCCGCGGCAGCGCGTTGCGCCGCCGCATCGACCGTCTTTAGATTGGCGTCGATGTCCAGGACAACAGCGTTGGCCTGCAGAACGGACAGCAGCATCATTACCACCTCGATAGAACCTTGCGTCCCCCGTCGGGCGTTCTTGGGAGACACGCCCGGGATTACTCGTGGTTCCAGCCTAGCCAGCCGCCGTCCGCTCCCACAGGACAAATGGACCTGCGGACGGCCCGCCGGGGATGGATCGTACAAATTGGCGGCACAGTCCATGACGAAGATGCAACTTCACGCCGTTGCGTTAACTTCTTGACTGCAACTGTGATTTGAGGCACGCTTCATGTCATGCCTGCAACATCCAGCTCGACGAAGAGCCACCGCAAGAACCCCGGCTCGCAATCAGCGCTGCGCCACCTGAACCAGCAGCGGCTCATCGAATGCCTGCTGAGCGGCCCATCCACCCAGGCCGAACTCGCCAGGCAGACGGGTCTTTCCACGGCAACGGTGTCCAACATCGTCAAGATCATGCAGGACGCGGGACTCGTCTCCACGGAACCGATCACGAGCTCCGGACGCAGGGCGCTGAACGTCAGGCTCAACAGCAACGGCGCGGTCGCCGTCGGGATCGATTTTGGCCGTCGCCACCTGCGGGTGGTCCTGGCCTCACTGGGTTATCACATCATCGTCGAGGAAACGGTGACGCTGCCCCTTGGCCACCACGCCGAACAAGGCATCAGCGCCGCCGTCGCACTCCTCAACAAACTCTTGCTCGAAAGTGGGGTCGACCGAAGCGCGGTAGTCGGCGCGGGCGCCGGCATAGCGGGCCCGATCGACCGCCGTTCCGGCACTGTGGCACAGGGAGCCATCCTCCCCGAATGGGTGGGGATCCAGATTCTCGAACGACTGGAGGAAGCCCTCGATCTCCCCGTATACGTTGACAACGACGCCAACCTGGGCGCCCTCTCCGAGGTCACATGGGGGCCCCACAGCGGGATCAATAACCTCATGTTCCTCAAGATCGGTTCCGGCATCGGAGCGGGCCTCATCATCAACGGGGCGCCCTACTACGGGGCGGTGGGAATCACAGGAGAAATCGGCCATGCGACCATCCACGAATACGGCGCCATCTGCCGCTGCGGCAACCGGGGCTGCCTGGAAACGATGGCTTCCACCACCACCATGATCGAGCTGCTCGGAAAGGGATCGGGACTGCACCTCGAGCCCGAGGACATTGTCCGGAACGCCCTGGCGAGGGACCCTGCAACCCTTCGCGTGGTGGACGACGCGGGGCTCGCTGTGGGGCGAGCACTGGGCAATGTGGCGAATCTCATCAACCCGGAAGTCATCGTGGTGGGCGGCCCCTTGGCCGGCCTCGGCGACATCCTCCTGGACCCGATCCGACGCGGCCTCGTCCGCCACGCAGTGCCCGTAATCGGCGAGACAACGCACTTGGCGATGTCTTCGCTCGGCGCCCGGGCGGAGGCCCTTGGGGCGGCCGCTTTGGTGTTCCAGCACGCCGGTATCAAGCAGTCCTGAACATTTCGTTACCACGCTGTTATCGCCGTCTTGCGTTAAAGTCTTGACGACAAGCGGTGTGATCCAGTTTACTTTCTCATCAGATAGGCTCGCCATCCCCGAGCCGACAACGACGTCAAACATTGGAGGCGCGAGGGTATGTCGACCCCCATAACGCACCAGGATCCGGTTCTCCTCGAGATGCGGTCCATCACCAAGGAATTCCCCGGAGTCAAGGCGCTCTCGGACGTTAGCCTCCGGGTCAAGGTGGGCGAAATCCACGCGATCTGCGGCGAAAACGGTGCAGGCAAGTCCACATTGATGAAGGTGCTCTCCGGGGTTTACCCCTACGGCAGCTACGACGGCGACATCGTGTACCAGGCGGAGGTCCAGCAGTTCAAGGACATCCGGGCCAGCGAACACGCGGGAATCGTGATCATCCACCAGGAACTGGCGCTGATCCCCGAGCTGTCCATCATGGAAAACATCTTCCTCGGCAACGAACCCGTCCGTCGCGGCATCATCGACTGGGCCGAAGCACGCAAGCGGTCAATCGAACTGCTCGCACGGGTTGGTTTGCGCGAGGACCCGGATACCCCCATCAAGGAAATCGGCGTCGGCAAGCAGCAATTGGTGGAAATCGCCAAGGCCCTGAACAAGTCCGTCAAGCTGCTCATCCTGGACGAGCCCACTGCCGCCCTCAACGAATCGGACTCCCAGCACTTGCTGGACCTGATCCTTGGCCTCAAGGGCCGGGGCATCACGTCCATCATCATTTCCCACAAGCTCAATGAGATCGAGCAGATCGCGGACGAGATCACCATCATCCGCGACGGCAAGTCCATCGAGACGCTCAACGTGGTGGAAGACGGCGTCGACGAGGACCGGATCATCAAGGGCATGGTCGGGCGGACGCTCGAGTCCCGCTTCCCCGACCACACGCCGAAGATCGGCGAGGTGTTCTTCGAGGTCAAGGATTGGACCGTCGGGCATCCCCAGATCCAGGACCGCTTGGTCTGCAAGAACTCCAGCTTCCATGTGCGCCGCGGTGAAATCGTCGGCTTTGCGGGCCTGATGGGCGCCGGACGCACCGAGCTCGCCCGCTCCGTCTTCGGCCACTCCTACGGCCGGTTCATCTCGGGACAGGTGTACAAGGACGGCAAGCCGATCACCATGCGCAGTGTCCGCCAGGCGATCGACGCGGGTCTCGGCTACGTCACGGAAGACCGCAAGAGCCTGGGACTGAACCTCCTGGACGACATCAAGACCACCACGGTGTCTGCCAACTTGAAGAAGATCAGCCGGGGAATCGTTGTGGACACCAACAAGGAATTCATGGTGGCCGAGCAATACCGGAAGTCACTGCGCACCAAGACCCCCTCGGTGGAGGAAGGCGTATCGAAGCTCTCCGGCGGAAACCAGCAGAAGGTGGTGCTCGCGAAATGGATGTTCACGGATCCGGACCTTCTCATCCTGGATGAACCCACCCGCGGAATCGACGTTGGGGCCAAGTACGAGATCTACGGAATCATCCAGCAGCTGGCCAACCAAGGGAAGGGCGTCATTGTGATTTCGTCCGAACTTCCCGAGCTGCTGGGCCTCTCCGACCGTATCTACACCATCTTCGAGGGCTCCATCACTGGCGTACTCAACAAGGACGAAGCCAGCCAGGAAAGCCTCATGAAGCTCATGACATCCAGCCGCAAAGCTGCCTGACCCCGGTCATCTCCAGAACCACACGGACACAAGGACCCAAAACAATGAACGCGCTCAAGAAGCTATTCGGTGGCAACACCCGCCAATTCGGCATGATCTTCGCCCTGGTTGCACTCGTCATCTTCTTCCAGATCTTCACCTCGGGCCGCACTCTCACCCCGGGCAACGTCATCAACCTCTTCAACGGCAACTCCTACATCCTGATCCTGGCCATCGGCATGGTCCTGGTCATCATCGCCGGCCACATCGACCTTTCCGTAGGTTCGGTAGCGGCCTTCGTCGGCATCTCGGTGGCCCTGGCCATCAGGGACTGGCACCTGCCCTGGTACGCAGCAGTCCTGTTCGGGCTCCTGCTCGGAGCCCTGATCGGAGCCTGGCAAGGATTCTGGACGGCATACGTCGGCATTCCGGCATTCATCGTGACCCTTGCGGGCATGCTGCTGTTCCGCGGTTTCAACCAGTTCGTCGGCAAGTCCAACACCGTTCCGGTCCCCGAAGACTTCCAGTACCTGGGCTCCGGGTACCTGCCCGAGATAGGGCCGAAGACGGGGTATAACAACCTGACAATCCTGCTGGGCCTTATCGCCGTCGCCTTCGTGATTATCAGTGCGATCCGTTCCCGCCGCACCGCCCAGGCACTGGGCGCCGAAGTACAAGAAGGCTGGGTCATGGTCACCAAGCTCGTGCTGGTGAACGCAGCCATCCTCTACGCCACGTACCTGTTCGCGACTGGCCGCCCCGGCACCTCGTTCCCCATCCCAGGCCTCATCCTGGCCGTGCTGGTCCTGATCTACGGTTTCATTTCCGCC
Source organism: Arthrobacter sp. NPDC058127 (assembly GCF_042884555.1). Lineage (NCBI taxonomy): Bacteria > Bacillati > Actinomycetota > Actinomycetes > Micrococcales > Micrococcaceae > Arthrobacter > Arthrobacter sp. NPDC058127. The sequence goes on along the minus strand of NZ_JBHVTT010000004.1, from coordinate 92,828 downwards.
AAGACTGTCATTGGCCGCCACATCTATGCAGTCGGCGGCAACCGCCACGCGGCCGAGCTCTCCGGAGTTCAGTCCAAGAAGGTCAACTTCATGGTCATGATGAACATGTCCATCCTTGCCGGCCTCGCCGGCATGATCTTCGTGGGCCGCTCCACCGCTTCGGGTCCGTTCGACGGCGTCGGCTGGGAACTGGATGCGATCGCTGCAGTATTCATCGGTGGCGCAGCGGTCACCGGCGGCGTGGGCACCGTGATCGGCTCCATCGTTGGTGGCCTGGTCATGGCTGTCCTCAACAACGGCCTCCAACTGCTCGGCGTCGGCGCGGACCTCACCCAGATCATCAAGGGCCTCGTTCTGCTGGCAGCAGTTGCCTTCGACGTCTACAACAAGACGCAGGGCAAGAAATCGATCATCGGAATGATGATGAAGAACTTCGGCCGGAGCAGCGAAAACGCCCCGGACGAGACAACCTCAACCAAGGAAGTCATCTCCAAGGAAGCCTGATCGGCTTCAAGACGACTTGTTCCATCCACAACAAAGAAAGCGAACCAAGATATGCGAATGTTTGGTAAAGCAGGAAAGGCAGCAGCAGTAGCTGCGATCGCGGCACTGGCGCTGACGGCCTGCGGCCGTACGGACAGCGGCAGCTCCGGTGGTTCATCCAGCGGCAGCGAGGCATTCCCCAAGGGATCCTCGATCGGCGTCGCACTCCCCCAGAAGACCAGTGAGAACTGGGTCCTGGCGGAGAAGCTCTTCAACGACGGGCTCACGAGCGCAGGTTTCAAGCCGGATGTGCAGTTCGCCAACGGTGGCGTTTCGGAGCAGCAGAACCAGATCAGCGCGATGATCACCAAGGGCGACAAGCTCATCATCGTCGGCGCCATTGACGGCGCCCAGCTGGGCACGCAGCTCAAGCAGGCCAAGGACGCCGGCGCAACGGTCATTGCATACGACCGCCTGCTCCTGAACACCTCCAACGTGGACTACTACGTGGCCTACGACAACTTCAAAGTCGGCGTACTGCAGGGCCAGGCCCTACTGGACGGACTCAAGGCCAAGAAGCCAAACGGCCCGTACAACATCGAGCTGTTTGCAGGTTCCCCCGATGACGCCAACGCGAAGGTCTTCTTCGACGGCGCCATGAGCATCCTGCAGCCGAAGATCGATGACGGAACCCTCAAGGTGGTTTCCGGCCAGAAGTCGTTCGAGCAGGCCGTCACCCAGGGCTGGAAGGCAGAGAACGCCCAGAAGCGCATGGATACCCTGCTCGCAGGTACCTACACCAGCGCTTCGCTGGACGGTGTGCTGTCCCCGAACGACACCCTGGCCCGCGCCATCCTGACCTCGGTTAAGGCGGCCGGCAAGCCGCTTCCGGTCGTGACCGGCCAGGACTCCGAAGTTGAGTCGGTCAAGTCCATCCTTGCAGGTGAGCAGTACTCCACCATCAACAAGGACACCCGCAAGCTCGTTGAGCACGCCATCACCATGGTCCAGGACGTCCAGTCCGGCAAGACCCCGGAGATCAACGACACCAAGTCCTACAACAATGGCGTCAAGACCGTGCCGGCCTACCTGCTGCCCCCGGTCATCGTGACTCTAGCCAACGTGAAGACGGCCTACGTGGACGATCCGGTCCTCGGCCCGATCACCAAGTAGTAGTTCTCATCTAGGCACCAGCGACGGCGGCCATCCCACTCGAGGGGGTGGCCGCCGTCGTCGTGTCCGGTTCAAACCGCGGTGGCGCAACGCTTCACAGGCCCCGCATAGCTTCAACTGCGCAGCCGCACAGCCCCGGTGAGCACTGTTAGGTGAGCAGGCGCGCCGCTGGGGCGGGCCAGGTCCCTAAGGAGAATCGTGAGCGTCCTCGCCCGGAGTGTAGGCAATGCCTTCCGCAACAAGATAAGAACTGCGGCTGTAGTGGCAGTCCTGGCCGTCGCGATCGGGCTGGCGCTGGCCATGCTCGTGGCCAACCAAGCCGTTGGCGGCAAAGTCCAGGAACTCAACGCCTCCGTGGGCACGGTTTTAACCGTAAACCCCGCCGGTGCTCAGGGCTTCGACGGCGGCGGCGAGCCGCTCACCACGGCCCAGACCGCGACGGCGGCTGCGGTACCAAACGTCGTTTCCGTGGTGGGCACCAAGGCGCTGCGGCTCGAGACCGCAACGGCGGCCTCCACGACCTCAACCACCGGCACGACGACGCAGCAGGCCGGACCAGGTGGCGGTCCCGGCGGCGGCACGAGCGTCACCACAAACCTTCAAGCAGCGATCGACGCCGGAACGCTCGGCAATCGCAACAACACCAGCGGCAGCACCGGCTCGGGAAATACGGGCACCGGCTCGGGTAGCACCGGAACCGCGCCGGCGTTCTCGCTGCCCATCACGGCTACCGGCGTCGGCGCCGAAGTGGACACTTCCGGCAAGGCACTGAACATCACGAGCGGCGCGGGCTTGGGCGACTACACTGTGGCCAGCACCAAGGCCCTCGTCGGAACCACGCTCGCGACAAAGAACAACCTCAAGGCCGGCTCAACCTTCACCATCGCCGGCAAGACGTTCACGGTGGCAGGCATCTTCGACGCCGGAACTACCTTCGGCAACAACGCCGTGTACACGACACTCGCCGAGGCCCAGGCCCTCGCCGCGACTCCGGGCGAGCTCTCCAGCATGGTGGTCACCGTCAACAGCATGGAAAACGTGGACGCTGCCAAGACGGCGCTTCAAACTGCACTCGGCTCCAGCAAGGCCGACGTCACACAGGGCCAGCGGAACCTCGAAACCGCCGTCAGTTCCCTGGACAGCGTCAAGAACATCTCACTCGTCGCCTTCATCGCAGCCCTCGGCACCGCCGGCCTGATCATCCTGCTCATCATGGTCATGCTGGTACGCGAGCGCCGCCGTGAGATCGGAGTCCTGAAGGCCATCGGCGCCCGCAACCGGACCATCGGCCTGCAGTTCGTCCTCGAAGCCCTCGTCCTCGTCGCGCTCGGCAGCGTCGTCGGCGCAGCCATTGCCTCCTTCGCCAGCGGCGGCATCGCATCGGCTCTGATCAGTTCCAACAGCTCGACGTCGGCCACGAGCCAGCGGGGCCCCGGCGGCGGAGGCTTCGGCGGCGCTGGTCTTCCCGGCGGGAACCCCTTCGGCGGAGCCTCCCAGCTACTGACCTCGGTCACGGCGATCGCCTCCCCCGGCGTCATTGCGGCCGGCGTTGCCGCAGTTTTCGGCGTCGCCGTCGTGGGCGCCCTGGTACCAGCGCTGCTCACAGCCCGCATCCGTCCCATCGAAGTCCTCCGAGGAGAATAGCCATGATTGAAGTCAAAGACCTGGTCCGCCAGTTCAAGTCCGGCGACCGCACCATCAAGCCCGTCAATGGCGTGAGCTTCGAGCTCGAAAAGGGCACCCTCGCCTCGATCGTGGGTAAGAGCGGCAGCGGCAAGAGCACCCTGCTCTCCCTGCTCGGCGCCCTCGACAAACCCACCAGCGGGGACGTCGTAGTGGATGGGGTCAGCCTGGCCGGTCTGCCCGCCGGCAAACTCACCGAATACCGACGCCGGGACATCGGCTTCGTTTTCCAGCAGTTCAACCTCATCCCCAACCTCTCCGCTGTGGACAACGTGATGCTGCCCATGGAGTTCGCGGGGATGCGGAAGGCTGCCCGCCTGGAGCGGGCGCGGTCCCTCCTGGAGCAGGTGCAGCTGGATCCGGAGAAACAGTCCCGGCGCATCAACAAGCTCTCGGGCGGCGAGCAGCAGCGGGTCGCGATTGCCCGGGCGCTGGCCAACGAGCCCAAGCTCATCCTGGCCGACGAGCCCACCGGCAACCTGGATGAACAGACCGGTGAGCACATCATCGAACTGCTCAGTTCCTTGAGCCGGGACCACAACACCACCATCCTGGTGGTAACGCACGACCGGAGCCTGGCCCAGAAGACCGAGCGCCGCTTCAGGCTTCAACAGGGCAAACTGAGCGAGGAAACTGTGCGTCCACGGGTGGTTGCCGGGGCCTGATGCTATCTCTGAAAAATCATTGAGGGACAGAAGGGCCGGGAATCGAATGGTTTCCGGCCCTTCCGTCTGGCCTGCTGGTGGCTGCCGAGGGCGCCCGGGCGACGCCGGGCTGCGAGCCCCGGGCAGCCCTTAGAAGCGAATCGCGTCAATAACCTTGACGCGCACGGCCACAAGGGCCGGGATGGCGCCGGCCAACGCGCCCACCAGTACGGCAGCTCCGAAACCGAGCATGGCCGCTTCGATGGGGAACGGCGGGTACTGGCTCAGGGCCGGGGCAACCTTTGATTGGATCCAGGGGTGCTTGACCACCGCCACGGCCACCATGACACCGGCGAGCCCGGCCACTGCGGTGGCAACGACGGACTCCATCATCACCCCCAGGAAGATCCGCCCCGAGGTAGCTCCGAAGCTCCTTCTGATACCGATTTCCCGCACCCGGTAGCGGACTGTGACCATCGAGATGTTCAACATCCCTACGGCGCCCAATAAGAGGACCAGGCCTGCGATACCGCCCACCACCAGCTGCACCGGGGCGAGCGGATCTCCGTGGGCGGCAAAGTCCATCCGCTGCGCCATGATGTTCATTTCGGGGAACTGTTGCGCCAAATCGGCTTGGATGGCTGCTGAGAGCATTTCTGCTTGCCCGTCCTGTACCCATACACTGAACTGCCCACCAAGCTGGTTGACTCCCATCTGCTTGGCGGCGCCGGACAGGATGTACGCCGTCGGAGGCGCGTCCGGCCAGGTGTTCGGCACGACGCCGATGATCACCGTATTCGATTCCTGCTCGCCTGCGGTCTTGACACCGGGTTGCAATGCAAGATCGGGCCTGCCTGCCGCGTTGTAAAACGCTTCAGAGACGACGACGGCGGGCGCCAGCCGCTGTTCGTCGTCGCTGGCAAACCAAGACCCTTGCTGTAGCTCCAGACGGTGGATGACGCCATAGCCGGGGTCCACCACCACCAATTGGACGGACTGGACGCCGCGGGGGAACTGGAACGGCTGTTCGGCGTGGCCCTCGTGGGAGGAGAAGGCAATACCGTAACGGTCAACGATGGACTGATAAGCCACATCCAGGCGCGCGGGATCCGGCTGGGTTGGACCGTTGACCCCGAGCGCGAGCGTGGCTGAGCGTCCGCCGGTGCGCTCGGACGAGGCTTTGAATCCCTCGCGGGCAAGGTTGCCGACGCCCACCACGGAAGTGAGTGCCGCGACGGACAACGCTACGCCCAGCAGAGCCAGCAGGATCCGGACTTTATTGATCCGTAATTCTTGCCAGGCTTCCACCATGGCTGACATGAAACCGATCATCGACGGACCTCCGACGATGTGGGTCCCAACGGAGCCGGTCCCGACGATACCAGTGCCGACAAGGCCGGTCCCGACAAAGCGATCCCCGGAGTCCCCTGGCCGTCAAGGGGATGCAGAACGCCCGAGTCCAGACGGAAGCTGGACCGTGCCAGTGCCGCCACATTGCTGTCGTGTGTGATGGTCACGAGTGCCGCGGCTGACTCCGTGGCCACTTGGTCCAGAAGCGCCATGACCGATTGCCCGGTCTCTACGTCGAGCGCGCCTGTGGGTTCGTCGGCAAGGATCAAACGGGGCCGCCGGACGAGGGCCCGCGCGATGGCCACCCTCTGCTGCTCACCACCCGAGAGCATGTTCGGCATGGTCCGGGCACGGGAGGCAAGTCCCACACGGTCCAACATGTCCATGGCCAGTTCACGTCGCCGCAGGAAATCGCGGCCGCGGGCGTAGAGGAGCGGCGTGATGACATTGTCCAATGCGCTCCGTCCGGGGAGCAGGTTGAATTGCTGGAACACGAACCCCACCGTGGAGCCGCGCAGCCGGGCACGTGCGCTGTCACCGAGTTTTAGCACAGGTGTGCCAAGAAACCGGATTTCACCGTCCGTGGGTACGTCAAGCAGACCCAGGAGGTTCAGCAGTGTTGACTTCCCGCAACCGGAACGGCCGATGATCGCGGTGTGGTCGCCTGCGGAAACCTCGAGGTCGATCCCGCGGAGGATATGAAGCTTCTGATCATCAGGCAGCACCACGGTACGCGTGACGCCGCGCAGGCTCACGAGGCTTTCCATGCCTAGCCCCCCGCCGGACGGTACGCCGGGCCCGGCCCGTAACCTTGCTGGGAAGGAGCGGCCGGGGCGCCGGGGACGAATTCAAGCACCCGCTCCCCTTCGGCAAGGCCGGAGAGCACCTCCACCTTGTCGCCGTCGTTGAGGCCCAGCTTTACAGGCCGTTGTTCGGGTGCTTTACCCTCGGCTGCTGCAGCGGCCACCCAGACAATACCTTCTTTGACACTGCCCTTCACCGAGGTCAGGGGAACGGTCACCACGTCCTTGGCTTCGCCCGCGCTCACTGTCATGGTTGCTCCCAAGCCGGCGAAGACTTCCGTTCCGGCCGGCACAGGACAACCAAGCGTCCCCGTGCTCACGCTGTCACTTTGCGTTGCACCACCGGGTCCAGCCGCGGCCAACGGCAGCGCACCGGCCGCCGCGGCCATCCCCACGCCGCCGGTTCCGCTCCCGCCGGCAGTAGCTCCGGCGTCGTTGGCGTTGTTCTTCAGCGTCACCGCAGGGCAGGTGAACGGAGCCGGACCACCCACCAGGGAGATCTGGGCTGAGCCCGGCTTGGCAAGAAGCCGATACTGTTGGGCGGCGTTGACCGGGCCGGAAACCGTGAATGTCCCAGGATCGACCTTGCCCACAGCCTGGCCCACGCTTAACTGCTGGTCAAGGAGGGCAGTCAGTTCATCGAGCTTTCCGGCGGCGGGAGCGAGCACGTCCGTGTATACGTAGACGGGTTCGGACGCGGTCTTCTCTCCCGGCGTTGTGGCAGCGCCGGCAGGCTTGACCCGCTCGGACTTGACCTGGAAGAGCTTGTCACCCTTGGCCACGGTCACACCCGGCTCCACGTAGATATGCACAACCGTTCCCGCCGCCGTGCTCCGGACACCGACAACGGGGTCGCTCTGAACGGTGGCTTTGATCTGCACAGTATTGGTGACCGTTGCGCGCGCGGCGGGCACAACGGGCGTCTCCACCCTGGCCATCGGGGCCGGTTCGGCACCCTCCGGCTTTAGCCCGTCCACGAAGGCGATCTTCACCAAGGCCACAGCGATCACTGCAAAAACCAGCAGCCATGCCACAGGCAAAATGACGCGTCGAAAAACACCCATCCCTACTCCATTCGGTAACTCCCCACAGAACCTCTCCGCGAGGGATGATGACCATCAGCTTAGGCGATGGCTCCGACGAAGTTCAGATGGCTCGTGACTTGAGCGTGTGCTGCATGACGCCTGCGGCGGAATGAGAAGATAGGCCGCATGAGTCTGCATATCGCCAAGCCGTGGTTGTTCAGCCAGCCGAACCAGGATCCCCGCGCAGCCACCGGCAAGGCCCTGAACTGGGGAATTGTCGCAACCGGAGGGATCGCCAAGACCGTGGCCGGCGACCTCGCGCAGCTCGAGGACGCAAACCTTTACGCCGTGAGTTCTCGGCGCCAGGAATCGGCGGACGCCTTTGCTGCCGGGCATGGGGTCACGAAGTCCTACGGGGACGACGGCGATGTGCCCGGCTACCAGCGGCTGCTCGCCGATGACGCCGTCGACGTCGTCTACGTGGCCACCCCGCACGCCCAGCACTTCGAGATTGTCAGGGATGCCCTCAACGCAGGCAAGCACGTCCTGTGCGAGAAATCCCTGACCATCAACGGCCGTGAAGCGGCAGAGCTCGTCGCATTGGCCCGGGAACGGAAATTGTTCCTCATGGAAGCCGTGTGGAGTCGCTTCCTGCCCAGCATGCAGAGGGCCTTCGCCATTGCAGCGTCCGGCGAACTGGGCGACATCAAGTGGGTCAGCGCCGACCTTGGTTTCCCCGCCCCTTACGATCCTTCCGCCCGGATCTGGGCCCCGGCGGACGGCGGCGGAGCCCTTTTGGACCTCACGGTGTATGCCCTGCTGTGGCCCTTGGGTACCCTCGGTTTCCCGCAGTCGGTCAGCGCAATCGGCACTTTGACGGACGACGGCGTCGACTCCCAGAATGCGCTCACGCTGGCTTACGACGGCGGTGCTATCGCCCAGCTGACCTCTTCTCTGCTGGCCCATGGGCCACGATCGGCATCCGTTGCCGGCTCCAAGGGCTTCCTCCAGACGCAAGGGTCCATCAACAATCCGCGCGAGCTTCTGATTCGAACCGGCTGGGACGAACCACGGATCGAACGCTTTGACGCGGTAGGGATCGGCTACACCTACGAGCTGCGTGAGGTGACCCGCTGTGTCCAGCAAGGACTGACCGAAAGTCCCGTGATGCCCTTGGACGATTCGCTGAACACCATGCGTCTCTTCGACGGGGTGCGATCCCAGCTCGGAGTCCGATACGCCAACGACGCCCGCTGAGCTCAATGACGAATCCGTCGTCCAACGTCTGGACTAGTTAACTAGGGAGGCCTAGGATGGGAGCGATCGTCGATCCAAGCTGACGCTGGGGGGTGTCGAGATGGAAGTCAAGCGAAATAAGCCGCGCGTTCTTCATATTCTCCGCTCCGTCATGCTCGCTGGTGCCGGCGCCGTTGTTTGGATGGCCCTCTCCTCCGCGGCAGCCAACGCCGATTCCGGAAGCACCAACAACCACACCCTTCTGGGCGGCGCGGGTTCCTCAGTGTCAAACGTCGTGCACAACGCTGCCAGGGACCTATCCGGGACCCTCGGCAATGCCGATCCGGCAGGTGTCGCGTCCGTACCTGCCCCGGCTGTCCATCTGCCCTCGGTTCGGGTGCCGGCGGTCCATCTGCCCGCGGTCCATCTGCCGGCGGACCTTCCGCAGCTGGCTGGGAACGTCGACCAACTGGTGGCCAGCGCTCCCGTGGTCAGCGCAGTCCTTCCTGAGGGAACCGTTGGTGCCGTGACACCACCCGTTGTATCGCCGGCCGCCAGCGCGGTTGACGGGGTTGGGTCAAGCGTTGGCTCCTTGGTTGGCCGCGCACTGGGAGTGGTCGGATCCACCGTGGAGACGCTTCCGGGTGGCAGCCTTCCAGTCATCATCCCCGACATAGCCATAACGGTCCCTGCCATCCAGTTCCCCGATGACGTCGGAATTGCCGAAGCTCTTTCCAAGGGACCCACTGTTCTTGCTACCGCCGGCGGGGTCCTCACAACGCCGGCTCAGGATGTCGCGGCCCAGTTGCTCAACCTGGCTGGCGCCAGTGGCCCGCCGGGCCTGACTGGGACACCTTCGAAGGCGACAGTCTGGGCTAGCCGTACCGGGGATCCTTCCGCGCCTCCGTCCGACGGGACGTTCCCGCCCGGCACCCCGGGCGGCAGCGACACCGTGGGCGGCTCTGCAGTCCTTTCCAGCAATCCTTCGGGGGCTGCTGCTGCCTGGCTCCAAGGCACGAACCTGTTTTACCCCTTGGCCGGGACCCTCGTGTCCACGGCTGCTGCCGGCAGAGTTCCGGCTCCGGTGTCGTTTGACCCGGGTTCTTCCCCTGACTAGTTCCGAGCCCTGCCGCCTCCCCGAAAGACCATTTCGGGCCGCGGCAAACGGCCGATCCGGGCGCTCCCGCAGTTTGCTGCGGACCGATGCGCCTTTGGGAACTACTCGTTCAGGAGAAAAACAAAATGCACAGCATGATTCGCAAGGGGCTGCTTGGCACCCTCTTTGCCGGTGGGTTGATAGCCCTCGGCGCAACTGCCGCGAACGCGGCAGACGCCACTACAAGTGCACAAGGCAATACCTCGGGCACTCAAGTCGTTGCACCGGTGTCCATTCCGGTGAACCTCGGGTCGACGTCGCTCTCAATACTTGGAAATTCGGGCGCCACGACCACCACCCCTGCACTCGCCCCGGCTCCGGCCCCGGCGACCAATTCCGGCGGAGCAGCCGTCCCGTCCGGAACCCAGGTGGTGGCTCCGATATCGGTCCCTGTTAATATCGGAGCCACCTCACTGGCAGTTCTGAGCAATTCGGCCCCTGGAATAGCCTCCGGCACCCAGGCGACGGCTCCCGTCAGCGCGCCGGTCACCGTCGGCGACACCGCCGTCAACGTGCTTAGTACGACGCCGGCAGGCACCAGCGGAGGCACAGGCGGAGGCACAGGCGTCACGGCACCGGTAACCGGGCTAGCGACGGTCGGCGACACCTCCGTCAACGTCCTCAGCACCACGCCTACAGGCACCAGCGGCGGAGGCACCGGCGTCACGGCACCGGTAACGGCTCCTGTCACCGTCGGCGACACCGCCGTCAACGTGCTTAGTACGACGCCGGCCGGCACCACCGGTGGCGGCACACCGGCAGGCACTGGCGTAGCGGCACCGGTAACCGGACTAGCGACGGTCGGTGACACCTCCGTCAACGTCCTCAGCACCACGCCTACAGGCACCAGCGTCACGGCACCGGTAACGGCCCCTGTCACCGTCGGCGACACCTCCGTCAACGTCCTCAGCACCACGCCCGCAAGCGGCAGCGACGGCACCGGCGTCACGGCGCCTGTAACCGGACTGGCCACCGTCGGCGACACCTCTGTCAACGTCCTCAGCACCGCCCCCGCAAGCGGCACCACCGGAGGCACTGGCGTCACGGCACCGTTAACGGCTCCTGTCACCGTGGGCGACACTTCGGTCAGCGTCCTCAGCGCTACACCGGCAATCACCGCGCCGACCGGAACCACCGGAGGTACCGGCGTCACGGCACCTGTAACCGCTCCTGTCACCGTGGGCGACACCTCCGTCAACCTGCTCGGCAGCACACCGACAGTCACCGGTTCGCTCTTGGGTGGGGGGCTCACCGCACCCTTGAATGTCCCGCTGACGGCCGGCACCGTCTCGATTGGCTTGGGCCTGCCTTCCGGCGTCGTAAACCCGTCGGTAGTCACCCCGTCCGTGGTCAATCCGCCAACCGTCACTCCGGGGATTGTCACCCCGCCGGTGGCGAACGCACCGAGCGATGCTCAAGGCTTCGTTGGCCCTGCCGCCGTTCCGTCAACCGGAACTGCGGTGCAAACCGGCGCCGCTTCAGTTCCTGCAGCGGTTGCTGCCGGAACTGGAGCAGCCGTTCTCGCAAGCACTGGCTTCAATGGCCTGTGGTTGCTGTTCGCGGCTGCCCTGGTGCTCCTCGGACTCATCGTGATGGTGGGCAGCCGGAAGATCCGGGCAACCATTCCCGCATAATCACCGGCTCGGGCTCCTCCACCGCACTGGATGTAGCCCGGTTCCCGGCTCCTCCGCAGGGCAACAGCCCCGCGGAGGAGCTCATGCGTGGTATCGCGGAATTGCGACCCTATGGCTCGCTAAATCGCAGTGACTCGGATCTGGGCAGCCGCCGGGGCATAGACCGGTGGAAACAGCTCGGAGGCATCGCGACGCCGGTAGTCGCGTTCGCCGTAGGCTTCCACCATCTGCCCAAAAAATTGTTGACCCTCAGCGCGCAGTTCATCCAGGTCGATGCCGGGGAGTGAGCCGCCAACAACCACGGGGCGGCCCGCGACGTACGTGTCCGTGACGTTGCGTGCCGAGCCGTTGAGGATCAGCGTGCGCAGTGGATCTTCCACGACCCCGTCACGGAAGTCCCCCAGTGACGCGACCATGATGTCCGCTTGGGCGCCCGGACACAGGCGTCCCAGGTCGTCGCGCCCCAATGCCCTGGCACCACCCAGGGTGGCAGCGTCGAAAAACGCCGACACCCTGCCTGCGTCCCGGCGGCCCTCTGCAATGCGGGCCAGGTGGGTGCCGATGTCGATGCCCTTGATCAGATCCGGCGGGAACGAATCGGTTCCCAGGCACATGTTGACCCCTGCGGATGCGAAGGCGTCAAAGGACTTGAGCATGCCTGAGTAATGGAACGACGTCAGGGGGCAGTGGATGATGCTGACGTCATGCCGGGCGAGCACGTCCAACGGCCCGCCCTCTGCGCTGGAGGACGGGTCGGTGCCGTCAATGACAACCCCATGCGGAATGAGGAGCCGAGTGTCCAGCAGGCCTGAATCCGCAAGTTGTTCCAGGACGGTGCGCCCGCTGAGCTTGATGAGGAACCCGTCTTCATTGGTCCCCTGGAGGCAATGCAGGCGGACTAGTGCGTTGCGTTCGGTGGCCAGCTCGGCTGTCTGGCGCATCAGTTCGTCCGAGAGAGTCTCGATCCGGCACGGCAGCAGGACGCCGGTTAGCAACGGGTGTGCGAGTTCGTCGGTGTAGTCGAGGAACCGTTCGGCGTCGGCAAGTCCTCTGCGCCCCTCCTCCTCGTCGAAGAGGATCACGCGTTGACCATCGTCGTCGGTGACATTGATCCCTGAGCGGTACGCAGGGCCAAGGAACCCGCGCAGGCCGAGCTCGACGCTGGACTGCGCCATTCCTTTGAGTTCGTCGAAGGTTTCAGCCCATGAGCTGTGGATCTCCGAGGCGATCGGCATGTAGGTGGTCACGCCGTGCAAGGCCAGCTGCGCCAGTGCGAACTTACGCACGATCTGGCGCTGCGCCGCGGTGAAAACGTCGCGGCGGCGGTTGCGGAAGTAGTCCTCGGACCATTGCAATCCCGGAGCCGTCTCCTCCGTGGGCCAGGAGTCGAAGATCATGTGATCAATGTCCGTCAAGGCATCGAGATCGATGAGGCCAGGTGCGATCAGGCTCTGTCCAAAGTCCCGGCGTTCGTCCACTGGACCTGTGTAGTCGGTCCCGACGTAGATGATCTTGTCATCCCGCATCACGACGTGCCCGTCCGTGTGCATCACATGACTGGTCCCGTCATAGCCAAGGACGTACCGGGCAGAAAGCTGAGTGATCATAAAACCCTCCAAGTTTGGTATCCCAGGTCAAATAGCCGCAGATCAAGCTCGAAGTCGACTGAGCGCATGGAAGCTCTCAGTTTCGGGACTTTTTGCAGCTTTTGTGACATGTCTTGCATTGCGATGTGATCCACCTTACCATTTTTGGTATACCAAATGGTGTGGGACACATCCGTCCTTCGCTTAGCAGCACACGAAGGGTGCACAACAATGAAGAACCAATCCACAACCACTCCGGAGGTGGATACGCCCGTAGTCAACGTCGACGACGGCCCGGCCCGCCTCTTCACCCCGACCGCGCGGCAATGGGCATCGATGATCCTGTTGTCGACAGCCGTCTGCGCCGTCGCCATCCTGGCCGGAACGCACAAGATTCCCCTGGGCAACGCCGCAATCGTACTTATGCCGGTCTTGTGGGCCGTGCTGATCGGCGCCGTCATCGGCGTGCAGAAGGTACGCCCCATGTCCGGCCAAAGCCGCGCCGTGGCCTCGGTGCTGCTAAACGTCAGCATCGTGATGTTCCTGGGGGCCTTGGGCACCCAGGTGGGGCCCTCCTTCGCCAAACTGACCTCCCTCGGCCCAGCCATCCTGCTCCAGGAAGTAGGCCACATTTTCGGAACGGTCATCATCGCGCTGCCGGTCGGCGTCGCACTGGGCATGGGCCGCACGGCTATCGGTGCCACGTGGGCAATCGACCGTGAATCCTACTTGGCCTACGCATTACAGCGTTTCGGGGTGAAGTCCCCGGTCTACCGTGGCGTGTTCTCCGTGTGGCTGTTGGGCAGCGTCTTCGGAGCAGTGTTCATCTCCCTGCTGGCCGGACTCCTCGGCGGGATGGGGATCTTCGACCCGCTTGCACTCGCGCTGGGCCTGGGTCTCGGCTCGGGATCCATGATGCTCGGCGGCGTGGCAGCCCTGTCCATCCTCCATCCGGGGCAGGCACCCGAGATCATGGCGTTGGCGGCCCTGTCGAACCTGGTGACGAACCTTGTCGGCTTCTACGCAGGGGCCTTCCTTTCGTTGCCGATGTCCCTGCGGCTCTACAAGTTCTGGTCGCGACTCTTCCGCCGCGATGACGAGGGCAAGCGCCTTGATCGCAACGGGAACGCCGTCGCGGCGAAGCTGCGCCGGCCACAGGCCCGAAACAAGGTGGACGTTTCAGCCGTGCTCCAGGACCCGGAGGTGCGCATGAAGCCTTCCACGTGGATCATCGCCTTCGTTGCAAGCATCGCGGCGGGCGTGGTCCTCAACGCCTTGGGTACCAAGTCCTTCAGTGTCAACGATGTGGTCGGCGTGGTGATCCTGGGCCTCCTTACCGCCCTGGCGTTCGTGCTCGCCAAGTGTGTGCCGGCTGTGCCGTCGAGCGTATGGGTCCTTGCCCTCGCCACCTTGGCAACGGCTCCGATCCTTCCTTTCAGTGGCATGATCGTCTCCTTCACCCACAACCTTGACCCCCTCTACGTGGGCCTTGGATCGATCGCCCTGCTCGGCATGAACGTGGGACGCGACGTCAACGCGCTGAAGAGCCTGAACTGGCGCACGGTGATTGTGGCGACAATCACGTTCTCCGCGAGTTTCGTAGCGGCCGCAGCGCTTGCGCAATTCGTCATCCATGTCTGAGCGCTGACGCCGGACAACTGACGCCGGACAAGGGCGGTGGAATGGACTAGTCGTCCATTCCACCGCCCTCTCGCGTCTCTGCGCGCCCCCTCGTCGGCGCATTCAGGTGATATTCGACGCACCGCGATTCCTTCATGCCCCGAGGCGGCGCGACATACCGAGTCAGATGAACGACCGAAGGACACCAGACCATCTGTGGCTTGCTAAGATCTAAAGGCTCAACCGGTCCCCCGGAGAGCCTCCCCATCAAATGGCCCGGAAACGGACGCGTCCCCACGCGCCGGCACCGGCCCCTGCCCGACCCCAGGAGATCCCTGCTCTCATGACCGCATTGGCCGAACCAGACTATTTCGAGGTCCACGACGAGGATTACCGCAGCGAACTGGACTCGCGGTACGAAGAAGGTTTCGGGCGCGGCCCCGAGCTCGACGACGACTACGGCAGCGGTTACGACGAGCTCGACAAACTCTTCGATGGTTTGTTCGACGACGATGATGACTTCGACGCCCCGGCCAAGGCCGAAAAGAAGGCTCCGGCCAGGAAAGTCGCTCCGAAGGCCGCTGCGGTAAAGACGGCGACGCCGAAGAAGGCTTCCTCAAAATCGATGCCCGAGGCCAGCCCTGTCATTACCCGCAGAGTGGTACCTGTGGCGGCTCCCGCGATTGAGGCACCGCGTGCCGACCCCGCCGAAGGTGGCCTTGTCGAGGTTCCCATTGCGGGAGAGCCGTCCGTAGCTCCCGCTCCAGCCGTCGAACCGACCGTCGAACGGACCGCCGTCGAACCGGCCGTCGTCGAACCCGCCGCCGTCGAACCGACCGCCGTCGAACCTGCCGCCGTCGAAGAAGCCGAGGCTCCCGCGGTTCCGGACAGCCCCTTCTTCGCACCGCACATCGCCCCGGTCAACCAGCACGTAGAGTTCCTCCGCAAGCTCCGCCCGGGCTTCGAGGTCCCCTATGTGGACCCGATGCACTCGGTGGAGGATTGCCGGATTGTCACCCTGTTCTCCAACACCAGCGAGGCCTCCCCGCGGGGCGTTGTCTGGGCTGGCGACGACGCCGCCGCCACCCGGCTGCTGGGCCTGCAGTTCCAGCTCGGCCTGCGCCCGGAATGGATGATGCCGTGGAACACCCACCCGTGGTTCACTCCCGGCGAGGCGAACGGAAAGCTGACTCCTGAGCAGGTCAGCGCCGGCCTCAAGCCGCTCATCGCCTTCCTCAAACTCGTTCCGCGCGCTTCGGCGATCGTTGCCCACGGAACGGAAGCCAACCGCCTGGCGCAGATGCTCCTCAAGACTGACAACCAGCTGATCTGGCGCCGCGGCCTGAAGGTCTACAAGGCACGTTCGCTGCACGGGCGCGCGTTCGCCGGTTCCAAGGAACGCCAGACCGAATGGTTGATAGAAATGGGACGCTCCTACGCGGACGCAATGGCCCGCGCGGGTCTCCAGGCCGGTCGGCGGTAGGGCGCCTAGCGCCGTGACTTGCGGGCAGGCTTCCCGGAAAACAGTTTCCTGTCCAGCGAAAACGCCCCTGAACCGATGAAGGCAAACGCCAACGCCAACGCGATGTACAGGATGAGCAGCTCAGCGTTGATTCCGGGACTATCGCTCAGCAGCGGCTTGCCTGATTCGGTGACGAACCAGATCCCCGCGTACATGAGGGCTGCCAGGAAGCCGGCCACCCTGGTCAGGGCGCCGAGCACCAAAAGTGCGCCCAGCCCGGTTTCGCCCCAGATGACCAGCCAGGACATCAGCTCGGCTTTTTGAACACCCATCGCGGCGATGGTTGCCTCAAACGCAGGCTGCCCTGCGAGCAGTTTCTGGACTCCATGCAGCAGCAAAAGGCCACCGAACACTATCCTCAGAAACGCTGTGCCGCGCGAGGACGATGTCTGCGAAGGAAGGAGGAATTTCACCCGGTCCAATCTTCCATGCCGACGGCGCAGCTCAAAACGGCCGCTCCGAAGCAGCCCTCCGATGGATCGCGACGGCGGTCGCGCTTGCCGCCGTCTTAGTCCTCCACGAGCCGGCTATCCAGGGCACGGACAGTCAGGCCTGTTTCGGCTCGCCGAGCGGAAGAACGGCGAGCCGCGCGGCCAGGCCGGCGTCCCCCATGAGCTGCTTCACGACGTCGGGCCCTTCCGTGAAGTGCCGCCAACCTTCTGTGTGCACCGGGACCACAGTGGCAAGCGGGAAAAGTCGGGCCAGTTCCACAACGCCTTGC
The DNA here is from genome assembly GCF_042884555.1 of Arthrobacter sp. NPDC058127. NCBI lineage: Bacteria > Bacillati > Actinomycetota > Actinomycetes > Micrococcales > Micrococcaceae > Arthrobacter > Arthrobacter sp. NPDC058127. Next base: position 76,192 of record NZ_JBHVTT010000004.1, on the reverse strand, counting down.
GAAGTGAGCGTCAACGGTGCGCCCCCGAAAAGCGGGGTTCGTGCGGCCCCTGCGAAAGCCACGGCAACGGCGGTGGCCGGAAACCGCAGGGAGATTTCGGCAACCAGTTCCAGCGATGCGTTGTCCCCGGAGACGTACATCGTCGGCCAGCCATCCGCCTCGAGCACGAACCCGGTGACTTCACCCGTGACAAGTTCGGCGCCACTAGGTCCGTGCAGCGCCGGCACGGCGGTGATCACCACGGGCGCGTCCCCCGCTACCGTCACCGGCTCCCAGGGCCGGAGTCCGCGGACCAGGGGCATCCGGCTCGCAGCTTCACCCGTACTCAGGACCATTTCGGCGTCCTTCAGTACCACCCTCCCGCTGTTGTCCAGATTGTCGGCATGCTGATCATGCGAAAGGAGGACGACGTCGATTCGGCCCAGGTCTTCTGCCGCCACAGCCGGACCGGTCAGTTTGTCCAGGGTCCGGCCCGCGCCTACCGGATACTGGCCTGGAGCATCGAAAGTGGGATCCGTGAGGAAGTTCAGTCCTGCATAGCGGATCAGGATGGTCGGTCCGCCAACATGCGTCAATACGGGCCGCTTGAAGTCTTGTGCAATGTTCATGAGGCAACTCTGCCCGTCCAGCTTGTGCTGAAAAAGTGGCCCGGAAGACAATTATCGCTAGGATCGGGCCATGATGGTTCACCGATCCCACAAGGTTGCAGTGCTTGCGATGCCAGGCATGAGCCCGTTCCACCTTGCAGTACCCCAGATGGTTTTCGAAGATCCCGACCCGTCCGGGGCTACCCCGCGCTACACGGTGCGGGTTTTCACGCCCCATCCGGGCCGCGTCCGGCTGGGCCACGGCCCCGACATGGTGGTTGAACCCGGGTTGGAAACCATGGCGTGGGCAGACACTGTGGTCCTCCCGAGCTGGGATCCGGTGGTCGAGGTTTCGAGTGAACTCGTGGATGCAATCCGGATGGCTCATGGGAGTGGTAGCCGGGTTGTCTCACTGTGCCTCGGCGCATTCCTGCTGGCTGCTACGGGGCTACTGGATGGCCGCGAAGCAGTGACCCATTGGGGATACTCCGGGAAATTGCAGCAGCGTTATCCCGCCCTGCGGGTAGTGGAGAATGCGCTGTGGGCCGACCACGACGACGTCGTGTCCTCTGCGGGCGTTGCGGCCGGACTCGACTGCTGCATCCATCTGCTTCGAAAAGACTACGGCTCGGACGCAGCCGATCGCGTGGCGCGCGGGCTGGTCATGGCACCTCACCGCAGCGCCACTCAGGCGCAATTCATTCCGGCAAGGCTCCCCCGCGGCGCGGGCCACGACGGAATCGAACGCGCCATGACGCTAGCCCGCGAAAACCTCGGCCAGCCAATCGGCCTCGACAAGCTGGCGGCAGCTGCTTCGATGAGCCGCAGGACCTTCACAAGGCACTTTCGCAGCCGGACGGGAACAACCGTCCTTGATTGGCTCACCCAGCAGCGGCTGGACCAAGCACGAACCATGTTGGAATCAAGCAATGCTGGAATCGAAGAAATTGCCGGCTCCTGCGGGTTCGGCTCTTCGGCCGCCTTCCGGCAACATTTCCGTTCTGCTTTCGGTAACACACCAAGCCGCTACCGAGAAGAGTTCGCCTCCTGACCTCGGGGATCACCCGGCGGACGGCAGAATGGAAACCGCAGTAGGCCTCGCTGGGAGGCCCGCGGAACAGGATAGGTGAATCCGGGATGGATGTTGACGTCGTCGTAGTCGGCGGAGGCGCTATGGGATCGGCTGCAGCGTGGCAGCTCGCACTCAGAGGGCGATCGGTGGTCCTCCTTGAGCAGTTTAAGGAAGGGCACCATGTGGGCGCCTCCCACGGAGCGACGCGCAACTTCAACACGGCATACGCGGAGGACGACTATCTCGCCCTGGTCAGCGAAGCGAGGAACTTGTGGGACGGGCTCGCGGAGGAGACCGAAACGCAATTGTTGGACCTTGTGGGTTTGGCAAACCACGGAAATATTGCCCGGCTCCGGGAAGTCCGCACCGCGCACGCGGAGCGGGGCATCTCAAGCCATTTCATCTCCGCAAAGGAAGCGTCAGAGCGCTGGCCAGGCATGGTGTTTCGAAGCGATGTGCTCTTCGTTCCGGAATCGGGCAGGGTCCGGGCGGCCGAGGCTCTCAGGGCGCTCCGCTCATCGGCCGAGGCGCACGGCGCTCGCTTCACTTATTCCACCCCGGTTCGCGACATCCGCATCCTCGGTGACGATCGCGCCGTCGTCGTGACTGATTCGCTGGAGATCGCCGCGCGCCGGGTAGTCATCACGGCGGGCGCCTGGACCAGCAAGCTTGTCGGGGCGCAGGTGCCACTCCCCCGTTTGGTGGTCACCCAGGAGCAACCTGCCCATTTCACGCCCGTCGATGATTCTCAGCCCTGGCCGAGCTTCAACCACGCGCCGGACCCCGGCGATCCCCGTGACGACTATTGGTACAGCCCTGTCTATGGCATGCTCACGCCGGGCGAGGGGGTCAAAGCGGGGTGGCATGGCGTAGGACCGGTCACCGATCCCGATGCCCGCACGTTCGAAGCCGAGCCGGTCCAACTGGAGGCCCTCCGCCGCTACGCCCGTGAATGGCTGCCTGGGGTCGACGCCGGATCGGCGGTGCCCATCAGCTGCACCTACACGAGCACGGCCAACGAAGACTTCGTGCTCGACCGTTTTGGACCGCTCGTTGTCGGGGCCGGGTTCTCCGGGCACGGATTCAAGTTCACGCCGACCATCGGCCGCGTACTCGCCGATCTTGTCGACGGAATCGACGCGCCGCACCGCTTCCGCCGCGCTTAAATGCAACTAGCTCGCAGTTGTTGTCGTTCTGAGCGCTCAAAACGACAACAACTGCGAGTTAGTTGGGTGGAGCGGGGCGCTTAGTTCAGCGTCGCGACAACCTCGTTGAGCTTTGCGGACGGACGCATCACGGCCTCTGCCTTCGCGGCGTCGGGGCGGTAGTAGCCGCCGATGTCGGCAGGCGAACCCTGGACTCCGAGCAGCTCGGCAATGATGGTTTCCTCATTGGACGTCAAGGCCCCGGCGACGGCGGAGAACGCCGCGGCGAGCTCGGCGTCGTCGGTCTGCTGGGCCAGTTCCTGTGCCCAGTACTTCGCGAGGTAGTAGTGGCTGCCTCGGTTGTCGAGTTCGCCCACCCGGCGCTTCGGGGACTTGTTGTCCAGCAGGAACGTGCCGGTGGCGCGGTCGAGCGTGTCAGCGAGGACCTGTGCCCGTGCGTTGCCGGTGGTGGTGGCGAGGTGCTCGAAGCTGACGGCGAGGGCGAGGAATTCGCCCAGGCTGTCCCAGCGGAGGTGGTTTTCCTGCAGGAGCTGCTGGACGTGCTTCGGAGCCGAGCCGCCGGCACCGGTCTCGAAGAGTCCACCGCCATTGATCAGCGGGACCACGGAGAGCATCTTGGCGCTGGTGCCAAGTTCGAGGATCGGGAACAGGTCGGTGAGGTAGTCACGCAACACGTTGCCGGTCACCGAGATGGTGTCTTCGCCCTTGCGGATCCGTTCCAGGGTGAACGCGGTGGCCTTCTCCGGGGACATGATTTCGATCTGCAGGCCCTCGGTGTCGTGGTCCTTCAGGTATTCCTTGACCTTGGCGATCAGCTGGGCGTCGTGGGCGCGGGTTTCGTCGAGCCAGAAGACAGCCGGCATCTTGGAAGCGCGCGCACGGGTCACGGCCAGCTTGACCCAGTCGCGGATCGGCACGTCCTTGGTCTGGCAGGCGCGCCAGATGTCGTCCGGGGAGACCTGGTGTTCGATCAGCACGGTGCCGGAGGAATCCACAACCTGCATGGTTCCCGCGTACTCAACCTCGAAGGTCTTGTTGTGGCTGCCGTATTCTTCAGCCGCTTGTGCCATCAGGCCGACGTTCGGAACCGTACCCATGGTGGTGGGATCGAAGGCGCCGTGGGCACGGCAGTCATCGATGACCACTTGGTAGACATCCGCGTAGCAGCTGTCCGGGATGACCGCGAGGGTATCGGATTCCTTGCCGTCCGGTCCCCACATGTGGCCGGAGCTGCGGATCATTGCCGGCATCGAAGCGTCAACAATGATGTCGCTCGGTACGTGCAGGTTGGTGATGCCCTTGTCGGAATCGACCATGGCCAGCGCCGGGCCGTCTTCCAGGCCCTTCTTGATGGCCGCCTTGATGCCTTCGCGGACGTCCTCCGGGAGTTCATCGAGGCCGTTGAGGATGGACGCGAGGCCGTTGTTGGCGCTCAGGCCGGCAGCAGCGATCTGCTTGCCGTAGGTGTCGAAAAGCTCGGAGAAGTACGCCTTGACGACGTGGCCGAAGATGATGGGGTCGGAGACCTTCATCATGGTGGCCTTCAGGTGCGCAGAGAACAGCACGCCTTCTTCCTTCGCGCGGACCACCTGGGCAGCCAGGAACTCGTCCAGGGCGGCGGCGCGCAGCACGGTGCCGTCCACTACTTCACCGGCGAGAACGGGGAAGGCCGGCTTGAGGACCTTGACGGTGCCGTCTCCGCGGACAATCTGGATCTTGATGGTGTCATCGGCGGGGATCACAACGGACTTCTCGTTGGAACGGAAGTCGTTCGCGGTCATGTGCGCAACATTGGTCTTGGAGTCAGCACTCCAGGCACCCATGGAGTGCGGATTCTGGCGGGCGTAGTTCTTCACCGACAGGGGCGCGCGGCGGTCCGAGTTGCCTTCACGCAGGACCGGGTTCACGGCCGAGCCCTTGATCTTGTCGTAACGCGAGCGGATGTCCGTCTCTTCGTCAGAGGAGGGGTTGTCCGGGTAGTCCGGAAGTGCGTAGCCCTGCCCCTGCAGTTCGGCAATGGCTGCCTTCAGCTGAGGAACGGATGCACTGATGTTGGGGAGCTTGATGATGTTCGCTTCGGGCTTCTTTGCCAGTTCGCCCAGTTCGGCCAGTGCGTCACTGATCCGCTGCTCTTCAGTCAGGTAGTCACCGAAGACTGCGATGATTCGGCCAGCCAGCGAAATGTCGCGGGTCTCGACCTCCACGCCGGCCGTCGAGGCGAAAGCTTCCACAATCGGCAGGAACGAGTACGTCGCCAGCATCGGCGCTTCGTCAGTGTGGGTATAGATAATCTTTGCCATTGGCGGGGCATCTCCCTGAAAGTCTGCAGATTTCAACATCTCTAACTTACCTGAGGGGGCCGGATTGGCGCGTACTGGGACGGCCCCAAGCGAGCTGTTCAACGTCATACCCCATCGAACCTTATGTACCTCGGCGGCAAATCGGAGTAGGTTCATTGGGTCAAACTGTGGCCGACGACACGTGGCCGCCAAACGATTGGCAGGACAATCATGACAAAGAAATCACTCCCCATCACTGGTCTCCTGAGCCTCCTTACCTCCGCCGTTTTGACCCTCTGTGCCGCTGGAGGGGCGGCAGCCGCAACGCCTTCCAGTGCGGTTTCGAGCTTCGCAGCGCCTGGGACGCAGCAGCTCGTCAGCATGGCGACAACAAACACCGACCCAACGGGGTACTGGACTCCCGAACGGATGCAAGCAGCAATCCCTGGCGATGTCCTAGCAAGCAAAGCCCTCACTCGAGGCGGCGTCGCCGGCGGCACGGTCGAAACCGGCCCGCCCGTGAAGATCGCCGGCGCCAAGGGCGGCAGCGGGAGCCTGCATCAAGACGAAGACCCCATTGACCACGTCGGCAAGGTCTTCTTCACCATGGGTGCTTTCGCCTACGTCTGCTCCGGCAACGTCGTCGTGTCGGATAACGACAGCACTGTGGCGACCGCGGGCCACTGCGTCAACGAGGGTCCCGGAGCGTTTGTCCAGAACTTCATATTCGTTCCGGCCTATCTGAACGGCACGGCCCCCTACGGCATCTGGCCTGCTAAAGCCCTCTACACCACACCCCAGTGGCGCACGGCGGGCGACATCCGCTATGACACCGGCTTCGCTGTCACAGCAACGGTGAAAGGCAAGCACTTGGCCGACGTCGTTGGCGCGTCCGGCGTAGAGTTCAACCAGGACCGGGGGCTCAGCTACCAAGCCTTTGGTTACCCTGCCGCCCCGCCGTTCGACGGACAATCGCTGAAGAGCTGTTCGGGTGACGCCACCAAGGATCCCATCAATCCACAGTTCAAGGCGCAGGGCATTCCCTGCGATATGACCGGTGGATCATCGGGCGGGCCCTGGATGGTCGACTCCGGCCGGGATTCCTACCAAAACTCCATTACGAGCTACGGCTACCCCGGCGGCCCCGCTGTGATCTACGGGCCTTATTGGGGCTCCGTCATCCGGGATGCCTACGATATGGCGTCCACTTCCTAGGTCTTTCGGCCACTCGGAAATAGGGCAGAATTCGCTTCTTGTCAAAACGAAAGTCAAATCTCACAAAACTCTTTACATACTTGTCACGGCTTGGGTAGTTTCGGTTCCGTCAATCGGCGGCCACCACAAACCGGCCGCCTTCCCCCGATATCTAGGACAACTGTGACGAGAACCAAAACCCTGGCCACAAGCCTGTTCAGCCTGACTGCGGCCGCCTTACTTGCGCTAGGCTCCGGCGGCGGAGCCACTGCGGCTCCGTCGATGGGCAACGGCACCGATGCGTCGACCGTCAGCAGCAATTCGGCGTCGGACGGCAACACCGCTGACTATTGGACTCCTGAGCGGATGAAGAACGCCGTCTCTGGCGACGTTCTGGCGAGCAAGGCACTTAGCCGGGCACGGGCTGCGGTTGGCCTTTCGGACGTACCAATTTCTCCCGAGCAGGTTTTTCCCGAACTTGGCCACACCCTGGCCATCGAAGGCCAGCAGGCCAGCAGCACCCCGGCGCCGTCCCCCGCCCTGGACCGTAAAGCCAATGCCGGCGAGTCTCCCGTTTCGCACATCGGGAAGGTGTTCTTCACCCTCGGCGGGGTGAACTATGTCTGCTCCGGCAACTCCGTCACCTCGGCCAACCAGAGCACGGTGTCCACCGCCGGCCACTGCCTCAACGAAGGCCCTGGGGCATTCGCGAGCAACTTCACGTTCGTTCCTGCCTACCTGAACGGGGCCGCGCCCTACGGCAAGTGGACGGCCAAGGCGCTCTACACCACCAGCCAGTGGTCCTCGAGCGGAGCCATGCAGTACGACACCGGATTCGCCGTCATGAACACCCTCAATGGCCAGAAGCTTTCAGACGTGGTGGGTGCCTCCGGAGTCCAGTTCAATGCGGCCCGCGGACTGGCATACAAGTCGTTCGGCTATCCTGCGGCACCCCCGTTTAACGGCGAGTCGCTCAAGAGTTGTTCCGGCACGGCCGCCAACGATCCCTACAACCCCCAGTACAACACCCAAGGGATCCCCTGCAACATGACGGGTGGCTCCTCCGGTGGTCCGTGGTTCATTGGAACCAGCGCCAGCGGATACCAGAACTCGGTGAACAGCTACGGCTACGGCAGCAACTCCACCAAGATGTACGGCCCGTACTGGGGCACGGTCATCCAGGGCACCTACCAGACCGCGTCCACGGCCCCGTAACCTGCCCGGCACGTGAAAGCCCAGCGCGGAAGCAAGGGACATGCCCCCTGCTAGCTCCCAGGGCCGGACATATTGCCAATATGCCCAGTCCTGACCACAAAAAATGGACATGTCCCCTGGGAAGGGAGGACATGTCCATTTTTTGGTGGAGCGCCCGGACTTGGTGGAGCGCCCGGAGCCAGTGGAAGCTCGGACTTAGTGGAAGAAGTGCCGTGCTCCCGTGAAGTACATCGTGATGCCGGCGGCGTTAGCCGCGGCAATGACTTCCTCGTCGCGCACTGAACCGCCAGGCTGGACGACAGCGCGTACACCGGCGTCGATCAGGATCTGCAGGCCATCGGCGAACGGGAAGAACGCGTCGGAAGCGGCCACGGCACCGCGGGCACGCTCGGGCGCACCGCTGGAATCGGTGTTTGAGGCACCGCCGGCGCCATCGACGTCGGACTCCACCTGAACGCCCAAGGTGTTGGCGCGCTCAACGGCCAGTTTGCAGGAGTCCAGGCGGTTGACCTGGCCCATGCCGATGCCCACTGCCGCCCCGTTGTTGGCGAGGAGGATCGCGTTGGACTTGGCGGCGCGGCAAGCGGTCCACGCGAACGCGAGATCGGCCAGCGTGGCGTCGTCGGCGGCTTCGCCGGCGGCGAGGGTCCAGTTGGCGGGGTTGTCGCCGTCGGCGTCCACCTTGTCGGCTTGCTGGACGAGGACGCCGCCCGAGACCTGGCGGATCTCCGTCGGGTAGCGGCCATAACCGTCGGGCAGTGCCAGGAGGCGGATGTTCTTCTTCTTGGACAGGATTTCAACGGCTTCCGGCTCGAAGCCCGGGGCGATGACAACCTCTGTGAAGATCCCTGCCACGGTCTTGGCCATACCGGCTGTGACAATGCTGTTGGCCGCGATGACGCCGCCGAAAGCGGACACCGGATCGCAAGCGTGGGCCTTGGCGTGGGCGTCGGCAATGGGGTCGGCGGCATCGGCCGAACCAACGGCCACGCCACAGGGGTTGGCGTGCTTGATGATGGCGACGGCGGGCTCGGAGAAGTCGAACGCGGCACGGAGGGCGGCGTCGGCGTCGACGAAGTTGTTGTAGCTCATGGCCTTGCCGTGCAGCTGGTCAGCCTGGGCGATGCCGGCGGGGGCTGCCTTGTCCACGTAAAGGGCGGCCTGCTGGTGCGGGTTTTCGCCGTAGCGCAGGACCTCGGAGCGCTCAAGGGCGAGGCCGGCGTAAGCGGGCCAGTCGATGACGCCGTCGCCGTCTTCGTCGAGGAACTGGCTGGCGGTCCAGGTGGCAACGGCGGTGTCGTAGGTTGCGGTGTGGGCGAAAGCCTTGGCGGCCAAGCGGCGGCGGGTCTTCAGGTCGAAGCCACCCGCGGCGGCGGCTTCCACCACAGCGCCGTAGAAGTTCGGGTCAACAACGATCGCGACGGCGGCATGGTTCTTGGCGGCCGAACGCACCATGGCGGGGCCTCCGATGTCGATCTGCTCGACGACGTCGTCCTGGGCCGCGCCGGAGCGGACAGTCTCTACGAACGGGTAGAGGTTGACCACTACGAGGTCGAAGGGCTCGATCTCCATCTTGGCCAGCGTTTCCATGTGGGCAGGAACGCGGCGGTCGGCGAGGATGCCGCCGTGCACACGCGGGTGCAGGGTCTTGACCCGGCCATCGAGCATCTCCGGGGAACCGGTGACTTCTTCGACTTCCTTGACCGGAATACCGGCTGCGGCGATCTTCTTCGCGGTGGAACCGGTGGAGACGATCGCGACTCCTGCTGCATGCAGGCCCTTTGCGAGCTCCTCCAGCCCCGTCTTGTCGTAAACCGAGATCAGTGCACGGCGGATGGGAACACGGTCAAGCTGCGTCAAGCTCACAAAAGTCTCCGTCTTATATCGCGGGATTCCGCGGTTGCTGGGGATACGGACGAGTTTATCGTGTTGTGGGTCGTCTTCGTTTTTCGAGACGTAGCGACGCCCGCAACATATGGTTGGGCCATGGATTCCGCGGATGTGATTTTGGTAGCCGACGTCGGGAAGAGCCGATGCAGGGTGGAACTCAGGCAAGGCGATGAGGTGTTGGGCTCGGCGGACCAACAAGGCTTCCCCGGCCTGGGCATGGACAACGGCGCCCGGCTCGCCTTCGAGCTGCTCGCGGATACCGCGGCCATGCTGCCGCGCGGGCTACCGGCAGCATTCCCGGAAGGTTCGTTGCGGGGAATCGGCGCCGCCGTCGCCGGGGTCGAGGCCTCGGCGGCGAACTCACACGAACTCGCCGTCCTGCTTTCCGAACGCTTCAAGGTCCCGGCCGCGGTCCTCTCGGATGCCACCGCGGCCCAGCTCGGCGCCCTGGACGGCGCACCCGGAACGGTGCTGATTGTTGGCACGGGGGCTGTTGCCTTCCGCTTCGACGACGCCGGGACCCTCCACCGCGCCGACGGTTGGGGACCGCTGTTGGGCGATCGCGGGAGCGGACGCTGGATCGGCCAGCAGGGTCTTCAGGCCGCGTTGCAAGCGCACGACGGCGGAGCGGCCACGTCGTTGCTCGGCGCCGCTGCGGCGCTGCTCGGCTCGCCCGCGCAGCTTCCGGCGTGGCTCGCCGAATCCGACAACCCGGCCCGGGAGATGGCGCGTTTCGCCCCCGTGCTCCTCGGAGAGGCGGAGGCGGGAGACGCCGTCGCACGCCGCATAGTGGACGAAGCGTGCAGGCTCCTCGTGGACACCGTGGCCCTTGCTTCCGGCGAGACGAAGCAGGTGGCTCTCCTTGGCGGCGTCGTGAAATCGGAGTTCTTCGGCGGGCTCTTGCACAACGCCCTCGCTTCGGCTGGGATTGAGGTGGTTGCGGCACTCGGCGATGGCATGGACGGGGCCGCCCTCGCAGCGAACCGCCGCGGGCTCCTCCAGGAAAGGTACATTCACCGTGACGGAACAGCCTGACCCATCTTCCCCCGGTACCCCTGATGGGCTCGCGGAACTCCGTTCCGAGCTCGCGGGCCTGCAAACAGAAGCGGCATCGCCCACGCTCAGTGAGTTGGACACCATGGGCACGGCCGAGCTCGTCGCCGCCATGAACGAGCAGAATCGCGGCGTCCCGGCCGCCGTCGCACAAGCCAGCGGGGAGATCGCCGCAGTGGTCGATGCCGTTGCGGAGCGCCTCGCCCGCGGCGGCCGGCTGCTCTACGTCGGAGCTGGAACGGCCGGGCGGCTCGGGGTATTGGACGCGAGCGAATGCCCGCCAACCTTCGGCACTCCCCCGGGACTCGTCGTCGGGATCATCGCGGGCGGCAACCAGGCCATCCAGAAACCGGTGGAGTACGCCGAGGACAACGCCACGGCCGGAGCCCGGGACCTGCACGACATCAGCGTGACCGAGGCGGACGCCGTCGTCGGAATCTCGGCTTCGGGACGCACGCCCTACGTGATCGGCGCCCTCGAAGAGGCCCGCAGCCGGGGCGCCTTCACGGCGTCGCTCGCCTGCAACCACGATTCGCCCATCAGCAAACTGGCGGACGTAGCGATCGACGTCGTGGTCGGTCCCGAATTCGTTGCCGGTTCAACGCGGCTGAAGGCGGGGACCGCACAGAAACTCGTCCTCAACATGATCAGCACGCTCGCCATGGTCAAGCTCGGGAAGACCTACCGAAACCTGATGGTCGATCTGCGCGCCACCAACAACAAACTCCTCGCAAGGTCCCAACGGACCATCCAGCACGCCACCGGCGTGGACGCGGAGACGGCGATTCAAGCGCTGGATTCCGTGGGCGGTTCGGTCAAGGCGGCCATCCTGGTGGTGTTGACTGGCATCGATCCGGGCCAGGCGAAGAGCGCTTTGGATGAGGCTGGCGGCTTCCTGCGAAAGGCGATCCAGAAGCACGGATAGAGTTTCCCCAGGAGGGGAAATGAATACTTACACAACCGTCCCGAGCGGCGAGCAGGTTGTCCAGGAGCTGCCGTGGAGGTGGAAGGTCCAGGGCAGGATTTTCCTGATTGGCGGCCTCGGCTTCATGTTCGACGCGTGGGACGTCACGCTCAACGGCATCCTCATTCCGCTGCTTTCCAAGCATTGGTCTCTCCAGCCCGCCGACGCCGGATGGATCGGCACCGCAAACCTGATCGGCATGGCCTTGGGCGCCTTCGCTTGGGGCACCATCGCGGACACGATCGGGCGTAAGAAGGCATTCACCGCTACCCTCCTGATCTTCTCCGTCTTTACTGTGTTGGGAGCTTTCGCCCCGGACATCGTGTGGTTCTGCATCTTCCGTTTCATGGCCGGTTTCGGACTGGGCGGCTGCATTCCCGTGGACTATGCCCTGGTGGGTGAATTCACTCCGCGGAAGCAACGCGGCAAAGTGCTCACCGCCATGGATGGTTGGTGGCCCGTCGGCGCCGCCCTGTGCGGCTTCATTTCGGCCGGACTTGTTGCGGTCTTCGCGGACTGGCGCCTGACGATGCTCGTGATGGTCTTGCCTGCCCTGCTGGTGTTCTGGGTCAGGCGGAGCGTACCGGAATCCCCGCTCTTCCTCATCCGCAAGGGACGCCGCCAAGAAGCCGCCGAGGTCATCGACAGCCTCGTCTTGGCCACCGGAGCCGAGCCGCGCGCTTACAGCCTGCCCGCCCCGCAAGACGCGCCGCGCCTCTCGGCCGGCAGCGCATGGCAACAGTTGCGCCGCCTTTGGCAGTTCAATTGGAAGATCACGACGGCGGCCTGGGCCCTGTTTTTCAGCATCCTCCTGGTCTACTACTTGAGCTTGACGTGGATGCCGCGGATTCTGATCGGCGCCGGATTCGAGGAGTACAAGGCCTTCGTGACGACAGCCGGGATGGCCGGCGTCGGGCTCCTGGGCGTGGCGGTCGCGGCAGTGCTCGTGGAGCGCGTGGGCCGCAAATGGATCCTGGCCATCACCGGGCCGCTGTCGGCTTTGACCTTGGTGATCGTTTCGTTGGTGGTGGACATTCCCGACGCGGCGGTGTTCTGGCTCCTGGCGTTCGGCTTCGTCATCCAGGTGGCCATCCCGGTGCTCTATGCCTACGTATCGGAGCTCTACCCCACCGAGCTTCGGGGCTCCGGCTTTGGCTGGGCGTCCACTTTCTCACGGGTTGGCGCAGGGATAGGGCCGCTCGTGTTCGCCTCGTATTTCTGGCCCGAGTTTGGCTTGGCCACGTCCTTCGCCTTGGCTGGCGGGCTGATCGTGGTGGCGGTGCTGTGGATGGCGTTGTTCGCGCCGGAGACCAAGCAACTCGAGCTCGACTGAGCCTGCCCCTTTCCGCACCCCCAACTAGTCCCCGCTGCCACCCTCGCCTGCCCAACTAGCTCGCATTAGTTGTCGTTTTGAGCCGTCATAACGACAACAAATGCGAGTCAGTTGGGTTGGGCGCCCTGGACTTAGGCGTGCTTTCCCGCCGCGAGCTCTGCGAGGGTCCGGACCAGAAGCTTGCGCTCCACCACCTTGATGCGTTCGTGCAGGGTGTCTTCGGTGTCGTCCGGGGCGATGTCGACGGCCTCCTGGGCGATGATGGGTCCGGTGTCCACGCCGGCGTCGGCCCAGTGGACCGTGCATCCAGTCACTTTCACGCCATAGGCCATGGCATCGCGGACTCCGTGGGCTCCCGGGAAAGCGGGCAGCAGTGCGGGGTGGGTGTTGAGATACTTGCCGCCAAAGGCATCGATGAATTCCGGGCTGACGATCCGCATGAACCCGGAGGAAACCACTACGTCCGGATCGAAGGAGGCAACGGCCTTGGTAAGCGCGGCGTTCCAATCGGCCCGGTCCGCGTAGTCCTTGAAGTCCACCACGAAGGTGTCCAGTCCGGCTTCGGCGGAGCGTTCCACTCCGTAGGTACCCGGCCGATCTGCTCCCACGGCTGCGATCTCAACATCCAGCTCGCCCGCCTTCACGGCGTCGATTACTGCTTGGAGGTTGGAACCGGTGCCGGAGACGAGGACAACAATGCGCATTGCACTAGCTTATGGCTGGCTCGCGTAGGCTGGAAAACATGAATTCCGGCGTTGGACCCACTCCGCAGCATCAGCCACAGAGCGAGGCTGCCAAATCAGCGCTTGCCGTTACCCAAACACTGTTCAGGACATTCCTGCTGACGGTGCTTGGCGCCCTCTTCGTCTACATCCTGAACATCAGCTACGTCTGGCTCAGCGCGATCCTCACCGTCATCGCGGGGGTGCTCGGAGTGGTGGTCCTCGTGCGGGCCATCAGGTTCAAGCAGCCGCGCATCGTACTGTTTGGCACCATTTCCGGACTGGTTGTCACGGCCATCATGTGCCTGCTGGTGCTCACCGCCGTCGTCTTCTTCCAGCAGATCCGCACCTTGCAGGACTGCGCACGAGGCGCGCTGACGCTCCACGCCCAGAACTCGTGCCAGGTGGATTTCCAGAACTCCATTCCCTCCGGATTGCGCTAGCCGGGCGCAATCCAAGGCGAGGCGGGCACCTTAGCGGTGGTCGCCGTCGTACACGGAATCGTCGAGGTCCGCTTCGCGGAGCTTCTGCCGCCTCTCGAGCCATGGCCCCACCCAGTAACCGATCACGACGCCGATCCCCACCTCCGCGGCGGTCCAGACTGCCGTCCACCGCGGGTCCGGTCCGATCTCGGTGAGGCGTCCGATTCCGGCGGAACCGCGTGCCAGCCACGCGAGGCCTCCGGCCAATGCCCCTGCCACCGCACCGACGAGCGCGCCAAGGAACAGCGTGGAAACAGGGGCCGTGAACCAGCGCGCCTTGATCTTGATGGAGAGCCATTCGTCGAAATGGTTCTCCCCCGCACGCAGGAACCACCAGCCAGCCAGCAGACCGGCGATCACCGGAAGGGCGAGGGCCGCGGCTCCGAATTCGAGCTGGCCGGTGGGAAGCGCGCCGAAGACAGGAATCGCAGGCAGGGGCCCGACGGCGGTGCCCAGCGGCCCGGCGTGTGAGCCGACACCGAGGGAGAACCCTGCGCCGGAGGACCAGGCCAGGGTGAATACCGCCAGATTGGGCAGGTAGCCGAGCTGGGCGACGGTCAGGACGCCACCGCCGAGGGCCCCGGCTTTCAGGCCTTCGTAGACGGCGATGATGTCCGTCCAGTGGATGACGAGGTCGACGGCGAGCAGCGTCGCTGAGAGTGTCATGGCCGCCATGATCGCCACGAATCCCGCCTTGATGGCGGAGCCAAAGTAGGAACCGGCCCAACGGGAATGTTGGCTTGTGCGCGCGAGCCAATCGACGGCGTCGACGCCAATGAGCCTGCTCCACGAGCCGGACTCACGCCGGGCGCCCACCACCATGCCGAGGCCGAACGGGATAAGCGGAAGTAATGCGGCAAACCAGATGTTGATCACTACGTCCTGCGTGCGGCACACGAATCCGGTAGCCGCGCCGAACGCCCCATAAACAAGCAACGCCCCGAAGAAGGCCTGCCACAGCTGGTCCGTGTACGAAGCCCTGGCCAGCCGGCGGCCAGCGCGCCACGCCAGGAGGAACGGGACCAGAGTCAGTCCGAGCGGGATAAGGGACAGCATGCCGGAACCAGGTAGACCCGCGGTTCCCAGGTTGACGGTGGCAAGCTGCAGCGGCACACCGTGGACCAAGAGCCAGGTTTGGCCGGCCAGGCGTGCCAGGAAATCGATGGTGTGGTTCTGGAATCCGTCACTTGCCCAGACGCCGACCAGCGGCAAGACCACCACGAGCGCGGAGATGATGGCGGCCTGCGCCGACTCAAGGGCACCCTGCAGCCACAAAGGCATGGGCAGGCCACGGTTACCGGTCTGATCAGCGCGCAGTTTCATCGTGTCCTATCGTGCCACGGCGTGCCCCGCTCCCCCGGCAGGCGCCCGCACGGCCCGCCAATCCTCCAACCCTCGCTCACCAACAACCCCCTCCCGGCCAACCCTCGCTCACCAACAACCCCCGAAAGCCAAACGCTCCTGCATGTCCGCCGCGCCGCCGTCGTCGTTTATGTGAGCGAGCATCAGCAGGAAACCCGACATACGTGAGCGCGCGTGAGCAGGAAACCCGACATAGGTGAGCGAGCGTCGGGGCCGCACCGGGGCAAGCCGCAGGCCGTGTCGGGGCCGTGTCGGGGCCGCACCGGGGCAGGCCGGGGGCCGCCGGGACGCCCACGCTCCCAGCGCTTTTTGCATAAGTCAGACGTAAAATTGGAGTGTTCGCAATAGGTGGATGGAGGGCATAAATGACTACCGCAACCCCACATGCACACGGTGTTCACTTTGGACGGACGGACATCCAGAACATCGGCATGGGTGTAGGTATTCTGATGGCGCTGGTGGGCCTTCTCGGATTCATTCCGGGCATCACCATGCGGTACGGGGAATTGCAGTTCTTCGGGCCAAATTCGCACGCAATGCTCCTGGGTGTGTTCCAAGTGTCGCTGCTGCTCAACATTGTGCAGCTCCTCATCGGCGGAACCAGCTGGGCGATGTCCCGCTCGGGCGGCCATAGCGCACGCAATATCCTGATGAGCTTCGGTGCCTTGTACATCGTGTTCAGTGTGTACGGACTGAGTGTCGGGGTTGATTCGGCGGCCAACTTCCTGTCGCTGAACACGCTCGACAACTGGACGTTCATGGTCTTGGGCATCCTGATGGTCGCCGCGGGCTGGATGTTTTCACGGCATCTGGCTGACGACGCAAAGTAGCCCTATTCACAAGCCCGGATTGAGTTAGCCCGGGATTATAGGAGCCGCCAATGGGTAGGATCTACAGCCAAATCTGAATAGTCATACAAGCGGTTGGTGCAGTTCCTGCGGTGAAGAAGCCGGGAGCTGTGCCAACCTTCTTTGTGCCCGACGCCGTCAGATCCACTTGGGTGCCGCCGGCACGGGCCCAGCGCCCGCGGTCACGCCGTCGGTCCCCCGCCCGGTGGCCCATTGCACGACGCCGGCAAGAGGCCCGGCCACCACGACGGCGGCGTCCGGATCGCCGAACGTGAGGTTCGTGCCGGTGACCCGGACCAACAACCCGGCGTCGGCGCCGCGCGTGGCCCACGAACCGGTGATATCGCGTAGCAACCGTTCCAGTACCGACGCCGGGATGTCACCAAACGATGCTCCATTGTCGAGATCCACGGCATGCACCCAGACTTCGCGAGTGCGCATCCAAACCGTTTCCGACGCCGGGACTTCCCTGCCCTGGATGGTCCGGACCGTGTGGTGCCAGGCGTCCTCGGGAAGGTCGCGCCATTCCACGCTTAAGTGCACGGCGGAGTGGTCGAAGAGGTTCCGCAACGCAATGGGCGACAGGGTGGCACCGAAGTTGATCTCCTCATCCCGCACCGAGACAGAGGGATACATCGGAGTCTCCACACCGGTCGAGGCCCACTCCACCAAGCGGGCGATGGCCCGGGCGTTGTAGCCGATGTGTGCTACAACGTGGCGGCGGCTCCAGCCGGGAAGCAGCGAATCGCCGTCGAGCTCGGCATCGGAGAGTTCGTTGAGCTTGCGGGCGAAGAACGCGGTTCCCCGCCGGGCCTGCAGGAGCTGTTCCTGCAGGCCCGGATCGGTGGTGAGGTCGTGGCGTGCGACCATCAGGCTTCCTTGACCACGCGGTTGTTTAGCTGGCCCAGCCCCTCGATGGTGGTGACCAGGAGTTGGCCTTCCTGGAGGTACCGCTTGGGGTTCTGGGCGTGGCCCACTCCGCCGGGCGTTCCGGTCGCGATGACGTCGCCCGGGTTCAGCGTGATGAGGGTGGAGATATAGGAGACCAGGAATTCGGGGGTGAACACGAGGTCCCCGGTGGGGGTGCTTTGCTGGATCTCGCCGTCGACGGCGGAAGTCATCAGCGGCCCGGCCCTGAACTCGTCCTTCGTGACCAAGGCGGGCCCGAACGGCGTGGACTTTTCCCAGGTCTTGCCTTGCAGCCACTGGATGGTGCGGAATTGATAGTCGCGCATGCTGATGTCGTTCAGCACCGAGTACCCGGCGATGTGATCGGCCGCGTCGGCTTCGCTGATGCGCCGCCCCTTCTTGCCGATCACGACGGCGAGCTCGGCCTCCCAGTCAACCGTGTCCGATTCCTGCGGCAACGCAAGATCGTCGTTGGGACCAATCAGCGATTCCTGGTACTTCGCGAACAAGGTGGGGTACTCGGGGATTTCCCGGCCCATCTCCTTGATGTGGTTGCGGTAGTTGTGCCCGACGCAGATGATCTTGCCCGGTGAGGGCACGACGGCGGCGAGGTCGGCGCCGTCGTACGCGTGCGTTGCGCCGCTGGCCGCCTCCGCGATGGCCGCCCAGGCGGGTTCCTGCAGGAGGGCGCCGACGTCGGAGAACCCGTCGATCTCGGTCAGGGTGTCGCCGTCTTGGCGTACGGCCACCGTGCCTGCAGCGGTGCGGAGGGTGAGGAGTCTCATTTGTTGCGTCCTTCGATGTACGTGCGGTTGAAATTCAGTCGTTCGAAAATGGGTGCGTCGCTGAAGCGGAAGAGATCGAACTCGCTCTCTGCCGCGATGGACCATTCCTGCCAGGACGGGACCACGAAGAGGTCGCCTTTCTCGAGGACCTTGGACTCTCCGTTCAGCACCACGGTGCCGCGTCCTTCAAAGACCTGCCAGACACTCGAGCCGACTTCACGCACGGCCTTGGTGGAAGCGCCTGCGCGCAGGCGGTGGAATTCGGCGCGGATGGTGGGCATCACGTCCCCGCCGGTGGTCGGGTTGGTGTAGCGCACAGCGGCGTGGCCCTGGGACACCGTGGCCGGGTGGCCCTCATCCTCAAGGAGCAGCTGCTCGCGAAGGGCGGCGTCGGTGTGCTCCCAACGGTAAGCCGCGATGGGCGAGTTCGTGGTGTCATCCAGCCCGGACAGTGGACGGAGACCCGGGTGAGCCCAGAGCCGCTCAGATCGCGAAACGTCCGGAGTGGCCTCATCCGTGACCCGCTCGGTGCCGAACTCGAAGAATCCGGCGTCGGCGTAGTGCACGAAGGGGATATCCAGTCCGTCGATCCACGCCATCGGCTGATCGGTGTCGTTGTGGTGGCCGTGGAAGTTCCAGCCCGGCGTCAGCAGGAAGTCCCCGCGGCGCATCGCCACCGGATCCCCGTTGACAACGGTCCAGACGCCTTCGCCCTCGACGACGAAACGGAAGGCGTTCTGCGAGTGGCGGTGCTCCGGGGCAGTTTCGTGCGCGCCCAGATACTGGATCGCCGCCCACAACGTCGGCGTCGCATACGGCGTGCCGGCCAGGCCAGGGTTGGCCAGCGCGATGGCCCGGCGTTCCCCGCCCCGGCCCACCGGCACAAGGTCACCGGCGCGGGCTGCCAAAGGGTACAGATCGTTCCAGCGCCACACATACGGCACAGCCTTCGGGGAAGGAACCATCGGCATCAGGTCCGCGATCTCGGTCCAGAGCGGAATCAGGTTCCCGGCCTCGAAATCCTGATACAGCTGCTCCAGCTGGGCAGCTTCTTCGGGGGTCGGCTCCGGAACCGCGTGCGCTGTGCCAACGGAATGATCAGTGGCAACTGATTTGTGGGTTGTGCTATCGGCGCTGATGGACACAGGGGCCTCCTCGGGGGTACGGGACAGTTTTGGCGTACTCCAGACCCTAGGGAAGCCCTCGAGTGATCTCCAGCATATTCTGCTAGACAGAATCCGCTGGCCCAACTGACCAGCAGGCGGCCTCAACTAGCTCGCAGTAGTTGTCGTTATGGGGCCTCAAAACGACAACTAATGCGAGTCAGTTGGGTCTGTCACGGCTTGGGTAGGTCAGGGCTGGGACTCGGCCGGATTGGCTGCGATATCGATCTCCAATTGGCGCTGGGTTTCCCGCATGATACCCACGAGTCCAGCATCGAAGAGCCTGCGGAACCTTGCCACCGGAGTCGCGACGCTCAGCGCGCCCACGGCAACGCCCTGACCGTTGTGGAGGGCCACCCCCAAGGCGCTGATCCCTTCCTCGGTGCCCTCGAAGTTCGCGGCGAATCCATTGCTCCGGATTGTCTCGAGCTCGCGGAGGAAAGCCGGATATTCGGAGTCGGGAATGTTGTCGCCGCCGATCTCCGCATTGTGGCTGCGGAACAATTGCTCGATCATGGCGGGTTCCAGTTCGGCCAACAGCGCTTTGCCGCCCGAGGCCTTGTTGGCGGGCAGTACGGTTCCCTGCCTGTCGCCCACCCGCAGCGCGTTGGTCCCCTCCACGGTGGCCAGGAACCTCACCTTGGTACCCGCGCGGACCATGAGGTTGACGGTCTCGTTGATCCGGCCACTCAGGAGTTCCATGTGCGGCTGCGCCACGGTGCGCAGCAAACGGCTCCAACTGAGTCCTGCTGGGCCAACCCCCATGGCCGGCCCGGGCACATAGCGGCGGGTCTCGTCCTGGACCGCGAACCCCCGGTAGACCAGCATGGCCAACAGCCGGTGGGCGGTGGAGGGGGCAACACCCAACTCCGCGGCGGCGTCCTTGAGGCGCAGGCTGCCGCCGTCGCGCAAGAGCTGAAGGAGTTGAAGGGCGTTGTCCACGGCCTCAATGGAATAGGCGGGTTTTTTGCGGGCCGGAAGATTCTGCACGACAGAATTCTATTGGTGCAAACGAGCGGCGGCCACACAGTGGTGGGATGAATCACACACCATCCGCTGCAGCGCCGGAGCAGACCCAAGACGGCGTTCACCACTCCCCCGGGGCCTCTGCCCGGTTCTCCAAGCGTTCCGCCGCCGCTGTCCTGGTCTGCTGGTTGCTGGTGGTTTTCGACGGCTACGACCTCATCGTCTACGGCACCGTCCAGAGCTCCCTCATCACCGACACCGGCTGGGGCCTCACCAAGGCAACAGCCGGAACGGTCGGCTCGATGGCTTTCCTGGGCATGATGATCGGAGCGATCTTCGCCGGCCGGATGTCGGACAGCTGGGGCCGCCGCCGGACCATCATGGCCTGCGCCGCACTGTTTTCGCTCTTCACTATCCTGTGCGCGTTCGCCCCGAACGCAGCAGTCTTCGGGGGCCTGCGCTTGCTGGCGGGCATCGGCTTGGGCGGACTTGTTCCCTCGGCAAACGCCTTGGTCGCGGAGCTGGTCCCCGCCAAATGGCGGTCTACCATCGCCACGCTGATGATGTCAGGAGTGCCGATCGGCGGCTCGATCGCCGCTTTGGCAGGCATTCCGCTGATTCCCGCTTTCGGCTGGCCGGTCATGTTCCTGGTGGCCGCTGTGGCCCTGCTCGTGGTTGTTCCGCTGGGCATGCGCTTCCTCCCGGAAACCCTCCCGGAGACGCTTCCGGGAACACCTCCGGCCGCAAAAGATGCGAAACAAGCAGCGGGCTTCAAGTCCCTGCTCCGTGCACCGTACCTCGGCATGAGTCTCCTGTTCGCGATCTCCACCCTCGTGACGCTCTTCGCCTGGTACGGCCTGGGCACGTGGCTCCCGAACTTGATGCAACTGGCCGGCTACAACCTCGGGTCCGCCCTGACCTTCGCGCTGGCACTCAACCTCGGTGCCGTCGTCGGCTCGGTGGCCACGGCTTGGGCGGGAACCCGATTCGGTCCCATCCCGACGGCGATCGCGGCAGCCGCCGTCGCCGCCGTCGCGCTGGCCGTACTGGTGGCGGGTCCGCCCGTGGGGCTTGTCTATGTCATGTTGGTGCTGGCCGGGGTCGGCACCCACGGAACCCAATGCCTCATCATCGCGGCAGTGGCGAGCCATTACCCGGCGCATTTGCGGGGCACAGCGCTCGGCTGGGCACTCGGCGTCGGCCGCATTGGTGCGGTCGCCGCTCCCCAGGTCGGCGGGCTGCTGCTCGCGGCCGGGCTGGGCGTCAACTCGAACTTCCTGGCATTTGCCGGGGCCGCCGCCGTCGCGGCCATCCTGCTCGGCGCCATCGGCACGAAAATCAAGACCGCGAAGATCAACACCGCCAACATCCAATCCAAAAACACCACCTCTGTAGGAGCAAGCAATGTCTGACCGCAAACCATCCACTGAAGTCCTCGTTGTCGGCGGAGGAATGGCCGGCCTTGCCGGCGCCCTGGCCCTCCGCGCGAACGGCGCCGAGGTGACGTTGGTAGAGCGGGCCCCCGAGTTCGGCGAGGTTGGGGCGGGACTGCAGATGGCACCCAACGCCTCCCGCGTCCTGAAGCGTTGGGGCCTCCTCGAGAAGGCGCTCGAGATCGGGGTCCGGCCCAAGCACTTGGTGTTCCGCGACGCCCTGACCGGCGAGGAACTCACCCGTCAGACCCTCGGAGGCGAGTTCGAAGAGCGCTACGGCGCTCCGTACGTGGTGATCCACCGCAGCGACTTGCACCGGATCCTTTTGGAAGCCTGCCAGGATGCCGGCGTCCGGCTGGTGAACGACGTCGTCGTCGAGAGAGTCGAGACCGTGAACGCCCGCGGCCTGGCGCACACCTCGAGTGGGGACGTTTACGAGGCCGACGTCGTGATCGGCGCCGACGGCCTCAAGTCCACGCTCCGCGCCGCCGTCGCACAGGACGGGCCGGTGTCGTCGTCGTACGTCGCCTATCGCGGAACGGTGCCCATCACGCCTGAAACCCCGGCGACCGACCTTGAGGACGTCGTCGTCTACCTCGGGCCGGACTGCCACCTCGTGCAATACCCGCTGCGCAAAGGCGAACTGCTCAACACGGTGGCTGTTTTCAAGTCGCCCTCGTTCGAGCGCGGCGAGGAACAGTACGGCGGCGTCGACGAACTCGAGGCCGCTTACAAGGACTGCGTTCCGGCCGTACAGCTGGCACTGCGGAACCTTGCGACCGGCATCCGCTGGCCCATGTACGATCGCGATCCCATCGAGAACTGGATCGACGGGCGCCTGGTTTTGATGGGCGACGCCGCGCACCCCATGCTCCAGTACCTGGCCCAGGGAGCCTGCCAGGCGCTTGAAGACGCCGCGGTCCTCCAGGATTCCACCGTGGGTTCCGTGTTCAACGACGACGGCGTGGACACCGGTGCGTGGGACCGCGCCATCGGCGATTTCAACTCAGCCCGCGCAGCGCGCACAGCCCGCGTCCAGCGCACCGCGCGTGTCTGGGGAGAGTCGTGGCACGTGTCCGGCATCGCACGCGTCTTACGGAACCTGCTGTTCAAGAGCCGCAAGGATGGCGACTTCCAGTACAACGACTGGCTGTACGGCCAAGATGGCGACGGCGTCCCGGCGGACGGTACCGCCGAGGTGAAAACCGAGTCGCTGGCGGGAACGCACGCCTAGGAGCATCCGTTGTGTCAATTGTAGGTAAACAAATTGCTGGACTCCTGGAGCAGACCGAAGCAGACTGACTACACGAGCCGCTTGGGTGCTTGCCGTTGAAAGGACAGTCATGTTCGACCTCGTTGCTTATCTCCCGATTCTTGTCACCGTATTGGGGGTAGTTGTCGCCGTTGCCGTCATTCGGCTGCTCATTAAATTGATGTGGAAGGTGGCTGAACCAAACGAGGCATTGATCATTTCCGGCCTGACTCGGGGAAGCTTGGACACCAGGGACGGAATGGATTTCAAAATCGTCACCGGGAAAGGCGCCTTGGTGGTTCCCGGGCTCCAAACCGTGAGGACTTTGTCCCTCACGCTGAATGAAACAGAACTCCAGGTCAACTGCGTGACCTCGCAAGGTATCCAGGTGATCGTGGAGGGTGTGGTTATTTACAAAATCGGTGACGCCGCTCCTTTCATTGCGAATGCCGCGAGGAGGTTTCTCGGCCAGCAGCCCAAAATGCAAAGCCAGGTCTACAACGTTTTTGAGGGGCATTTGCGCTCGATCATTGGCAGCATGACCATGGAAGAAATCATCCGTGAGCGCGACAAACTTGCGTCGTTGGTCCGCAGCGCCAGCGGCATAGAAATGGAAAAGCTTGGCCTAGTGGTTGATTCCCTGCAGATCAAGGATCTCCAAGACCCCACGGGCTATATCCAAAACCTGGCCAAACCGCACATTGCGCAGGTCAAAATGGAAGCCCGCATCGCTGAAGCCACCCGGAACCGCGAGGCCGCGGAACGGGAAGCCGAGGCAGCTGCGCAGATCGCGGATGCCCAGAGCATCTCGGCGATCAAGCAATCAGCGGCACAAGCCAACGCCGAAACCGCCCGGGCCAATGCCGCGCAGGCGGGACCGTTGGCCGATGCCACGGCGCGCCAGCAAGTGGTGGTCCAGGAAACCGAGGTGGCCAAGCTGGAGGCGGACCGCGAGGAGCAGAAGCTCCAGACGTCCATCCGAAAGCCTGCCGATGCAAAGGCGTACGCGCAGCGGACCGAGGCGGAAGCCCAAAAGGCTGCCGACATCAGCGCGTCCGAGGCGCGGGCACGGCGAACGGAACTCGAGGCCCAGGCGAACGCCCGCAAGGTGGAAGTCGAAGCGCAGGCCAACGCCACGGCGGCGGCCGCCATTGCGGGGGCAACGAAGATCACCGGTGAAGCCGAAGCGGCAGCCACCAAGGCGCGGGGTGACGCTGCAGCCTCGGCCATCAAGGCCAAATCCTTGGCGGAAGCGGACGGCATCAAGGCCCGTGCCGAGGCTCTCGGAACCAACCAAGAGGCCGTTATCTCCCAGCAGCTCGCGGAGAACATGCCTGCGATCGTGGCAGCCGCGGCTGAACCCTTTGCCCACGTGGGTAACCTGACGGTTCTGAACGGCGGCGAGGGCCTCAACAGCATGGTGGGTGGGATCCTGTCCCAGGTGGGCAACTACCTGCCGTCGATCACAGCAGCGCTCAAGAACGGCAAGGAACCGCCCAAGCGGCCCACCAAAACCCCTGATGCGTAGGGACACCGATGCACAAAGAGGTTGATCGGAGCCTGACGGGCAAAATCGGCAGGGTCACGGGCCGTATTGGGCCAGGCACCGTGGGGGAAGTGATGCTGCCGTTCCACGGTGGCACAAGCGCCTTCCACGCGCATCCTTTCGACAAAAGCAGTGTTTTCAACGTGGGTGATGAGGTGCTTGTCATCTACTACGAACCGCCCGGAACTGTATTCGTTGATGAGCTGCCGGACGTTCTGAAAGCTGCCAGATAAAACAACTGAGGGCGGCTAGTTAGCCGCCCTCAGCTTTTTGTCGCTGATGGATTGCTCACCCCAGCGGCGGGGCTCCCACGGTGTCATACATCGCATAGTCGTCCGTGGTGACCGATCCGTTGCTGAACAAGCTCAACCCGAAACTGATCGCAGTGGCCCCGGCAGGAAGTGCCGGCGTCGTGAAGCTTGCCTGGGTATAGGTGCTGGCGGCGGCCAGCCACGGTCCGGAGGTCCAATACACCCAGTTGTTTGAGGCGTCACGGTAATACAAGGCGAACTGTGTGACGGCTGTGGAGGTGTACCAAACACGCACCGAGTAGGTGTGTCCTGCGACCGCCGCAGGTGGGCAGGTACTGGCGTCCAGCGTCGGAAGCAGTTTCGCGTCACCGCTGGAGTAACCCGTGATGGTGAGTTTCTCCGCTTTGGTACCGGTGTGTGCGGTAGCCACCGTGCTGAACGTGGCGGTGTTGGTGCCGTATCCACCGGCCTGCCAGCACTGTGGGAACGGGCCCGTACCGGCCGTTTCAAGGCTGGGGTTTTGTACCAGGTTGCCGCCGGCTGGTGGTGGCGGCGGAGGCGGTGGCGGCGTGCCGACGTCGAACATCTCGTAGTCATCCGTGGTCAGGGTGCCGTTGCTGAACAGGTTGAGTCCGAAGCTGATGCCGCTCGCACCGGTAGGCAGTGGAGGCGTTGTCCACGTGGCCTTTTGAAAGGTCGTGGCCGCTGAGAACCAGGGACTTGATGTCCAGTACTTCCACGTGCCAAGGCCTGTCCGGTAATAGAGCTCGAACTGGGTATTTGTGGTCGATTTATACCAGGCACCTATGGAATAGGCGTTCCCGGGTGTGGCTGTGGGTGAGCACCCTCCCAGGTCAAGGGTGGGCAACAGCTTGGCGTCGCCGTCGACATATCCGCTCACCACGAGCTGTTCAGCGACTTTCCCCGTGTGTGCCTGCCTGACGGTGGAGAAGGTCGCCGTGTTGGTGCCGTAACCGGCACCGGCCCAGCATTGGGGAGCTCCGCTGACCAAGGTTTCAAGGCTTGGGTTCTTGATGAGGTTGCCGGTACCTTCTGGCGGGGCCGGCGGTCCCGAGACGACCGGCTTGACGGTTCCGCCGATGACTTGGCGCACTGTCTTGACGCTTGTGGTTGCAGGACGGGACTTGAGCCACGTGGCGAACTGGTTGAACAGAGTTGGCGTGACGTTCAGCGGATCCGTGCTGGTAGCCGAAATGTGGTGGAAGGTGAGCTGGACCCACCCGCCTGCCGGCTCCGCCTGGGTGACGGACTTTTGCAGGTCCGCCAGGGTCCAGGTGTTGTCCACTTCATCCGGGGCCGCGGTGTTGTACGGGTTCGCAGGAGGGATGGTCTCGGCCAGCGGGCAGCCGGCGCAGCTGAACCGCGTCTTGATGTCGCCAAGGCCGCGGGCGCTGTTCAAACCACAGTTCTTCACAATGGTTTCGATCGATGCGTTCTCGGCAGCGAAGGGATACGCGAAGTCGGTGATCGTGAATCCAAGGTTGCTGAGGTTCACCCTGTCGTTGCAAATCTGGCGAGTTGCCTCATCCGCCGTCACGGTGGTCAGATCCGGGTGGGTGACGGTGTGGCCGGCAATCTCATTGCCGTTCGCCACAAGGCCCTGCATGTCGCTTGTCGTCAAGTAATTGGGATTGTTAATGAATCCGGACGGAGTGAAGAAGGTACCCACCAAACCGAGGCTCTGCATGGTCTGCGCGGCGGTGAGTTGATCGGCATTTGCGTCGTCAAAGGTCAGGGTTACCACGGTGGGGTTGGCAGCTTGGGCTGCCGGCGCGGTGATGCCGGCGGTGACGCCAGTAAAGGCGAGTACCACCACGACGGTGGAGAACCAGGTAAACCATTTCCCGGGGATCATCCCTTTGAACGCCCGGTGCCGGTCAACCTGGTCAGTACGGTTGAAGAGTTTCATAGGGTCTGGCTCGATTCTTGGCAACAGCCTGGCCTGACATAGGGGCAGGCGCGGGGCGAAAACACCCTGCGCTGTTCAGCGCGTGAGGGCGCGCCGCCCAGTCAACGCCCTCTTGCCGAAATACCCCGGTGCCCGGGACAAGCCCCAGTCATGGCCACGAGGTTCACTATGGTGTCACCGTAAGTCGGGCGCATGGTGACGAATAAGAGTAAGTTGTACCCGTTTTTCAGCTCCGTAATTACTTAGATCGGCGCATTTTCCGTCGCTCGGGATCTTCCACTCGAGAATAAGCATCGATTTGTTAACCAAACCTTCCCCCTACCGTCACGCCCATTCCCCCGCTTCGCCAACCTCCGCGCACACCGTGGAGGGGTGAGGATCGCTATCGTTGCCGAATCATTCCTGCCGCTCATGAACGGGGTAACCCACTCCATCCTGCGGGTGCTGGAGCATCTGCAAGATCGCGGCGACGAAGTGATGGTGATTGCGCCGTCGACGTCGGACACTGCTGTCTCGGACGTCGTGAACGGTGCTTTTGTCCACCGCCTCCCCTCCGTGCCCCTGGCCGGGTACACAAACGTGCGGGTGGCGTTGGGCGGTGTGAGCCGGGTCAAGAGAATCCTTGCCGACTACGCACCGGACGTCGTCCACCTCGCATCCCCTTTTGTCCTCGGGTGGCGGGCTGTGCAGGCTGCGCACCAGCTCGGCATCCCGACGGTTGCCATCTACCAAACCGAGGTCCCCAGTTACGCGGCCCGGTATGGCGTCCCCTTGCTGGAGAACTGGGCATGGAACCGGGTGGACAACATCCATCTTCGGGCTAACCGGACGCTGGTCCCGTCCACGTTCGCGCTCAACCAGTTGCGCGGCCGCGGGATCTTAAGGGTGGGCATGTGGCGGCGCGGTGTGGATACCGCGCGGTTCTCCCCCGCCAAGCGCTCGACGGCGTGGCGCACCTCCGTGGCACCCCACGGCGAGCGCATCATCGGCTACGTCGGCCGCCTCGCGGTGGAGAAGCAAGTGGAGGACCTCGCCGTGCTTGCGGATCTGCCAGGAACCAGGCTTGTCATTGTGGGCGACGGTCCACAACGCGCTGCCCTCGAAGCAGCATTGCCCAACGCCTTCTTCACCGGGTTCCTCGGCGGCGACGAATTGGCCCAAGTCGTGGCGGGGTTTGACCTCTTCGTTCATCCTGGCGAGTTCGAAACGTTTTGCCAGACGATCCAGGAGGCCATGGCGTCCGGTGTTCCCGTCGTGGCCACCGGCCGGGGCGGGCCCCTCGATCTCGTGGAAAACTCGCGTACCGGCTGGCTTTACGAGCCGGGAGACCTTGCGCAGTTGCGCGGCTACGTGCAGGACCTGGTGGGCGACGACGCCAAGCGCCGTGCGTTCGGAACGGCGGCACTCGCTTCCGTCCAGGGACGGACGTGGCCGGTGCTGAGTGCCCAACTCGTCGAGCACTACGAGGCAGTGATCGCCGGCGAAGCACTCGTGGAGCCGGCCGCGGCACCCAGCCACACGGTTCAGGCAGCCGAACTTCAGGCGGCAGAGCTTCAGGCGGCTGAGCCCGCCACCATTTCCGTGACTTCCAGCAAAGGACTCCCAGCATGAAAATCTCCGTTGTAGGCTGCGGCTATCTTGGCGCGGTGCACGCCGCCACGCTCGCATCGATGGGCCACACCGTGGTGGGCATCGACGTCGACGCCCAGAAGGTGGCCCACCTGAACAAGGGCTTCGCGCCCTTCCACGAACCCGGCCTGGATGAACTTCTCCGGGACGGATTCGCCACGAAGCGGCTCACGTTCTCCACTGATTTCGCGGATGCCGCCGACGCCCAGACGCACTTCCTCTGCGTGGGCACCCCGCAGTCCAAGACGTCGGATACCGCGGACCTCTCCTACGTGATCGCGGCCACGAAGAGCCTCCTCCCGCACCTGGCGAGGGGCGCCGCCGTCGTCGGCAAATCCACCGTGCCCGTGGGAACAGTGGACATGCTCCGCGGCATCCTTGCCCGCAGGCCGGATGTCCTGCTCGGCTGGAACCCCGAGTTCCTGCGCCAAGGCACGGCCGTGAAGGATTCATTGGTGCCGGACCGTTTGGTGTACGGCGTGCCGGGCGGCAAGGATTCTGCCGCCGGCGCCCCGATCACGGCAGCGCTCGACGCCGTCTACGAACCGCTGATTTCCGCAGGGATCCCGCGGCTGGTCTGCAACTTCGCGACGGCCGAGCTCATCAAGTCCGCCTCCAATGCGTACCTCGCCACGAAGCTCAGCTTCATCAACGCGATAGCCGAACTTTGCGACGCCTCAGGGGCCGACGTCACTGAGCTCAGTGAGGCGATGGGCCTGGATCCGCGCATCGGCAACAGGTACCTACACGCCGGCCTGGGTTTCGGCGGCGGCTGCTTGCCGAAGGACATCCGCTCGTTCCGCGCACAGGCAGAAGCACTGTCCGTGCCTTCCCTTGATGAGTGGATGGGCGTGGTCGACTCCATCAACCTGGGCCAGCGAGCCCGCGCCGTGGACGTCGCCCGTGAAATGTGCAAAGGCTTCCTGTCCGGCCGCACCGTCACCGTGCTGGGCGCAGCCTTCAAACCGGACACTGACGACATCCGTGACTCCCCCGCCCTGGACGTCGCACTCCAACTGGCGGCGGCCGGCGCCCACGTTACCGTGACCGATCCCAAGGCCATCAACAATGCGTGGATGCGCTACCCCCAGCTCCGCTTCGAAGCGTCCACAACGCGCGCTCTCGAAGACGCTGAGTTGGTGCTGCTGCTCACCGAATGGGACGAATACCGCGCCCTCTCACCCGCCGCCGTAGGCTCTCTCGTACGACGCCGGATGGTGCTGGACGCGCGGAACGTCCTGGACGCTGGAGCATGGCAGGCGCAAGGCTGGACGGTTCGCGGGCTCGGAACCGGCTCTCAGTCTGAGCCTTCAGAGCCGATTGCTGACGTCAAGCCAGCTGTCCTTCCCGTCGAACCGGTCAACACACGGCCGTTCATTGTCGGTTCGCAGGCCAAGGCACCCTCGACCCGACGTTAGCGTTGCTTGCCCGCGGCCGCCGCACCTAGCTGTATGAGGCCGTGACGGCGGTGACGACGAGGGAGACGTTCTGCCCGCCGAAGCCGAAAGAGTTGCTGAGCACAGCGTGCTGAGGGAGGTTGCGTCGTTGGGTGACGACGTCGAGGTTGATGTCGGGATCCACGTCGGTCGGTGTGAGGTTGCGGGTCGGCGGAACGACGTCGTGCTTCACGCTGAGGACCGCTATGAGAGCCTCGATCGCCCCCGCAGCCCCGAAGAGGTGGCCGAGCGCCGCCTTGGGCGCCGTCACGGTCGCGTGCCCGAAAACCTCCCTGATCGCACGGGACTCGGCAGCATCTCCCACCGGCGTCCCAGTAGCGTGTGCATTGATGTGCCCGATCTGCTCGGGAGAAAGTCCAGCTTGCGCGAGAGCCTTCCGCATTGCCGAGATCTGACCGCTGCCATCGGGAGCGGGGGCGGTGATGTGGTGCGCGTCGGCCGCGATGCCGGCTCCGGCGAGCACTGCGTGGACCCGTGCACCACGCGCAGCGGCGTGTTCGGCACTCTCGAGCACCAAGACCGCGGCACCTTCTGCCAGGACGAATCCGCTGCGGTCCGCGGCGAACGGTCGAGACGCTGAGGCCGGCTCCGCCGTGTGACGCGACAGCGCCTGGGTCTGCTTGAAACCGGCGACCGTGATCGGGGTAATCGCTGCCTCGGTTCCGCCAGCAATGACCACGTCTGCTTCGCCAGCGCGGATGAGCCTGGCCCCTAGCGCGATCGCCTCGGCACCGGATGAGCAGGCCGAGACTGGTGTGTATACCCCGGCGCGCGCACCGTAGGCGATGCTGATCAGCGCGGCGGCGGCGTTGGGCATGAGCATCGGGACGGTTCGTGGCGACACACGGCGGGCACCCGACAGCTCAAGAACGTCGTCTTCCCCCAACAGGGTCTGCACGCCGCCGATTCCGGTGCCGATCGCCGCGGCAAGTCGCTCCGGGTCGACCTCAGGGGCACCGGCGTCAGCCCAAGCCTCGGCGGCCGCGACGAGGGCTGCCTGCTGCGAGCGGTCCAGACGCCTGGCTTGCACCGGGGAAAGGCGCTCGGCCGGGTCGATCGCCATCGTCCCGGCCACGGTGCCGGCCAGTTCGCCGTCCTCATGGCCGGGTAGAACCTTGCCCCTAATGCCGGACTCACCGGCCAGCAGGGCTTCCCACGTCGATCTGACGTCGCCTCCGAGTGGCGTGATCGCGCCGAGTCCGGTCACGACAACCTCATTCCGTCCCATGCCCTTCAACCACCTCTCTTGTATGCCATACAACTAACACTACTTTTGTATCACATACAATCGAGAGGTGATTCAGAAGCGAACCGAACCCGAGGCGCAGACCTCGACGCTTGAGCGCGGACGCGCGACCCGTAGGCGACTCATCGAGACCACGGCCCGGCTCGGCAAGGAGCGCCACGGAGCCCAGCTGAGCGTCGCGGAGATCGCAGACGCGGCAGGGGTGTTCCCCAACCAGATCACCTACTACTTCGGTTCCAAGGACTCACTACTCGTGCACGCCGCGTTCCTGGGTCTGCTCCACGACACCCGGCGGATCGAGCGGATTGGCCGCCAGGCCCCCGACGCGGCGACCTTCCGGCGCAACATCGCCCGCGCGGTCCTCGCCCTGCCCTCGCTCCCTTCGGTCGCGGGAGCACTCGCGACCGGAATCGCCAAAGCCGAGCTCGCCCCGGTAGTCGACCAGCACCTCCAACTGCTGTTCCGCCAATCGGAGCGCTTCATGAGCCAGCTCATCGACAGCCGCGGTTGGAGCCTCAGGCGACCCATCGACGTCGAAGCCAAGACATTCTGGAGCACCGCACTCGGTGCCGCACTTCTCGCACACGCTGGGGCACACGGCACCGGCGCAGACCTCGACCTCGCCGGGACATTGACGGTCCACGACCAGACCGACCACGCCTAAGTTCCTCACCGTTCCCAGGGCCACTAGCGGATCTCAGTGTTTTCGCCCTGTTAACACGTAGACGGGCCTCCGGGCACACGGAGATCCGGCTTGTTCACACTGAGAAACGGCCTTTTGCACACGGATTTTTCCGTTTTTTACACGTAGACGCCAATTTCACCGAGAGAATCTGAATCGTGGATGGCCTTCCTTTTGGAGGGGCACCACTATTCAAGGCCAGCGATACCCGTTGGCCGTTCTACTCGAGAAATGGGGTTGTAGTGGAATCAACAATGACGAAAAGGACCGGGCTTCAGGCTGCGGCAGCCGCGGCGCTGGCTGTGGTTGGGATCTTCGGTGCGAGCCTGGCCGTTTCATGGATCGCGGGGTCCCTTGGCATCTCTGCCGCGGCGGCGTCCCAGATCATGCACGCCATCGAGGTCGGAGGCTGGGCTCTCGTTGTCATCGGCACAATATTCGGGGCAGGAATCACGGGTGCCCTGATCGCAACGGCTCGAAGCATCCTCTTCCGCATCGGCCGGGCGCAAGCGGTCGCCTAACTCGATGCTTGCTAAGACAGCACGCGTGCTTGGGAGCATCCCTGGATGGTTGCTCCCAAGCACGGGCTTGGCCATGGCGGCCATAGCCGTCTTCGGCTACTCGGCCGTGGACTTGTCCTGGATTCGGGACGCGAGGGATATGGGTGGGAGCCCCCTCTACAGCAAAGATTTCCTCCAGATCCTCGGGCGGAACGTCGGCGCGGCCTTGGTGCTGTATTCCGGAGTCGCGACCCTTGGGCTCACTACGCTCATCGGAGCCGGAATCCTGGCGCTGTATGTCGGGGCGACGGTGTCCCTCGGAGTGCATTCCGTCGGCGGTGCCGGCCTGGTTGCCGACGTCATTTGGTATGTCCCGTTCGAATTCTTCGGCCTGGTGATGGCGGCGACCGCTGGATTCCAGCCCGCCGCCGGCCTGGCTCGCAGGCTGCTGATGAAGAACGAGCCTCCAACCCTGAGGTCGTTCATCGACGACATGGCCCGTTCCCTCGGCACTTTGCTCATTGCCATCGCCCTGATAGTCCTCGGTGCCGCCATTGAGGCCATCGTGATTCAGCTAAAGACCTGAGGAGGATTTCATGACCAGCACGGAAGACGGCCGGGAGTCCGAGACCGTCATCAGCGTCGCGAAGGTCGGAAGTTTGCGGCCCGAGCCAACTGCAGCCAAGGAATGGGTTTCCACGTCCCGCGGTCTGTGGATCGCGAGCTACATTCTGCTCATGGCTTTGGTAGCCCTCCGGCTTCCCCTGACCAGAAAGTATCTCAACGCAAACGTCCCGGCGGACGTGCGTTCGGAAATCGGCGACGATCGCCTGCTTAGTCTCTCCATGACCGTCGGCACCGTTTTGTTCTTCCTTGTCTACGCGGTGATCATCGCTTTGTACTTCTCCCTCGCCGCGTTCCTGGACAAACGGGTGATTCCGGGA
The DNA here is from genome assembly GCF_042884555.1 of Arthrobacter sp. NPDC058127. Lineage (NCBI taxonomy): Bacteria > Bacillati > Actinomycetota > Actinomycetes > Micrococcales > Micrococcaceae > Arthrobacter > Arthrobacter sp. NPDC058127. The sequence continues at coordinate 43,332 of NZ_JBHVTT010000004.1, read as the reverse complement.
AAATCGGTACTCGCGGGCCGCGTCAATATCGGGGCGTTCTTTGTGATCGCCATTCTCGCCACGATCCCCGTGAACCTATTCAGCGTGGTGTTCGGCGTCATCCAACCGCGGGAAGTCCCCGGATATTGGGCCTATTTCCCCTCGATGGCCGTACTTGCCCTGGCGATCTTCTACCGACATTGGCGGGGGTTTTCCACAGGCAGGAAGATCCTCGTTGTGCTTTCGGCCATTGGTCTGTCAACAATAGTCGCCATCGGCTGACCTCCATCAACCACCACCCACGGACAGAAATTATCAATGACTACTCAGCTCTACAGCCTTCTTCTACGAATTGTGGGCCTCATGGTCGCCGCATTCTCCTGCATTTCCCTCGGCCTGATTTGGGCTTCTCCTGCCCCGGAAGGCCTCAAGAACATAGATCCCCTCGCCCTGAAGAACACGACCGTCACCGTACTTCTCGTCCTCGGCGTGTCCGTACCGCTGATTGCGGCCTTCAGCCCGGCCGGGAAATGGCTACCGCTCAAAGCGGCCGTTTTCGCCGTCGCCGGTTTCGCCAACGCGGCTGCTCTCAGTCCCGTAATAGTCGTCCCGTTCCAGGGAACGACGTCGGCCGTCGCCGCCGTCTGTGCGCTCGGGCTTGCGGTCCTCACCATTGTGGCCTTCATGGACTCGGTCCAGAAGAAGAGTCCGCGGAGCAAGTTCTAGGCGCTGATGGGGACCAAAGTCTCTCCCGTCGCCGTCACAGGCCAGATGTCGAACGCCAAGACCCCTGCCGGGTCGGTCCGGGGGTCCGATTACCGAACCCTGCGGGACTTCCGCGCGTTCGAAATCGTCAACGCGATGCGTTTGCCGCTCACGCTGGATGGCTTCAGGGCCCTCGCGATCTTCGGATCGATAGCCATGATCGTGCTCGGAACCCTCGTGTTCGCGTCCACGATGGCTGTTCTCCGCGACGGCCCGCTCCGCCATGACACGGCCACCGTACTCAATTGGGGATTCCTCTTGATCCTCTACTCCGCTGGCGCGACAGTGCTCACCGAGGTAGTTTCAAGCCGACGGCTGGCGGTGTCCGGCAGTCCGCACTTGGAGCTCTTCCGTGCGATGGAACTTCCTCTCCCGCAGGTTGTGGTGAGATACGGCCTGCTCCCTACGCTCCGCCGCACAGGCATCCTTTGGTATTCAGCTGCGGTATTCCTCTTAGTCTTCTTCGAGGAATCGTCGAGCTACCTCAACGTCGTGGTTGCTTCGGTCACCGTCCTGGCTTTCGCCACCTGTGCGTGCGTCTACTGCGTCCTCCATTTCGCTTCAACACCTGCACGACGGATAGGCCTCCGTTGGCTGTACTGCCTCTTGGCTCTCATCCTCGGGCTGTTGCTCGGGGCTGCCACCGGATTCCTCGTGCCTCAGCTCTCCCGGCTGGACGGCCTCGACCAGGGCCCCTCTGGCTTCCTTCCTGCCTTGTGCTTGCTAGCGGTCGTTGCATCCGCGATATTGATCCTCCTCAGCCTCCACGCGTGGCGCCGCCTCAGCTACCGCAGGATTTCCTTCAGCACCGAACGGCGGACCGGTCAACGAGCGGTGAAAAGCTTCGGGCTTTTCGTTGTCACCGATCTGTTGAGCAGCAAACAGGGCTCGGTGATCACCACCATCGTCCTCGCCTGGATCGCCGTCGTTGGCATCCTTCTGGGAGCTAGGGGCATCCTCCCCCTCGACTCGACTCTCGGCGGTGGGGATCTGCACAAATCCTTGGTTGGTATTGCCGTGCTCCTGGGCCTTGGGGTCACGGAACCGACGCTCTATCGGATCGGGCCCACAGCGAAGCTGTACCACTACCGTTTCGCGTGGGAGAACGGCTTCTCCGCCACTGCGATCGTCGTCCGGCTCGTTGGAATCTACGTCATGGCAGGGGCGGCGACTGGTGGATTTGTTTTCCTAGGGGCACTTCTCGCGCTGGACATTCCGGCTCCTGGTGCTGTCCTCGCGGGCTTGATCGTCGCAGCGTCCGGAGTCGTCGCGGAATCCGTCTCCCGTCCGCCAACCACCACTGACGGCACCAAGTCCAATGATGTGATGGACGGTCTCTTCACACTCCTCCTGATTTCTCCTTGCTCGCTCATCCTTATTGTCAGCCCCGAGTTCAGCACCGTGCTGTTGTTGGGCTATTCCATCCTCTTGATCCTGGGAGCCGCCGCATGCCTGCACCAACGTCTTTTGAGGCTTCGATCGAAATTGATTCTGTAACCGCCGGCTACCGGCAAGGCTCACCCGTCCTGGACGGACTCAGTCTCAGCATGAACGGGCCGGGGCTCTACCGGGTGGCCGGCAGCAATGGCAGCGGGAAGTCGACTCTCCTGGAGCTCATCAGCGGCTTCCTCCAACCTTGGGCCGGAAGCGTAAGTCTTTGCGGCATCGACGCCGGCTCTCCCGATGCGCGCCACGTACGGAGCGTCTGCCGTACGACGCCGGCGCTCTACCCCTCCATGACCGTTCACGATCATCTGGCTCTTGCCGCCCGCAGCCGTCAGCTCGGCCCGGAGGCCGGACTCGCCCGACTGGCCAGATACGGATTGGAGGACTGGGCGGAGCAGCCCGCCTCCATGCTGTCCACGGGCAATATCCGGAAGCTCTGGCTGCTCATGTGCACCGTCGCCGACACCCCCGTAGTCGCCATCGATGAACCTTTCAACGGCATGGATGTTCAAGGCATCGAGGCCCTGATCGGCGAGCTCGGCGAGTGGGCACAGCACAAAGTAGTGGTCCTTATCTCCCACACGGTTCCGGAACAGCTGGCCGTTAGCCATTCCTTCGTCTTCAAGCAGGAGTAAGCAAGGTTGTAGACAGAGACCCACAACGCCGGATCACTCGGAAAGCCGTTTCTCGCGGAACGGAGACGAATCCCGGACAAGGTCGAAGAGGGCAGTGCGGGACGGGCTTCCCGTCTTGCGCAGCGCGTTGGAGATGTGGCTTTCGACGGTCCTGATACTGATTCCCAGATGCTCGGCAATCTCAGGGTTGGAGCGATGACCTGCGAGGGCTGCTATCTCAATTTCCCGGACCGTCAGGGGCGAGTAGCTTCCGGAACTAAACGCGACAGGCTCATCCGGCGATGGAAATCGTGTCGCGAAGATGGAGTACGCCCGGTCCATCGCGGCCGCACCGATGGTGTCGTCCACGAATGCATACCGCTTGAAAGCACCGCGGAGCAGCATCCGTACCTGGTAGAAATCGGCGTCGGGCTCGTAATGCTCGAGCAACGCGCCCAGCATTTGGTGGTCGTCCTCCACCACGGCAGCGGCAATTGCCAAAAGCTGATCATGTGAAGTGGAGGGGGCATACTCTTTCAAGGTCTGCCGAAGGAGTTCGAGTACCTTGCGGCCCGGGAGAAGGCACGTGAAGAACAAGGCGGAATAGATCGCCTCGAGGACATAGCCACGTTCGAGCTGCCGTTGAATGAGTTTCGCGGCTTTCCCGTCGAATACAGCCGGGATGAGGGGCCGCGCGGCGACGAGCTCGTAGACTCCTCTCGCGGTCCCGGGGAGCGGGCCGATCTCTTCAGCTTCGCGCCGCGCCTGGGTGGCAAGCGTCGCTGCAGGCAAGATCGCGGACGTCGCCGTCCTCAGTCCGGCGAGCCTGAGCATGGCATCGTGGAGGGAAGCCACCAGGAAGCCTGGCCGCCCCATGGCAAAGACACTCCCCATGAGGTACTCGGCGTCGTCGAAATAGCCGCGGTAGATCAAGGCCTGGGCGGCCACATAGGTGTTGGTAATCATCCCGAGTTGGTCGAGGTTGCGGCGAGCTTCTGCGCGCTGGTCAAGCGCAAAAACAATTGACTCCTCAATCCGCCCCGAGCTGAACAAAGCCATACCGCGGATGAACGGTTCGATTCCCGGAATGCCTCTTAATCCGCCTGAAGTAGCGATGGCTTTGAGCGCGGCAGACGGGTTGAATCGGTAAAGTTCCAGAATGCCCCGGATGCTGGATATGACACCGCTCTCAGGGTGACGATCGTGTAGCCGCGCGAAGATTTCGTCGAGATTCTCCGGCATTCGGTCGTAGGACGCCACGAGGAAATGCTCCGCCGCTTCGGCTTCGGCGGACCATTTGGGACGTTCCGCCCCGAAGCTCCTGAGGACGGCGGCTGCAGAATCCAGTCCTTTGCCTTGATGGATCGCCCAAAGCGCTTTGGTAAATGCCAGGAACAGGAGATCGCAGGATTCTCCTTCCGAGGTCAAGGTCTGGGCAAGGACACGCTCAATTCTCGATGCGTCGATAGGAGAGCCCCAGTAGACCATCAGAAGTGCCACGGCATTCGATACCGATCTGTCGGCATTCCACAGCTCGTAGCGCTGACGCTCCAGGACGGAGATTTGCTCATGAAAATGGCGCGCCGTGGCTGCGTCGTCGGAGCTCCGTTCAAGGCGCAGCGCGGCCAGAACCCTCAGCAGCGAATCGGCCGAGTTGACGTCAACGTGGGATTCCTGTGGCAAACCACTGAGGGCTCGGGCGATTCGACTCTTCAGGACCCGCCTGCTTGTGAGCACTCTTTGACCACGGAAGTAGTCGGCCAGGACGGGTGGCGTGATCGAAGCGCAGACCGTGTTGTGGAGATCCTCAATGACGGAAACGAGGCCGCGCTGTTCGAGCCTGTCGAGAACGTCGGAATGGACTACCTGTTGCAGCACATCGAGGGGCGTCGTCCCGGCGATGGCCATGGCTTGAAGGCCCGTGAGTTCGTCGGGTTCAAGTCCTTCGAGGAGGGATTCGACCGTGCCATGGAGGTGCTCATTCCACAGAGTGTCGCCCGTCATGTGCCATTGACCATGGTGGAGGACAATCAAGCCACTGAGCGAAGCCGTTTCCGCGATACGAACCACAAGCCGCGGGTTCCCTGCCGATTTCGTCAGGATCCGGGCAGTGGTGTCGGTGTCCGCCGGAGCTCCCAGAATGTCGGTCAGGAGCTCGTTCACCTGCTCGTAGCGAAGCGGATTCAGCTGAACCCTGGCTTCCGGGCCGGGGCTGAGCACCGCAGGCTGTGCCATCGAGTAGATGGAAGACTCGCTCATGGTGACGATCATGGGCCGTTTTGTCCGACGCCGGACGGCGTCCAGAACCGCTACAGTCTCCGTGTCGACGAACTCGAGGTCGTCGACTACGATCACGCGCTCCCCCGGCCTGGAGAGGCGGCTTGCCAGGGTGTCAGCCACACCCAGAACTCCCAATTGCCCTATTCGAATATCCAGGCTCAGGCTATGTATTCCACCAAATGGTATTCCGCGATGTGAGCGGAGTCCCGAAATGGAATAAACCGTTGCTCCGGTATTTTCCAGATCGGCGATAGCTTTTTGTGCGACACTCGTGCGACCGCTGCCAGGCGCGCCGACAATTCGAACCATCATTCCGCGAGCAACGTAGTCCAGCGTTCGCCGAACTTCTTGATCGAACACTCGCGATCCAACTTTCTCTGATGCGCTGATCCAGCACTCTCCGGGCCCTGGGTGGCGCGAGGTCCAGCCGATTCAACTGTTTCCTGCCCAAAGCGGGGCGTTGGCAAGCGGACTCCCAGGCACTCCGACGGAATCCCCCCGGGGTGCGCTGACGAACCTCGTTCCAAGGGAAACCGTAAAGTCCGAAACCGCCGTCTAAGTGTCGTTTTGGCGAAACTCAGTGTGCGCGGGGAGGCGTCTACGTGTGCCGACGTGGGGTTTTGTTCCGCATCTACGTGTGCGCCGATGAAAACTCAGTGTTCCCCCGGCGTCCAAGGAGGTGAGGTTTGGCAGTGGTTTCTCCATGGCTCTCCTGGTGGTGGTCTCTTGTTTACGACGCTACGGGGGTTTCGTGGCCGCCTCTAGATCGAACCTCGCGCATGTGGATATTTATTCGAATCTTCTTTTCTGATATCGAACACAGTTTCTAATCTGAGTCAGGCGCCCTGATTCTGAAGACCCTGTCAAGAGGCCCTCTCAGCGATGTGGACAACTCCTTCTTTTCTCGCATTTCAGATGCTAAGATCTGCTGACATTTGCATCAAGAACTGAATCATGGGGGCAATAAATGAATACTCGCGCGCCTGAAAACAATGGGGCAATAAAGCACGCGTCGCACGACTTCTTGAAATCCCGCAAAGCTATTTTCAAGGTCTTTGCCATCGTCACATCAACAGCCGCAGCGCTCTCCCTTGCCGCATGCGGCGGAGCCGGCCCAACAACCTCCCAAGCGGGCGTCACGCAATCTGCGTCGGCATCCGCATCGGCGACACCCACCCCAACCCCGACACCCACCGCGCCGAAGTCCGTGTCCTGCGTGACGGAGAACGCAACGGAGAGCTATTCGCCGAAGGAATACATCTGCACAAAGTCCGACGCCGGCGCTTTGGTCTGGATGGAACGCTCAGAGTCCAAGAGAGTGACGGACGCTCGCGCCGCAGCGGCGGCGAAGGCGGCGGCAGACAAGGCTGCGGCCGACAAGGCGGCTGCTGACAAGGCCGCTGCTGACAAGGCTGCGTCCGATGCAGCGGCAGCTCAGGCTGCGGCCCAGGCGAAGGCAGACGCCGATGCTGCCGCAGCACAAGCGGCGCAAGCAGCCGCAGCGGCGGCGGCCGCAAAGCAAGCGGCACCCGCAGCGCCGTCGGGCTGTGACCCCAACTATGCCTGGGCTTGCGTTCCGATTGCTTCAGACGTCGACTGCGCGGGAGGAAAAGGCAATGGGCCTGCCTATGTGCGTGGCCCGGTGAAGGTGATCGGGACTGACATCTACGGTCTCGACAACGACGGCGACGGCATCGGCTGCGAGAAATAGGGGTTATACGACAAAACGTGCGTATGGGAAGGGCTTGATTCCCAGTGTTGGCGGGTGAAGCTGGTTCCTCGATCTATGAACACCGTCGGATTCTGCTGGATCATTCTCTCCGCCGAAGTTGCCCCTCCCGTGATTCCGCGGGCCCGGAATTTGTCCATTCGAATGATTGAGCGGAATCCGTCATCTCAGCGGAGACGCTCCCGGGACGGACATGACCGGCCCGGGACCGAGCGCTACAGCAAAAGCTGGGCGACACGCCAAATCCCTGTCGACACCCGTATTCAGGTGTCGACAGGGATTTAGCGCATCTCCAGGTAATTTTCGCGTCGCGAAGTGCTTCCTAGTCACCCCAACCCAAAAACAGGGCACAAAAAAGCAGGGCCGGTCAATGACCGGCCCTGCTTTTTGAAATCCGAAGCTTAGAGAGCCTGGATGTTTACTGCCTGGGGACCCTTGGGGCCCTGCTCGACGTCGAAGGAAACCTTCTGGTTCTCTTCGAGGGAGCGGTAGCCGCCCGAGTTAATTGCGGAGTAGTGAGCGAAAACGTCCTGGCTGCCATCCTCCGGGGAGATGAAGCCGAAGCCCTTTTCGGAGTTGAACCACTTGACGATACCTGTAGCCATTTTTTCAGTTTCCTTACTGAAGGTGGAGGTTGTCCCGACTGTCGGGCCTCCGGTGTGGGGTGTTCTCCACCGTTACTTCAGAAGGTCGCGGTTGATGAACCGCGGGAACTGCCTGAACTACCAAATGCCAAACACAACAACAGCTACAAGCATACAGGGCTTTGGGCGGATGGCTACTATTTCTCAAAATCCTTCATCTGCCGCGCGCCGCGAACTGGATCTCCTGCGGTCTGCGGCAACTACCGGTCGAAGCCAGAATCCCGGCAAGTGCTACGATTGCTACGGAGGTAATGATGACTACGATCCCGCACCGCGAACTTCGCAACAACAGCAGCAAGATTCTGGAGCGCGTCAAAAACGGCGAAATCATCGATGTGACAAATAATGGGGAAATTGCGGCCACACTCATTCCGCCTTCCGCCTCGCCGTTCGAAAGGCTGCTGCAGTCAGGCAGCGTCCGCCCTGCTGCTGAGAGTCCCGTGGATTTCAGGCTCGTGACCCGCATCAAGAGTGAGATGGGCACCTCGGACATGCTGGCAGACCTGCGTGGCGATCGGTGATCACTTACGTGGACACCTCGGCGATCCTCAAGCTTCTGGTCGACGAACCGGAATCTGTTGCCCTCGCTGAGTATCTTTCGACGTCCGCGGCGACAGGACACCGCCTCGTAGCCTCGATGCTGCTCTATACGGAGCTTCATTGCGCGGCGCGGCGACGGGGACTGGGCGCAGAGCCGGTCAACACCGTCCTGAGCGGCATCAACCTGGTAGACATTGCCCGTTCCGATCTGATGTACGCTGCCGCTCTTCCCGGCAGGCTGCGGAGTGCAGACGCGATCCATCTGGCTACCGCGATCAGGCTCCAAACTGATCTGCTGGTGGCCTACGACGGCGCGCTTCTCGCCGCTGCCCTTGACGCCGGCGTCACCGTCCTCGCCCCCGGAAAATAGTCCTTCCTCCCCCTCCCTTGGCGCCCCAAGCGGCGTAGAGTTCCGCCATGGAGCCGATTCGGGTGGTCCTTCTTCCGGGGAGCGTTCTTCCCGCCCAACCCGCCTATGGGGCGCTGATCCAAGCGCTGGGTCCCGACGTCGACGCCGTCGCGAAGGACCTGGAACTGTACGACGGCGATGAGCCGCCACCGGGCTGGAACCTGGACACCGAAATCGAGGGCGTCCTCCGCGAGGCCGACGCCCGCGGCTGGGAAACGTTCCATCTGCTCGGCTATTCGGGCGGCGGGGCAGCGTCTTTGGCGTTCGCCGCCAAGCATCCACAGCGACTGCTCAGCCTCACGCTCCTGGAGCCCGCATGGGCGGGAAGCTGGGACTGGAGTCCCGCGCACACCCAACTCTGGAACGAATACGAGGCGCTGGAATCGCTGCCGCCTGATCAGTTCATGGCCGCGTTCATGAGGCTGGGAGTGAAGCCCGACGTCGTCCTTCCGCCACCGCCCGAAGGCGGACCGCCGCCGTGGATGGCCAAACGGCCGGCGGGGATCAGGGCGTTTCTGCGGGACTTCAAGATTTACGACCTGGACAGGGCGCGGCTTGCCGCGTTCGACCGGCCGGTGTTCTTCGTCCTTGGCGGCCTGAGCAACCCGGACGACTATGGCGAGGTTGCCGAGCGCTTGTCCACGGTGTTCCAGGACTTCCGCCTCGAAGTGTTCCCGGACCGCCACCACTTCGATCCCCCGCACCGGATCGAACCCGACCGGCTTGGAGCGTTGCTGCGGGAGCATTGGGAACGTGCGGATCGGGTTGTCTAGGACACACGCCCCCTCAGCGGACTCGTCGCGGATCGCCCGCTGCGAACATGCCCGGGTTGATCATTGATCGTTACCGGCCGAGTGAAGCATCCTCGTCGCTGCAGCCCTCACCCGGTTTCGAAGTTCGTCGGGGCGATCGATCACCACCTCGCAGTCGAGCGCCGCAATGACGGACGGTAGCCAGTCGAGGTTCTGGGCGTGGATCTCTGCCCGATGCCAGGGCAGGGAGTCTGCGCTCGCTTGCTCTGCCGCACGGTCCAGTCTTTCGAGTCGAGCAACACTGGGCGGCAGGTGTGCCCGGATGTTGTCCTCGGTCTCTCGAATTCGCAGCACGACCTGCCATCGATAGTCCGCATCGGCGAAAAGGTCCAGGAGGCGACCTTCCACGGGTTGCTGCGGCGGCTCGAAGGTTCCGGGTATCGACCGAGCCGTTCGAATCCGGTCTACCCGGAACGTACGTTCCTCCTGCTTGTCTATGTCGAACGCAACGAGATACCACCGGTCTGAGTGCGCGACCAGGCCATAGGGGTGGATCGTCCGCCGCGACGGGACGCCGTCGCCGCTAAGGTAGCGCACGTCGAGGACGCGTCGAAGGTTCACGGCCTCCGCCAGGGTCAACATCACGGCAGGGTCGGGAGCGGCTCCCCTGTGCTGGGATGTACGCGTCATCACCCCGAGCAGGGTGTCGATCCGCTTCGCGTCAGCGATCGGCAATGCTCGTTTGATCTTGGACAGGGCAGTCTGTGCGGCAATCCCGGGTTCGTGTGACGCCGCCTTCGCACGGGCAAGCCCAAGAAAGACCGCGACCACTTCCTCATTGCTGAACATGAGCGGGAGGACGCGCTGGCCGGGCGCGAGCCGGTAACCGCCGTAGCGCCCTCGCAGCGTTTCGACGGGCAGTCCCAGATCGTGCAGTCGCGCCACATCTCTGCGAACCGTCCGCTCGTCAACGCCGAGGCGTTCTGCCAGCTCGGCAACAGTGCGCAGCTGCGCTGACTGCAGAAGCTCGAGCAACTGCAACGCTCGCGCGGTTGTGTCGGCCATGACACCCATTATCGCCAAAATACCGGGCAGTTTTCGCCCGGTATACCCGGTACCGTCATGTCCATGGCCAGGTTCGTGGGCCGAATTCACGTTCACAACAGGAGGAGACAGCAATGCAGTTGACAGCCACCCGCATCATCACCGACGACGTCGACGCGCTCGTCGCGTTCTACGAAACAGCCACCGGAATCACGGGCGTGCGGCTTCACCCGTTGTTCGCCGAGCTTCGCACCCCATTCGGCACGCTAGCCTTCGCAAGCACAGCCACAGTGCCGTTGCTCGGAGAAAATGCCGCCGAGGCTCGCGCGAATCACAGCATCATCTTGGATTTCCTCGTCGACGACGTCGACGCCACCTATAAGGCTCTTCAGGATGTCGTCGAAGTGTTCGTCAATAAGCCGACGGACATGCCCTGGGGTAACCGTTCTCTCCTCGTCAGGGATCCGGACGGAAACCTGATCAACTTCTTCACACCGATCAGCGAGGTAGCACAGGCCCGATTAGACACTCCTCGGCTCCCATGAAAACCTCAGGTTCCCGCATATAGACTCATCGCAACGTCGCCCTGCCATGGGCGGCTCGGCCAGCCTGAGAGGGATACGGCTCGATGAGTGAAGTGAATATGCCGACACAACCGCCGGTTTTGGACGTCAGCAACTTGCGGGTCGCCTATGGTGCGCGGACCGTCGTCGACGGCGTCAGTTTTCAGATTCATCGCGGTGAGATCTTCGGCCTGCTGGGTCCGAACGGCGCAGGGAAGACGAGCACACTCAGTGCCATCGAGGGTTTGGTCAAGCCGAAATCCGGGCGGCTGCTGGTGGACGGAATCGACGTTCAAGAAGAGCCTCTGGACGCGAAAGCCCGCCTCGGGGTGCAACTGCAGTCCTCCAGTTTCCAGGCCGAACTGACCATTCAGCAGATCGCAAGGCTCTACGGCGGGCTTTACGGAGTGAAACTCTCGCGTGAGCAGATCGGTACGAGCATGCGGGCCATCGGACTCGAACAAGAGCTGGGCAAGAGGTTCAAACAGTTATCGGGCGGGCAGCAGCAACGGCTCGCACTGTTCATTGCCACCATCCACAACCCCCTTCTTCTGCTCCTCGACGAGCCAACCGCCGGGCTGGACCCGCAGGCGCGCCGAGGACTGTGGCGTCGCATCGAGGAACTCCGGGGTGAAGGCAACAGCATTCTTCTCACCACACACTCAATGGAGGAAGCGCAGGCCGTGTGTGACCGGGTGGCGATCATCGACCATGGGGCGCTTCTCACGGTTGGAGAGCCATCGGAGCTGATCGACAAGCACAGGGAGGATCCGCGGGTGCTCTCAGTAGCCCACGGCGCTCCCACCCTGGAAGACGTCTTCATAGGGCTGACAGGAAGTGAGATCCGTGACTAACGCCAGGGTCGATACCGCCCGCCCGCCGATGGGCCTGGCGATGCGCTCGTTGCTTTGCGCGGACTCCATTGTGATGCTCAACAGCAAGACCTCACTTGTGTTGAGCGCCCTGCTGCCGATCGTGATCCTCGTGGCCACAACCTTCGGCAAAGGGCAATCGCGGCTAGGCGGATCCACCCTCATCGTCGGTTTGGCCTTGACCCTTGGCCTGCTCACGTCGTGCTTGCTCGGGTTCACGCTGGCCCTGGCACACGACCGGGACATCGGCGTGCTGCAAAGGTTGCGGGTCACGCCGGCACCGAACTGGATGATCATGACCAGCCGCCTCATCGTGCAGGTGGCCACCAATCTGATCGCTTCCGTCATCGTGGTAATCGTCGGTGCAATCGTTCACGGCCTGACACTGAACGTTGGCCAGTACCTCTTGGTCATCGCCGTCGCTATTCTTGGGGCCGCCGTCTTCCTGGCCATCGGACAAGCGCTCGTCGGCTTGATCCGGTCCACCAACGCCATCAGCGCGATCGGCCGGCTGCTCATGATCGCCCTGTTGCTTCTCGGCGTCCTCGGTGGAACCGGCATCCTCGGCGACACGATCAAGGAAATCTCAGACTGGTCTCCAGTCGGAGCCCTCATGACGCTCTTTTCGGACGTTCTGAACCAGTCGGCATGGAGCGGCCAGGACACCGGCTCGCTCCTGGCGTGCGTCGCTTATGTCGCGGTGTTCGCCTTCATCGGAATCCGCTGGTTCCGATGGGAATCGCGGTAGGGCCCCTACTTAGGAAATCGAAGCCCGCTTCCGATGCTTCGCGCTGGTTGCGATCCAAGCCACCGGGCCGATGGACTACTGGCGACGGCCCCGGCATTAACGCCTCACGCTGAGGCTGGCTCCCACGCGAACCCGTCCGGGTCCGTGAACGGGCCGGCGTCGCTGCCGATCGCGAGCCGGTGCGATCCGGTACCGTCGGGAGAGACGCCGGCGTCCTTGGCGAGGGCGCGGCGCGCGTAGAGCCCGAGCTGGACGGGACTCGACGGCATGGCGAACTCGACGTACTTGCCGAAGCTCTTCCCCACGGAAAGGCCCCGGTCGGCGTAGAACCGTTTGCTCGCCGATACGTCCGCGACCGCCACCAGGAGCACTATCTTGTCGACCTCCCGGGTGGCGGGGCCGCTGTCCTTCTTCGCCGACGTCGCGACCTTCCAGATCGTGCCATCCGGAGCCTGTACGACGCCGCCGTAGCCCCACAATGACTTCGCCACCGGCTTGAGCGTCGTGGCGCCGGCTTCCACAGCGGAATCGATGAGGCTGCTGACGGTGGACGGTTGCGACACGACGAGCGACAGCGTGAACCCCCGGAAGCCGTCAGTAGGAGCATCCGAGGCCCGCACGCGCACCCGCGGGCCTAATCCGAAGGCGGCGTCGTAGAAAGCGGTGGCGGCCGCGGGGTCAGGAACTTCGAGGGTGACTGATTCGATGGCGGTCATGGCAGGTCCTCCAGTGAGTGGGTTGCTTTGTGCTTTCGACTTTATGCCGAGGCCCCATCGACCGCTTCTCCGATCCTGACCGATTCTATTGGCTGGCCGCTTGCAGGGAAGCGACGCATGTCCTCAACATGGCCTGAAGCTGTTTCTGTTCTTCGCCAGTGAGGCCCGAGCGCATGGTGTCCTCCACAGCCTTGACTGCAGCACTGGCGGCTTCGAGCTGCTGGCGGCCATGCGCCGTCAGTTCAGTCGGCAGTATCCGGCCGACCGAAGCCTCGGTTGCGCGAGAAACAAGACCCTCACGCTCCAGCGCTTGCAACAGAACGTTCATCGACTGTCGGGACACAAAGGCGCCTCTCGCGAGCTCGGAGTTGGATAGCCCCGGCCGCTGGGCAAGGAGCTCCAGGCATGCGTAGTGGGTGATGCTCATGCCGAGCGGCCGCAACACACTCTCCATTGCCGTGCGAAGCGCACTGGCCGCCTCCTTAAGGAGATATCCGAGCGATGTATCGAGGCTGACTCCTGTGACGTCTTGACTCATGTCAATATTCTGACATATCCTTAGTGTCAACTAACTGACACTAAGGAGCTCCTCATGCCGGTCACCGGACCCGACTTCATTTCAATTCAAGTACGCGACCTCGAAGCATCTGCCGCTTTCTACCAGCAGCACCTCGGGCTGACCCGTTCCCCAGCGGGGCCTCCGCACGCGGTGGTATTTGACACCAAACCGGTCGCGTTCGCAGTCCGGGACCTGGCGCCGGGCGTCAGCCTTGCCTCCACGCCACAGCCCGGCCTCGGCATCGGATTGTGGTTGCACGCCACGGACACGCAAACGATCCATGACAAATTAGCGGCAACCGGTACCGAAATCGTGGTCGAACCGTTCGACGGCCCATTCGGGCGTACCTTTACCTTCGCCGACCCCGACGGATACCAAATCACCCTCCACGATCGCGCCTGACCCGCGCAAGCGGTGGCCCTTCAGACCGGCAAATTGCACCGCCGGCGGGGACGCCCGACAGATCGGTGCCTGCTGGATTCATTCCATCAGTTCACTCAGTCGGGACCGGAGGAAGCGTCGTTCGGTGTCGTTCTCGGTGAGGATTAGCGCCTCTTCAAAGGCAACCCGGGCTTCGTCGAAACGGCCCAGCCGGGTCAGGAAGTCGGCGCGTGCAGCGGCAAGATACGGGTATCGGGCGAGTCGCGGTTCGGCTCCGAGCGCATCCAACTCGGCCAAACCTTCCGCGTGGCCGACCGCGAAGCCGAGGGCGATGGCCCGATTAAGTTTGACGACCGGAGAGGACCACGTCTCCATGAGCAGGTCGTAGAGACCCAGGATCTCCTGCCAGTCAGTGTCGGACCACGACTTGCTCTCGTCATGGACGGCAGCGATCGCCGCCATGAGGGCGAAACGGCCCGGTGGCCGTAGGTTCAAAGCCTCGCGCAGGAGCGCTACCCCTTCATCAATGGCCGATCGGTCCCATTTTGATCGGTCCTGGTTCTCCATCAGCACGAGTTCACGGTGCTCATCGAGCCGCGCGCCCCTGCGGGCGTCGGTGAGCAGCACGAGTGCGAGAAGCCCGGCGACGTCGCGGTCGCCGGGCAGCAGGACGCGCAGCATTCTCGCCAGCTCATGGCCTCGTTCGGCGAGATCTCTGCGCATCAGGTTCGCTCCTGATGGGGCGGTGTGCCCGGTCGTGTACACCAGGTAGACAACGGACAGCACGCCGTCGACACGCTCGCGCAGCTCGGACGCCGCTGGCACACGGTACGGGATGTGCGCGGCCGCGATCTTCTTTTTCGCCCGAGTAATCCGCGCAGCCATCGTCGCCTCCGGGAGCAGAAACGCGCGCGCGACGTCGGCCGTGGACAGCCCGCACAAAAGGCGCAGCGTCAGGGCGACCTGAGCGTCAAGCGCGAGGGCGGGGTGGCAGCACGTGAATATCAACCGCAGCCGGTCATCGGTGATGTCTTCCGTCTCGCGGCCGGGGTCGTCTAGCAACTGCACCTCCGGGTCGAGAAGTTTGGGGAGCGCCCGCTGTGCCGTCGCGGCCCGTCGGTGCATGTCCATTGCCCTTCGCCGCGCGGTCACGGTGAGCCACGCTCCAGGGTTCTCCGGGATGCCACGCGTACCCCACGTCGACAATGCGCTGGCGTACGCATCTTGTACGGCTTCTTCCGCTGTGTCGATATCACCGGCAATACGCATGGTGGCCGCCAACACGAACGCCCACTCCCGACGGTGCGCCTCCGCGACCGCAGCAGCGACATGTGAGCTGGCGGCCGGCATCAGCTTGCCACTCGCACGGGCCGAACCTCGACTCCGGCGCCGGCGGGAACCTCCTTGGCGATCTCCAGCGCCTCATCGAGGTCGGCGGCCTCGATGAGGTAGTAGCCGCCAAGCGTCTCCTTCGACTCGGCGAAGGGACCGTCCGTCACCGAGAATCCACCGGACCCGTCGCGCCGGATGGACGTCGCCGTCTCCGCCGGCTCAAGTGCGGCCCCGCCGAGCAGAGACCGCCCACGGCGCTGCATGAACGCTTGGTAGTCGGCGCTGACCGTCTCGCCCGCGACTTCTTTTGTAGCCACCTCATCCTGGAAGATCAGGACCAAATACTTTGACATTTCGCAGTCCCTTCGTCTGAACTTTGATTTGGGTTTTCGCTCCATCAACACCGAACACCTTGCGGGTTCGGCTCTTCGACACGATTTTCAGTGGGCCGGCGCATTGGCATACGAGGCGACGAGCCAGCGCCCATCCTCTCGAACCAATCCCACGTGGCAATGACTTCGCGGTCGACGGGGAGTTGGGCCTCTCCCGCCATGAGAATGCCGGCCCTGCTGACTACGATCGCCGTGTGGCCACCGATAACCCGGATACTCAGAGGTTCATCGACCGCCCGGGAACCTTTGAGCGGACCTTGGAAGCCGGCGGCCATGGAACTCCGGATTTCCTGCTTGTCGCGGTGATACGCCCGCGGCATAACCACCGTGGCGTCGTCCCGATACGATGCCACGAAAGCATCCGCATCATTGTCTGCCCATGCGGCGTAGATCTCGCCGAAGAGGCTGCGGACCTCGTCGGTCGCCTCGGACTGAGCGTCGGTGGGCTCGTTCTCCAACATTGGCCTGTTCCTTTCGTCGCTGTCAGTAGGGCCTTCCATTCGGGCCCTTACTTATACGACGCGCGCCACAAGCACAGATCGACAACTGTGACCAGACTTTTACACGGAAACCGCAGCGCCTGCCCTCCCCGTCAGTCAAATCAGTCCAGGCAGAGGCACAAAGGATGACCCGCGGGGTCGAGGAACACTCGGAATGTCGTTCCCGGTTGGTGTTCGTGTTTGGTCGCGCCGAGCTCGAGCACAGCCGCCTCAGCCGTGTCGAGGTCCTCGACCACGACGTCGAGGTGCATCTGCTGCGGGACGTCCTGGCCGGGCCATTGAGGCGCCCTGTAAGAGTCGACTTTCTGGAAAGCCAGCGAATCGCCGTACTCGGCGCGGACGGACCACCAGTCGTCGTCGTTCCTCTCGATCTTCCACTCAAGCAGGGCGCTGTAGAACTCGGCCAGGGTCTTGGGGTCGGGACAATCGAGTACGACAACGGGGAAGCGTGCGATAGCCATGGCCAACACTCTAGGACCGTTTCCGGAGGATCGCACCAAGTTTGTCCGTCGGAATTGCGGTCCGAATTAGCGGTACCGCGTGGCGAGTTCCGGGCTCTGCGCTCCGAAAGCGGCGAGGTCTGCTTGGAAGACTGCGTCGAGGACTCCGCTTTCCTCTACGCCCGGGGCGCAGACGGTTTCGCCCAGTTCCAGCCCGCGCAGGCTCGCAGTGACGACGTCGGCGGCGCTCATCCGCGGCATCAGGCTCAAGTCCATGCCTTGGCGTTCGTGGAACTCGGTGGCTACCACGCCCGGGCAGACGACCTGCACCGTGATTCCGGTGCCCTCCAGCTCCGCGCTGAGTGTCTGGGACATCGCGACGAGGTACGCGAGGCTCCCGCCGTAGACGACGCGGCGGGGCATCTGGGTGTGCGGGGCGGGGCCGCCGAAGGCGATCATTCCGGACACGTTGATGATCGTGCCCTCGCCACGTTCCTGCATGCCCGCGATGACTGCGCGGCTGAGCATGGTGGGAGCGAGGACCTTGACGTTGACGAGTTCCGTGGCCTTGTCGGCGGGAAGCTCGGCGAAGGGCATGTAGTGCGCGACGCCGGCATTGTTCACGAGCATTGTCACCGGCTCGGTCGCGCAAATTGCAGCGACCGAGTCGATCCCCTCGGTCGTGGACAGGTCGGCAACGACGGTCCGGACCGTTGTTTTGGGGTGCGAATCGGCGAACTGTTCCAAGCGTTCCTGCCGTCGGCCCACGATCACCAGATCGTATCCGTCGGCGGACAGGCGTTCGGCGAATGCCCAGCCGATTCCGGAGCTGGCGCCCGTGATAAGTGCTAGCTTGCTCACTGTTGTTCCTTCCGTTGGCGGCCATGCCGACAAGTTCCACGCAACCACGGGGCTGTCAGCGCTGTCCACCTCCCGCGCCTGAATCGCCGGGCTTCTCAGCGTGTGGGCATAGGAGTGGGTGTCGATGCCGGAAGCGCGGCGAGGTTCCCGTAGAGATCCGAGTCGAGCGTGGTGTGCCCGTGGTCGTCGGTGACGTAGACCTCGAACGTGAAGGTGCTGTCGTCGTGGTCGAGCGTGAACTCGATCGTGGGGTTCTTTACGGAAATTGTCCCCTGCGAGACGATTCGGCCGTACTTCTGCTCCGGGACACTGAGATCCGTGCCGTGCTGCGCGGGGTCACGGATGAAGTATCGGACCGTGTACGGCGCCGACGGCAGGGACCGTATGGTCGGGAAGAAGGTGAAATCCCTCGTGCCGGTCGCCGGATACACCATCGCACGCCATTGGAAGGAGGTAACGGCGGGGGTGAGCGCGTCGTCGAGGTCGCGGATGCCGGTGCGGTTCGTTTGGGCGTCGACGCTGCGGTTGTCGAGGCTGCTGCGGCTATGGCCCAGGGCTTTGGCGACAGGTCCGAGTCCGACGCCGAGGCTTAGACCGAGCCCGATCGAGACGACCGGAAGGAGGATCGCCCACATGAGCGCACGGCGCCGTAGGCCCGTGCGTACGGCCTGCCGGTGCATCGAGAGTGTGTAGGGTACGACGCCGGCGGGCATGGTTCTCGAGTAAGGGCTGCTGCCCGCGCGGGTCCAGGCCTCAATATACGCGGCGCGCGGCGGTAAGGGAGCTTCCGTGCCTCCGGCCAGGTTCCAGTAGGACAGGAATGGAAGTGGCAGGTCCCGAAGCCGGTCGTACAGGTCCTTGGTGGTGAAGGTCGGCACCATGCGGTACTGGACTCCCCCGCGAGTGGCGTACTGGTGTAGGTAGGCGTGGAAGTCTTCAAGCTGCATGCGTGAGACACGAACCTGGACGAAGAATGCCTTCGTCACGATCGCCTCGTCCCGTGTGAGCGTGACCCACTCCCCGGCATACCAGAGCAGGACGGCACCCGAAATCGCCGAAATTACAGCTCCCGCCAGGATGAGCGCTTCGACCCAAAACGAGATGATCGTCCGGTCGCTCTCGTTGACGAGGATCGAGCCAGCGACCGCTGCCACGGCGATCACCACGAGTCCAGCACCGAGGGCCGCACCAGCCCAACGCGGCATCCGTAGCGCGCGAATCTGGGCTGGAAGATCATCCTCGCGGAAGTGATCATCGGAATTCGGAACGAACATCGCTACCCCCAACATCCAACGGGAAAGGCCCCGAGCACGATGCTTCCATAAGCTGCCCCAGCTGGTTGGGCGATTGACGAATCTTGGGCAATTCTTCGACAAAACCTTGCACTCGCGTCTCGATGCCCGTGCTTCAGGCTCCCGCACCCGAATCTCTGGGCGTAAAGTTCTGCCAAGGGACCGGAAGGATCGCTCATGGAGACTGCCCCGCCCAGAGCCGCTCAACAGAACAGAGCGGCACAACAGAACCGCCCCTTCGAAATCGATACGCTCGTTGTCGGTGGAGGCCAAGCGGGACTGGCCACGAGCTACTTTCTCAGCCGGGCCGGCGTCGAGCACTTGATCCTTGAACGGCGGGCCGCGCTGGGTGGCGCGTGGCAGGATCGCTGGGACGCGTTCGTGCTGAACACGCCGAACTTCTCGCTCGACCTGCCGGGCATGCCATACACAGGGCCGGAACCGGAGGCGTTCATGGCGCGTGACGACGCCGTGGACTATTTCCGCGACTACGCGCGGAGGATCGACGCCCCGGTCCGGACCGGCACGGACGTCACGTGGATCTCGACGTCGGATGGCGGCTTCAGCGTTGAAACGTCCGACGGCGGCTGGCGGGCACGCAATGTGGTGCTGGCGACCGGCGCGTATCAAATTCCGAAGATCCCGGCACTAGCGGCCGGACTCCCAAAGAGCATCCTGCAGCTTCACACGCACGACTATCGCAATCCGGAGCAGCTGCCCGACGGCGCCGTGCTGATCGTCGGGACCGGGCAGTCCGGTGGGCAGATCGCGGAGGACCTGCTCACAGCCGGGCGCGAGGTGCATTTGGCGGTGTCGACGTGTCCGGAGGCGCCGCGCCGGTATCGCGGGCACGACATCCTCTATTGGCTCCTGCAAGCTGGAATCCACGGGCCCGAGTACGGGATCACCGCCCTGACGGTCGGGCAGTTGCCCTCCCCCGCGGCCCGATTCGCCTGCAACCCCTTGCTCTCCGGCACCGACGGCGGCCACAATATCCACCTCCGCGAACTCGGCCGCCAGGGGGTCCGGCTTCACGGGCACCTGGAAGGAGCCGACGACGGCGAGCTCACCTTCACGGACGACCTCCCCGAACGCTTGGCAACAGTCGAGGCCGGGTTCGGCCAGCGCATGGGCAGGGCCCTCGACGCCTACATCGCCGCCGCGGGCATCGATGCACCTGCGGCTTTGCCGGCGCCGGTGGACGATTGGCTTCCTGTCGCCTCGCCGGCGCGGGTCAACCTGGCGGCCGAGAACATCACCTCGGTGCTCTGGGCCACCGGTTACCAGCTCGCCCTCAGCTTCGTGGACATTCCTGTCCTGGACGCATGGAACTACCCACGACATGTCCGCGGCGTCACCGAATGTCCGGGCCTATATGTGGTGGGGCTGCCGTGGTTGACAGGGCACTACTCGTCGATAGTCGGCGGGGTGGGCGTGGATGCGGAGTATGTCGCGGGGTGCGTGGCAGGGCGGTGAGCTCGACCGTCAGAGACCCGCCTGGCTCACTCCGTACTCTGCCTGCTCCGGCGTGTAGCCCTCGAAGATCAGCTGGTCGACCAGCCCGGAATGGGAGAAGGAAGTAAATCCTAGGTAGTCCTTGGCTTTCTTAGCTGCCTGCTGGTTCCAGTCGACTTTCACGCGATCCACGGCCCACGTTGCATCCTCCGTGGAATACTTCTCGAACTCCAGCTGGCCGATCAGTCCGGTGCGCGAGAAGGCACTGAAAGAAAGGTAATCAGCAGCTTTCCGGAGAGCGTTCTGCTGACTGACTGTCCCGGCTGCCGCTTTGGCGGCCGCCTCGGCCTGAGCCCTGGCGGCGGCGTCAGCGTCGGCCTTCGCTTTGGCGGCAGCGTCGGCATCAGCCTTCGCTTTGGCGGCAGCGTCAGCATCGGCCTTCGCCTTTGCGGCAGCGTCAGCATCGGCCTTCGCCTTTGCGGCAGCGTCGGCATCAGCCTTCGCTTTGGCGGCAGCGTCAGCCGAGGCCTTAGCTGAAGCCTCAGCCGAAGCCTTGGCAGACGCAGCGACCTCAGACGCTGTAGCCGCCGAGGGGGTGGCGGCAGATATGTTCGGTGCGGGGGTGGTCGAGGCAGACGTTTGGACGGCGCCCGCTCGGGTGCTGTTCAGGATGATGCTCAGGAGGATGAAGGCGGCGGTGACGATCAGCGCCACCTTCTTGTGCTTGTCATAACCGTCCAACGGACGACCCTGTTTGTCGCGGGTCTTGTTCGCCAACAGGAGGATCAGGTCGACGAGAGCCCAGATGCCGAGGCCGCCGAAGGTGAACAGCTTCAGGATGCCGGTACCGACTTTGCCGAGGTAGAACCGATCCACGCCGAAAACGCCGAGGAGCAGGGAGAGGAGCCAAGTAACGAGGAAGGACTTGCTACTGATGCCGTATCCGCCAAGGGCCGGGCCCCCCAGATAGGGTGCCGGCGCGCCAGGATAGGGCTGGGTTCCTGCGGGGGTCTGCCCGTAGGGCGGCTGCGGCTGCGGCTGCGGCTGCTGCGGCGCGCCGAAGGGGTCAGCTGAACTCATTGAGGTTCCTTTCAAAGGGACGCCCTTGAAGCGGGCTTCCACGTGGGAATGGTGGGTGCGAGGTTTTGTCATCCGCTGGACGGGTTACGTCCGTGATTCGATGAGGATCGGCGCTGAGAGAGGCGCGCTATGGTCTGCCCATGTGTCGTATTCCCCCCCCAGAAGTACGTCTGCGCTTTATCCGCGCGTGTTTAAGCATGCGTCGATACCTGCTTCACTTGGCGCAGTATTTGCACAGGACTCGAACAGGCTTTGCACAGGTAATAACCTGGGCCGAAATGGTCCCCGCTTCCCGCCAAGAAACAGCCAGGACTAGTCAGGCGTCGAGATCAGCAGCAAGCTGTGACCAGCGCAGACGTCTCCCCCATCTGGCGACGTAGCGGGATTCAGCACCCGAGGATAAGCGCGATACACCGGAGGGATTAGGCCGGCCAGCGATCCCGCAGGCTTCCCGATGGTCTGCTGTAGGAACCAACGGATGCGCGACTCCGAGTCCCTGGGGGCGCGGCGCTGATCGCCGGGACTGGGCCGTCGGGCGTTCAGCAATATGCTCCTCCGGTCCTTCAGCAGAAACCCCAGTATTTTCTGTAGGCGCAGTCTCTCAACTGGCCAGTTCTCTGGCTTCCTCCCTGCATATGAGATCGGCTGCGACGAAGGTGCAGTTGAAAATGAACTTTACGATTATTGGCTGCTACTTCTGTAGCAGTTCTGAATGCCAAAAGTTGCGGCAGTTGCCTGATTGGTCATTCACTACTTCCGCTACTATGCCCAGAGGATCGATGCCCCGGTCCGGACGGGCATGGACATCACGCGGATCGCGACGTCGGACGGCGGCTTCAGCGTTGAACGTCTGGCGGAGCTCCATGCGCCCAAAACTGGAATTTCCAAAAGCCAAGGGGCGACACGTCCGCAGCCTCACTGAGCAACCGGGGCTGTATGCGCTCGGGCTGCCGTGGTTGCAAGGGCACTACTCGTCGATCGTCGGCGGGGTGGGCGTGGATGCCGAGTATGTTCCGGGGCGAGTGGCGGGCGGTGAGAAATGGTTGCAGTAACCCCCCCGTCATCGTGCATTTCATCGTGCGGGTCTTGCGTACATGGCCGTGATCAGCAATTCCGCGGGCCGGGCCGGCGGGTTACAGCGGCACGGCAATCGACGGGCTTACGGACGCCCTGGGGAAAGGAAGGAAGGGGAAGCCCGTGCGCGAAATAGTGTGCATTTTTGGCCCCGCGCGTCGCGACTTCGTTGAGCCGCCGGAAGATTGACGCGTGCGATAGTTGCGGCATGAAGCCGGGGAAACGGATTGTCGGTAGGGCGCATTCCAGTACCCCCGACGAGGGGCGCATATCTGTGACGCACCCACCGCTACAGCAGGGTCCGCCCTATGAGACGAGGTGCTACGTGTGCATTGATGTCTTCGACGGAATTAGGCCCGTGCTCTTTGTCGCTCGGCCAGACGGGGATTGGTGCGCGCTCTGCGGTGATGAGCATCCAGATGATGCGAGCGTATACCGAGTCGTTGGCATCGGCCATGTAATCGACAGCGACCCGTCAGTCTCTGAGGTCCTCGACCTAGGTCCGAACGAAGAAGCGGAGCGATCCGCGGTGGGAGAGCAGTGGACTCGATCGAGCTTCTAGGGCCTATCAAACGCACCGCCGATTAGGATCGTCCTCGAAGCCAACTGTGTCCGCGTTCGCAGAGGGATCCCGCACCGGACGCCTCCTCATCAACTGAAAGGACGGTGTGGGGTCCTCACTGCCCGGCCGACACTGCGGAAGAAGCCGGTTAACAGGCCCTACTGGCAAGACCCCGGAACCCCATCCCCGATATCGAGGACGGCGGAAACCGGTGAAGGTGCTGGTAGAGACTGACCCCTCATGCGATCACTTTCTGGCCACCTGCTTTTACCGTGCTCTGGTCGCGGAAAGACAGATTCACTGTGCCTTTGACGCGTCGGGGCCTGCGTTCTTGAGGAAGTCTTTCGTCCGCCGCAAGCTTCTAAGCGCGATGGGAACAGCCACGACAAACATGATCAGCACCACGACGAAGAGAAACTTTGCGAGGCCCCAATCAGTCCACAACAGGTAACCCAAAGTGCACAGAAAGTAGGCCGGCAGAATGCGCAGAGAGAATCGTTGGCTGACCAGACTTTGCCGGGCGACGGCGAGCACCACGGGCATCTCGTCGGAAACGGCCGGCTCACGACCTTTGATCTGGTTGGCGATGCGCCGCCGTTGCGTGAGCGACAGGGGAGCCAGAACCAGGCCCCGGGTGGTGGGCTGTTGTCCGGTTCGGGTGGCGTGAACCCAGATGGTTATGCCTAGGAGTATCCCGACAGCCTCGATTATGTAGCCCGTTATTTTCAGCCAGTCGGGCACTGCGACGGCATCACCTAATAGGTCCTGCGGCAGAAGGAACGCGGCAGCGCCACTGAGCGCCACAACGATCAACACGATTAAGACGATGACCGCCCAGGCCCGGCGACTCCGTGAACGCTCGGTCTCCGATGGCAAGCCTGCTGCCAAGCGTTCCGCCTCAGCCCAACGCCGAGTCGCCTCCCCATCTTCGCTTCGGTTCATCGACGCCTTGCCTTGGTCGTGTCCAGCACTTGCGCTCAGTATAGGAGGCCCCTCCGAAGTCCGATTGAGTGGCGACCACCTAGCTAACAGCGAGGGTTAACAACCAACGTTTTTGACAGGGGTTACCGGCCAGTCCTCCGCAAGCGGCGCTAGTCGAGAAGGGCGATTAAATCGCAGCCCAAGTGGCGGTAGTGGAATCACGCTTGGGGAACCTTGACCGGGCGGAAAACTCAGGCCTTTTCGGACCCTGTCCGCCGGCGCGGAAGACGCCCGAGAGGTCCTCGCCCGGCCGTACCCGTTCAAGCCGGCAATCGATGCCTGGTGCTGAACAGGTGCCCCTATGTTTTTCGTCAAGTAGCGTGCTATTGGCTTCTGGGTGTAGATAGTTCAGGATTTGAGCATCAGGTTCAGTGGCATTGGCAGAGGACAGCCGAGGGCCCCTGCACCACTGCTCGTGCTCAGTGGGAAGCGGACGATGAGCGGAATCGACGATCTCATACCCAAGTCCGACGACCGTTGGACCACTGCCACAAGACGAGCGCAAGGCATTGCAGACCTGGGCCTCGGCGGTGCCCTGAAGACCTATTACACGCTCTATTTCCCGGCCGGGGTGATCATCCTTGTCACGGCGGGGACCGTCGGCGGGATGCTGGCCTTCGGAGGCGGCACGGCGGACTGGGCGTCCTTTTTGCTGTTCGGATTCTTCCTTGCAGTGCTGGGTGCCGCCATCGGTGGACTCATTTACAACGCGAAGAAGATCGCGCCTGCAGCGGAGGTGGGCAGGATCGACGTGCTGCTCTCGCTGGAGGACGAAGAGCGCAAGGACATCCGGCGCCAGGTTCTCGGGAAGACACCCGTTGACCCGGACCATCTTGTCGTCTCGCGGGCCGCCGCCGTGCAACCGCGAAAGAATCTCGCCACACAGCTCATCTGGATGTCAATGCTCCCGCTTGTATTCATTCCCCAGGTCCTATTCGGAGCCGGGTTCATCCAATGGCTCATGGCGACTAGCGTGGTTGTCTTGGTGCTTGGGACGATGTTCGTTGTCCGGGACTTCCAGCGGGCTGGCAGGTTCCTTGCCCGCACATTAGAGCCTGGAGGCCCACCGGAGTGACCTCTTCGAGGATCCTGTACTGAGGCTGGCAGAAGCCGGCCGGTAAGAGTTCAGCCGATCGCAAGTTCAACACCGCCAAACCGGGCTCTGGAAACCGCCATTCTGAACTCGCCGCACCGCGGCTTCCTGCGGTCGTCGATGCTCGAAGTCCTATGCACGGTGAAGGATCCTCACCGGGACCCCAACTTTCGCGGCTCTATTCGAAAGGCACCGTGGGCGAGTCGTCCGTGAGTGGGAGGACACCCACCTTCCGGCCAAGCAACTGAGTTAGGACCTGATCCAGATCTCCGGGAGAGTGGAGACGCTCTAAGTCTTCATCGCTGAGAATGAACCAACGCTCGTCCTCGGACTCGACCGTCAATGTCCGTAGCGGACCACGATAGCCCGCAAGGTTAAAGGCGGAGCGCACGGCTGCTCTCTGACCTGGGCTAAACATGTCACCCACCGTAAGCCACTCGGGGGATTCATGGGCACATGCTGGAGACATGGTCCGCATTGATGTCGCCCTAGGGGTGCGGCGTCCGTGGGTATCCTCGTGCGGGACAACCCCCACGCCCTGGCGAGTCCGTCCCGTTGGACCTTCGGCTAACGGGCACCAACAGTGCGATGATCAACCGGCTAACGGACGTTGTCCCGTCAGGGTCACCGGCAGCAATCTATCCTTCAATTGGCAGTACCGAACCAATACCGGCGCGGAGGCCTACACTTTCAGCCATGGGGGACTCAGAGTCAGACGTCGGGGCAACTCCGGTGATCGGACGGGTTGCGGTCGGCATCTGCGCCGTGGCCAACCTAATCATCCTGGGCGTGTTTATCGCAGACGCCGTATCCAGCAGCACCGCGGCGGTCCTGTCCGGCACGGCCCAATCAGGGCCCCTTGGGCTGCTGGCCTTCGGACTCCACGCTTCAGTCATTGTCGGCCTCATCTTCTCGGTGAACTCCCTGACCGGTCCCGACCCCGACTACGGGAAGATTCTGAGTCTCTTCAGGCGCAACGACCTCAAGGGATTGAGCGAAGCCGCACCAGCCATGCCGCTCTTGGGGTTTTCGTTCCTGAGCTACTGGCTTGGCCTCGGCGGCGTCTTCTGGTTCGCGTGGAGACGCCACGAGCCGGCGTCCGCCATGGCCGAGATGAGCGCCGCCGTCACACTCGTCGGCGCTGCCGCCTTGGCTCTCTGGATGATCCTGGTGGCTCTCGGCAAGAGGTCACCACACTCCGCAGGAAGTGGCGCGCAGGAGCACGAGGCAGTATTTTTGGCGAACTCACTCAGCCGACCGGGGAGCCGAAGGCCGACGGAGCCTTATCGAAGTAATGTCGGCATCGAGTACCGGACAATCCGAGCCACGATACCGCTCGTAGAACTCAGCGCGACCTCAGCGGAACTCCATCTTAGGTTTCGGTTCGGTCTTGGACTCATTTTCGGGCCATGGCATTTCCGCAGGGAACAGGTATTCGAGGTGTTCACAACACGGGGACTATTTTCCACGCGAATCCACATCCGCGGGGAAGGCTTTGAGATCTATGTCTATGCATCACCCCCGGAACCGCTGCTCCTAACTCTCGAGGAACTCGGCTACCCCGTGGACTGGATCATGCGACGATGACAGCGACGGAACGTGCAAGTGGGTTCGGGTGCCCGGTGAAGGATCCTTCACCGGGCACATGGATACAACCATTGGAGAGGTCCGGAGAGGGACCGGCTTACGGGCCGCATGAATGGTCGATAAACATCCCACCGCGACGAGGTCAGGGCATTGTGAGCCCTGGTGGGAAGCCGTGTGAGTCTCATGACCGCGGGCTTGCGCTGGCGGGATAGGCTTTGCCCATGGTGCGACCCCCAGTTGAAACGATCGCGGATCAGCTCTTCTTCACAACGGTGTTCATTGAAGCTTTTACCCCTACAGCTAGATCCACGGGAACAGGCTTCATAATCAACTACCCCGTTCAGGGGGGCCACAAGCCGGTCCTCGTCACAAACAAACATGTGTTCGACGGGGCAGAGCAAGTTGCCTTCACCATGCCCGCCGCGGAAAACACGGGCCAGCCAGCCAGCCGCGGTACACGCACGTTGGTCACCGGATTCAATGCCCAAACTTGGGTAGGGCACCCAGACTCAGGTGTCGACATCGGCGCCATGTTCTTCGCCGACGTTGTGAAGTCGATGGAAAATAGGGGTGCTGCCCCGTTCTATCGAGGGTTTAGGCCCGAGCAGCTTGTTACACAAGACACCGCGAACTCACTCGACTCTATCGAGCAAATCACCATGATTGGATACCCAAATGGCCTATTCGACCAGTCCTCCATGCTGCCGATCGCAAGACGTGGTCAGACAGCAACGCCAATCTTCAACGACTACAACAATCTGCCAGCCTTCCTGATTGATGCTTCGGTCTTCCCAGGATCCAGCGGAAGCCCGGTTGTGCTCTACGACCGCGGGACGTTCACGACTCGCGACGGATCAACCCACCACGGTTCCCGAATGGCACTCCTCGGCGTCGTTGCTGCGGTTCACACCCGCCGGGTCAACGGAGCCGTACAGATGGTGAGCGCCGGTATAGCCACCTTCGACGACATGATCGACCTAGGAATCGTCTTCAAAGCCAGCGCCATCCAAGAAACCGTTTTTGCGCTGTACGAGGCGAATGGACTTCCCCTCCCCGTCGCAACAGTTGCTCCCGAGGAGCTTGCCTAGCAGGTCACCTCGACCAGCGCAGAAGGTTCAACCCAGCGTGTCAACTACTCCTTCGCTAGCTGGCGTAGAGCTGCCCGGATGGGGATCCCCAAACTGGATGGAAATGACCCAAAGACTGCCTGTCGTGCAAGAATCGCGGCATGGATGAGGACGAGCGGCAGACCAGGGATGAATTGATGATCCTCGAGGCCCTGGAGCAGGCGATGGACCGGCGCGACGAGGTCTTCCAGGTGATAGACGATTCAGAGGACGTGGACGAAGCCATCCGTCGGGTGGGTCAGCTGTTGGGCGTGGGGGCAGTCGGCAGCCGTGTAGTCCTGGACATGCAGGCCAAAAGATTCACCCGGGACCAGCGTCAGGCCATCGCTTCCCGTGCAGAAGAACTCAGATCAAGGTTGCCCGATGGGCGCTGAACTGGTCGCGTGCTGTCCGTTTACCGTTGCGGGATCGGCTTACGGGACGTGGTGATTGCTTGGCGTCCTCCGTTGTTACGGTGGCACCAGAAGATCCAACACGACTACCATGCCGGCCTCGATCACTCTGATTCGTTCGGGCGCACTTGCCGATGTTGCCCAATATGCGTACGCGGCAACCGCTCCCAGCAATGCGCGGCTCATCTTCTTGGCCGGAGCGTGCCCGTTGAATGAGGATGGATCGACGGCTGGTGTCGGGGACTACGCGGCACAGGCTGAGAAGGCGATCCAGAACATGCACCTTGCTCTGGAAGCCGCCGGCGCGGGTATTGACGATGTGATTTCCACCCGCGTCCTCGTCGCGTCCGGCCACCACGCTGATCTGGTAACGGCGTGGGATGTGGTCCGGGCGGCATTCGGCGGGCACGATGTGCCGAGCACGCTGATGGGTGTCACGGTTCTTGGCTACCCCGACCAACTCGTCGAGATTGAGGCTATCGCTGCAGTTGTGGACTGACGTGCCATAGCTCGTTTCAGGGATCCTTCACTGGGACACTGCTTTCCGGCATAGGCCGAAGGTTACCTCAGTGGAAGAGGGCGCCTAGTAGATGGCGATAGCGTCGATTACGATTGCGGGGCCCTTAATCCAGGCATGGACATCATCTTCCGGCATATCAAGTTTCAGGGCCGCCGTGAGGCCCTCTACCTGCTCGTTGAGGTTCAACATCATCATGCGTTTCATTAGGTACTCCCAGCCATGAAGGAGCCACTCCTCGGAACTTAGGTACCCTTCATCACCGCCGTCGATGAGATTGCGGATGGTGCCTAACACGCGCATCTCGCCTTCGATGCGGTCAAGTGAAGCGCTCTCGATGAAGAAACTCGGACGAAGGTTGACGAAGACCTTCTGTTCGAGCCCAGTGTTCTCCAGTTCGATGAGAAGGGGAATGGGAACGAGTTCGTTGCCTAGGTAAACTTTCTGCATAAGCTGCTTGATGTCTGGGGCAATGTCCGTGAACTGAATATTCGTGATGTCCTGGTCAATGTCCTTCAGATACTGGAACAGAAGGTTGAATAGCTTCCCGGCAAGGCTCGCCGCGGTAATGCGGGCTGTTCCCTCAAGCTCGAAAAGATCGTCCTTGACGAGAGATTTTGACACAGGAACCATGGACACCACGTCGGCGCGAATCAATCCGTCGATAACCTTACTGACAGTCGCCTTTTCGGTAGGTGTCATCGTGTAGCTCGTCTGAAACTCAACCTCGGATCCCGCTGAACCACCGGCACCCAGGCCGCCGTAGCCGAAATTTGCTTTACCAGAGCGCTGCTTCACTGTCTTTTCCACGATGTCGGCTTGAACCGGCACTTGCACGTCGTTGTACTCAGCTTGCGCGAGCAGGGTCTCTAGATCGAGGTAAACAGGGTTCTTGAGCGCCATCAGTCAAGCATCTCAGACGTGACCGACATTCGTTGGTCGGGAGACTGCCCCCGGTTTTGTTGACTCCTTCGCCTAACGGCGTTGGGTGACCGCAGCGCGGTAGAGGATCCTGCACCGGGCACTACGAGTCGTGGTCAGGGACGTTTGGTTCATGCTTGTGGGGCCTAAAGATCTGCAGGCTCCACGGCAGCCATCGCAAATGGCCACGCCGACCGAATTCGAGGCGGTCCACTACGCCCCCCCCCCCCCCGCAACTCCTATGACTGCGGCACGGAACCTGCGCCGGTTCAGACAGACCCCCGTGAGTCGACGGATACAACCAATTAAGGTGAGCCGACGGATACAACCAATTAACACATCAAACTCTTGACCGGGCGAGGATCGCACCCTTAGAGTTTTCTGATATATGAGTCATATGTCACATTTGGCAACAGTGATACATGACGACGCCGAAATCATCTCGCGAGTCCTGCGCCGCCATATCGGCTGGCGTCAAGCCGGTCGGCATCGTCCACCGGTCACTAAGGGCTGCGGCTGTCCGTGCGTCTAGGAAACGGCGTCAGCGGTTTGCGCTGAAGTCAGAAGGGAACAAATCTCAATGATCAATCCGACCGGGACGACGGCCTCCGTCGACACCTCCAAATCAAGAGAGACCAGCTCCAAGTTCAAACGCCGCTTCATGGTGCGGCTTGTCTCTGTCTTCATCGGCGGGATGTTCCTCGATGGTTACATCCTCGGAATCATCGGCCCCGTCAGCGGACTCATGCGCTCAGATCTCCAGCTCGACGCACTATCTCTGGGCATGATTGCTGCAGGCCCGCTGGTTGGTATCTTCGTCGGCTCCCCGCTGGCCGGCTGGGCTACTGACAAGTTCGGACGCAAGCCCATGTTCCTCGTGGACATGGGCCTGTTCCTGGTCGCCTCAGCGGCCCAGTTCTTCGTAACCTCCGGAGAAGGGGCCGTGATCCAGCTGGCCATCATCCGGTTCTTCATGGGTGTCGCGATCGGCGGCGAGTACTCAATCGGTGGGCCATTGCTATCAGAGTTCTCCCCTCCAAAGCTCCGCGGGCGATTGCTCGGGCTGACTCTGATCGCCTGGTACGTCGGTTTCATGATGGCATTCATCATCGGCACGCTCCTGCACGACGCCGGCACCCCATGGCGCCTCGTAATCGGCACGAGCACGATACTCGCATTCGTCCTGTTCCTCGCCCGCATGGGCCTCCCCGAATCGCCGAGCTGGCTCATTACGAAGGGACGGCGTGAGGAAGCACTCGCGATTGCACGCAGATACGTCGAATCGCCCCAGATGCACGACAGCATCACCGAAGAGATCGATCTGAGGATGATCCAGGAGGCCCAAGCCGCGCAGAGCAGGACCAAACTCAAGGGCGCTTCCTTCGGGATGCTGTTCTCGAGGCAGTACTGGCGCACCACCCTCTTCACCTCAGGTTTTTGGTTCTGTGCGGTCACTCCGTACTTCGCGATCGCGACCTTCGCCGACGACGTGCTCAACCAATTCGGCTTCGGCGGCTGGACCGGTGGAGTCGGCCTGTCCGCACTTGCGGCCGCGGGCGTTGTCACCACCGTGCTTCTGATTGACAGGCTCGGCCGTCGAATTCTCACCGTGCCCGGGCAGTGGCTCTGCGCAGGCATCCTGCTGATCATCGGAGGCTGGACGAACGCACCAGCGATCCTCGTGCTCGCCCTTTTTCTCGCCTTCTCCTTCTTCAATGCCGGCTACACCACGATGACCCAGGTCTATCCGGCCGAGGTATTCCCCGGCCACCTGCGCGGCATCGGCATGGGCTTCGCCGCCGCCTTCAGCCGCATCGGAGCCGCACTCGGCACCTTCGCCCTGCCCTGGGCGATCAGCAACATCGGCCTGGGCCCAAGCATGGTCGTGGCCGCCGCCGTCGCATTACTCGGCGCAGCCCTCTCACAATGGCTCGCGCCTGAGACGAAAGGGCGCACCCTCGCCGAGATCTCAGCAAACTTCTCCCACTGACACCGGGACTGCCGGTTGGGGGCCCGCCAGTCGATCCGGCCCGTGCTCCACGCCGGAGCCCAGAAGCTCATCGACGCCAACGTCCATGACGGTGTTATCGACTCGCTCGGCCAGGTCGATCGTGACGTCGTCGAGCTCCGGGCATTGATCGGCGACAGCCAAATTGGGTTATGAGTGGATTTAGGCCAGCTACTTGGCCAGCCTCTCTGTTGTTAGGGCGGGTTTCGGCGAGGCCGGCACCGCGTTCGAAGTGCTCGGCGACGAACTGAAGATCCAGGATCAGTCTTTCGTTCACAGCGTGATCACGTGGCCGCGAGGCGAATTCGACATTGAGTTCGCTGCCGTGGAGCTCACATTCACCCTGCTAGTAGTGAGGATCGTACGGCGGCTCTTCGCACGCGAAGAGCCGCCCGCGGCGTCTATCAACCAGTGAAGGACACTGAATCCGGACGCAAGTGTCCGGTAAAGGATCCCTCAGCGTGCGTATCCCGCGACAGGTTCCAGGACCGGCCACTTGGATTCCGCAAATGATTTCTGACCTTGAGGCTTCCGGTGGTGGCACGAGTACTGCGATCACCTAGAGTCGGTTGCGCGCGGTTACGGAGACCCGACCCAACCGTTCACGGCCGACTCGGGATCACCGACGCCGGCTGGATCCATCAACGCCTCTGGGCGTGACGTCACGGCAGACTGCAACGTCTGTCCCGGTGAGGGATCCGCTGACAGGTGGGGTCACTGCGCGCCCTTGACAATACGGTCAGTTGCCGGTCAGCTAGCGTTGGTCGAACGGCGGCAAAAGCCCGCGCGGAAGCAAACAAAAAAGATTCTTCGGTCTGTGTCGATCCGGCCTCGCGCCGTTCGACCTGTGGGTGAGAAGGTCGAAAAAGCGACCTTCCGGAATCAAGGAGCATTCGATGGCCAAGTACATGCTGATCATGCGTCCCACGGACGAGTCCTTCGCGAACTTCGCGAACACAGACTTCGCGGAGATCATGGATGCCATGGGCAAGTTCAACGACGAGTTGATTCGTGCCGGTGTCCTGCTGGCGGCCGAAGGCCTGGACGATGCGAATGAGGGCGTGGTGGTCGACTTCACCGGCGAGACGCCGGTTGTCACCGATGGCCCGTACGGGGAGACCAAGGAGCTGTTCGCCGGCTACTACATCCTTGATGTCGCGTCGAAGCAGGAGGCCGTCGAGTGGGCCAAGCGGGCGCCGCTCACGGCGGGTAGCAAGACCGAGATCCGCCGCGTGACGACGATCGATGAGTTCCCGCAGGACAACCAGTGGATCCAGAAGGAACGCGCGTGGCGCGAGCTGACCGGGCAGCTCTGACCCGACGGTGAGCAGCGCAGAGGCGCGGGGCGCCGTCGAGGCTGTGTGGCGGATGGAGTCCGCCCGCATCGTCGGCGCCCTCGCCCGTTATACGGGCGACTTCTCGCTGGCCGAGGATCTCGCGCAGGAAGCCCTCGCCGAGGCGCTGGTCTCCTGGTCCGTAAACGGGGTGCCCACCGAACCGGCAGGGTGGCTGCTGACCACCGGCCGCCGTCGTGCCATCGACGCCTTCCGGCGGCGCGCCGGTCGCGACGAACGGTACGCCGTGCTCGCCCGCGGCCTGGACAACTCAGCGCCCGGGGCGGACGTGCTGTTCGACCCTGACGCGATTGAGGACGACGTGCTCGGGTTGATGTTTATCTCGTGCCATCCCGTGCTGTCGAAGGAGGCACGGATCGCATTGACGCTGCGGGTGGTCGGCGGACTGGGCAGCGACGAGATCGCCAAGGCGTTCCTGGTTCCGGTGGCGACGATCCAGGCACGCATCACGCGGGCCAAGAAGACGTTGGCGGCCGCGCGGGTGCCGTTCGCTGTGCCCGAACGGCAGGAGTTGACCGAGCGGCTCGGCTCGGTGCTTCAGGTCATCTACCTGATCTTTACGGAGGGCTCGTTTGCGTCGGGCGGCGAGGAGTGGATCCGCACGGATCTGGCCGGCGAGGCGCGCCGGCTGGCCCGCGTCCTGGTGCGGCTCGCGCCCGCGCCCGAGGTATTCGGCCTGCTCGCGCTGCTGGAACTCACGGCGGCCCGTTTCCCGGCCCGGCTCGATGCGTCCGGCAACCCGGTGCTTCTGGAGGACCAGGACCGGAGGCTGTGGGACCAGTCGGCGATCCGGCGCGGACGTGCGGCGCTGGCGCGGGCCGCGGGGGCCGGACGCGGGCTGGGCGCATACGGCCTCCAAGCCGCCATCGCGGAGTGTCACGCGGTGGCGCGCTCGGTTGCCGAAACGGACTGGCAGCGAATCGTGATCCTCTACGAAGCCCTCGGACGGCTGACGCCTTCGCCTGTCATTGAACTCAACCGGGCGGTCGCGGTCGCGATGGCCGCCGGTCCAGCGGAGGGTCTCGAACTGGTAGACGCGATCTCGTCACGGGGCGAACTGACCGGCTCGCATCTGCTCCCCGCAGTGCGCGGCGAGATGCTCACCCGGCTCGGTCGCCGCGACGAAGCGCGGTCCGCACTCCTGCAGGCCCTCGAGCTGTGCGGGAACGCCGCCGAACGCGCGGCGCTCAAGCGCAAGATCGACGGCGTCAGCCGACCATAAAGGGACCCGCTAGGCGCGATGGATCGCAGCGGTGAGTGGTGTAGCTCTGTCAACGGTTTGTGGCGGCATGCGCGCCGGGTGTAGATCCTTCAACGCACGGGTGACGGCTACGGAGCGGTCACGAAACGGCCTCTGGCTATGGTCAGCGCGCTGTCGCGACAAGTAGGAGCACGAACGCTGTGACGATGATCGCGACGCGGGCATAGTGCAGGCGGTCCCAGCGCTGCTGTTGTTCCCGCCAGTCGGCCGGATGGTCGTCGGCCGTCCAGGTGACCGAACGGTTGTTGATAGGAACGAGCAGCGCGACAGACATGATGATGCTCACGGCGAGCAGTGCTGCCGCGACGAGTGACAGCGCAGCGGTCGGCGTACCCCAGGTGACTGCAGTGAGTGCTGCGATGAGGACCAGGGATCCGATGTACCAGAACGGCATCGCGCGTCCCAGCATTCGGCCGCCGTCTGCGCGCGCTTCGAGTGACGCGCCAGCCGGCAGCCGCAGCAGGATCGGATTGATGACGAACGCGACGGCGAACTCCACACCGACCATAAGGCCGAGGACGGTCGCGGTGACGACGGAGAGAACCGGGATCATGACATTCCCCTCTAGTTAGCAGTGCTATTTTTTCTAGCGGTGCTAACATAAACCCATGGAGACCCAGAGCGCAAGAGGAGGACCGATGACTGGACCCACGGCCCGGCAACGACGCAGCGACGAGCGGCGCAGGCGCATCCTCGATGCCGCACAAGAGCGCGCCGATGCCGAGGGCTGGACGGCCGTGACCACCCGGCACCTCGCGGATGCCATCGGATACACCCAGCCGGTGCTTTACCGCCACTTTCCCGGCGGCAAGACGGAGATCATGCGGGTCATCGCATTCGAGGGCTTCGTCGAGCTGACGCGGTTGTGCCGCTCGGCCGTCGTGCACACGCGCGGACCCCGCGCGATTGAAGCCGTCGCCGTCGCGTATCTGGACTTCGCCGCCGCGCATCCGGCTGTCTACGAAGCGATGTTCCAGCAACCGATCGAAACTCGCTTCGCGAGCGAGGACACCGAGCCTGAACTGCGAGCAGGATTCGAGGCCCTTGCCGATGCGGTTCGCGATGACGGCGATGGAACGAGGACCGAGGTGTTCTGGGGTGCCCTGCACGGCATCAGCCAACTCGAACGCGCCGGACGCATGCGTCCGGAAGGCCGCTCCCGACGCATCACAGAACTCGCGGCCTGCTTCGACCAGGACACCCCATAGCCGAGTCCGCCAACGTGCAGTACCAGTTGGGTTGACTCGCTCGACTGACCACAGAATTCCGGTAGCGTCGAGCGGTGCCGTGAGCTGTTCGACGGAAGCTGGGGGCATCGGGTGGTGAAAATTGTTTGGGACTCGGGAACCTTTTCGGGTCCTGCGGACACTACAAGGCATGAGGCTAATGGGGGAAACCGACGAAGACCTGTTGCGTGAGTGCGTTGCGGGCGACGCCGATGCATTCGGGGTGCTGTTCGACAGACACGCGGACGCGGTCTTCCGTTATTGCCTGTCCCGGTGCGGGTCCTGGCATGACGCCGAGGAACTCGTCTCGATCACCTTTTTGGAGGCGTGGCGGCAACGGAACAGGCTCAGACCGCGGAGGGAAACCGTCCTTCCGTGGCTGCTTGGGGTCGCGACGAACGCGAACCGCAACCGAGCCAGGGCTTCCCGCCGGCACGCGGATTTCCTTGCGAGGCTACCGCACTCGGATCCCCGGCACGGCGAACATGAGGCAGACCATGCTGAATCGGTGGCAGCGAGGCTCGACGCCGAACGCGACGTCCGCGAACTGATCGACACCACCGCGGGCCTGAACGACGGGGAACGGGACGTCGTCAGATCGCGCATTCGGTACTTGGCCGCTGAGAGCCTCAGACAGATCGACTCACGCCCACCATCAAGGCGCGTGGGGCGCCTCCTGCTGCCTACTAGGCAGGCGGTTCACCTCCGATTCATACGACGACGCTACGGTTTCCACGTGAAGCGCTTTTTTGGGCACCCCATGACCTTGTGGCCGTCTATGCGGAACCGCCTGCACGTCTACGCATTGCCCGACTCTGACCTCCGGTCGGCACTGGAAGAACGTCAGCGCGTCCTGGAGACGTTCGACTACTGCTCCATCCAGCCAGCAAACTACCTGCACGCAACATTGCAGCAGTTCGCGGTTGCCTCTGACGAGGTCAGCCCCGAAGAAATGGATGCCTTCATGGTCAGGCTTAAGAGCCTGACGGCCGAGACCAAGCCGTTCAGGGTCGAGCTGGGCGAACCGGAAGCGGATGACTACTCGCTCGGGGTCAGAGGGACCATAACGTCATCATGGGCGAAACTGACCGCAGCGGTCCGCGACGCAGCTGCCGAGACCATCAACAATGGCCGCCCCCTACCCGACGCCCCCTTCAGGCCCCATCTCACCCTGGGCTAGGCCGTCGCCGAAGGCAGTACCGAACGCATTCAACAAGCGTCCGATCAGCTGAGGGCATCTGCGCTGCCACCGCTGACCATCAACGAGGTGCACTTGATAGCCGTCCACCAGGACGTCAACCGGGGCACCTTCACTTGGGACACCACGTCTCGCTTCCATTTCAGCGACCAGCCCTCTGCCAAGTAATCGATGCAGCGCCCCCTGGCTTCCACGGTGGGCATGCTTAGGGACCGTCAACCAGACAGACTTCAGGCCGGATTTTTGAGCGAATACAGTTTGAGAGTGAATTTCCAAGCGTTCAAGCGCTTCATCGACCTTACGCCTGCGCATGCCGATGCACAGCCTTTCATCCAGGTTGAAGAACAGAGCAGCGACTACGAATCTGGGGTCGCCAGCATCGGGGAGGAACAGTGGCGAATCCGCACCGCCCGGATCACACCGACGAAGCCCGGCGCCTTCGTCGCGGTCTGGAAGCGCGGCGACGGCGGATCGACCCGCCCATTCACCACCGACGAGTCGATGTCTGGACTGCTCGTGTTCGTAGAGGAGAAGGAACGGTTCGGGGTCTTCCAATTCACCGCGGCGCACCTGAGCTCGCTCGGATACGTCAGCTCCGACCTGCATCCCGGCAAGCGCGGTTTCCGCGTCTATCCGGCATGGTGCACCGACCTGAATCCTCAAGCGTCACGCTCTCAGCGCGCGCAGGGAGCTGCGTTCTCCGAGCTTCCTCCAACTAACACGTAGCGGACCCCGACTGAAACGGTCGCGCACTTCGACAGCGCCCGTAAGCCAGGCCCGTAGCGGCACATCACTGACCCCTGTTGACGGGGTGGGGCGGGCACGGCAGGCTGTGAGGACATCTACGGCAGGGGGACCACGATGAAGCACCCGACATACGCGGTCGCCGTAGCGGCTGTGCTCGGGTTAGCCCTTGCCGGTTGCCAGCCCGCCGCCGGGCCGCTCACGGCGGGATCGCCCGCAGCAGCCCCAAGCCCCTCGCCGACCGAGCTCGCGGCCATCATCCAGGCAGCCGTCGAGGATCGAAACGGTACAGTCCTCGACACTCCCCCTGCCGCGAGCCTTGCCGGAGGGCAGGCGACGGCGGCCTACCTCTCCAAGCGCGAGCAGGACCTCTCAAAGGTGGCCCGTTCGAAGGCCGGATTTAAGGCAATGGGCTTCTGGTACACGTCATTTTCGACCAAAATAACGGTCGAATCGGTCGAGGTGACCGGTTCGGAGGCGAGCGTCCGGTTCAAGGAATTGACCGAGGAATACCAGGCCTCGACGGCGAATGGGCCGAGCAGCGTCCCGTCGGGCTACTCGCTACCTCAAACCGCGACGTTCCGTTCATCTGGGAACGGCTGGCAGTTGGACAGCATCGCCCCCAACGTGCACGGGGGCGGCCTGCCGATGGCCGTCGTCGAGTGAGCCCGGTAAGGAAATCAGACGCACTCTCTGCGCCCACCAGACTCGACATTGCCCCGTCCCACTGTCCTTGTTTGACAAGGGGCACGGTGCCCCGACGCTGGCAGCCCGCATCCCGCCGTCGTATGCTGCATGCAGTCCTAGGCTTTCGATCCCCCACCGCGGAGAAGACACATGCAGATACCCAAACCGTCCGACGCCGACAAAGACCGCTTCCGCGCGGTGGTCCCGGAGCATCCCGACGTCGTCGTCAAGCCGATGTTCGGGAACCTGGGCGCTTTCGTGAACGGCAACATGTTTGCCGGACTGTTCGGTCCGATGATCGGCGTCAAGCTTTCCGACGCCGACAAGGCAGCTCTGGAGGCCGGCCACCAAACGCTTCCATTCGGCCCGGAAGGCCGCGCCATGGGCGGCTACGTCGGCCTGCCCGAAGCCTGGAACGGCGACGAAGAGCAAACGGCGGAATGGGTCGAGAAGGCGTTCGCCTACGTTGCGACTCTCCCGCCGAAAGCTGCGAAACCGCGTTCGTCGAAGACGTAACTGCCGCGACGGTGATGCCACCGGCGCGCACAAAGGTTCAGAATCGGGAAGTGTGGTCTTCAATGAGTCCGCTCGCCGCGATCTCACGGAAGGCATAGATCCCGCGGGCCGCGGCGTCCGTATCACGGAAAGGGGCGGAGACAGCAAGCTCTTTTCCAAACTCGTCAACCAGCCTGACCCTGCACCGGCCTCCGTTGTCGGTGAACACTTCAAAATGTCCGGCCATCAGAGAAGTTCTCCCCGACGGCGTCCAGGAGCAAGCTTGGGCAGTCCGGGATGCCCAGTAGCCGGGCTGCCACTGGGTGGTTGATGTTTTCCCGATTCCCGTCGTCGCTCAAGTTCGCCCGTCACGAGGTCCAGCAACGCTTGGGCTGGTTCGGAGAGGCGGTGCGTTGCGGCCGGGCGCGCTATTTCGTCGCAGTGCAGAAGCACGCGACGGATGCGTTCCAATTCGCGCGTCGGCACGGATGGCCACCGCCGAAACAGTTGTTGAACTGCGCTTTGCCTGGGTAGGTAGCCCCGCCAAGGTTCGCTGGAGGACGCTTGCGTGAAAGGCGCCCCGCGCCGTGCAGTGCGGACATCGGGGTGGCCGACCCCTTGACCATGAAGGTGGGGGTGACTGGGTTGAATAGGTGCCATGACTGACCTCCTCGTACTAAATCGAGAAAGCCAGCTGCTTGACCTATTTCCAGCATATAAAAAGTGACTTACGTCATGTCAATCGATTTGACTTTATTTCGGACAGTAGCCGGGCCGTGACATTGCGCCGATGATTGGGATGGTTGTCACGGGGAGCTGGCTCCTTCGAGTTGCGGGTTCCGGGAATCGGAGTCGGGTCGTGGAGTGGCGGGCCGGGCCACCATGAGGAGGCCGACGAGGGACAGGAGTGCCCCGGCGATCATGATGGCTGCCATGGGGACGGCTGTGTCAGTGCCGCCCAGCCCTGCGATCGGTGCGATGATGCCGGCCGTGGTCCACTGCACCAGGCCAAGGACGGCGGAACTCGTGCCCGGGTGCGCCGGTACTTCGGCCGAGGCAAGGGCACCGCCATTGGTATTGATGAGCCCCTGGGCCACCATGAGGGCGAAGAAGCTGCCCATTGCGACGAGCAAAGGAGTGCCCCACCAGAGTGCGCCGGCCAGCATCAGGACGCCGGCGGCCAGGGCGATGATCTGCCCTGCGAGGATGACCCGTCGGGTGGGCACCCGGCCCGCCAGCCGCGCCGAGACGAGGGCGGCGATGGTCATCCCGCCGGCGTTCGCGGCAAAGACGATGGAGTACGCCACAGGTGACAACCCGTTCATGTTCTGCAGAATGAACGCGGACGCGGCGACGTAGGCGAACAAGGCGATGAACGCCGAAGACGCCACCATCACGTATCCAACGAACCGGCGGTTCGCCAGGACAGTGCGCGCCGCGTGCCCGAATTCACGCAGTCCGCCGGCGTGACGTTTCCCGGGCGGCAGGGATTCCGGCACGATGAACAGGGCACAGAGGGTCATCAGGACGCCGAGGGCCGCCAGTGTCCAGAAGGTCATCCGCCACCCGGTCAGTTGCAGGATGACCGCGCCGAGCAAGGGGCTGATGATCGGTGCCACGCCGCCGATGCCCATCACGATGTTGAGCACCCTGACCAGCTGCGGGCCGTGGGCCAGGTCCACGATGACGGCCCGGCCGATCACCATGGCCCATCCCCCGCCAAAGCCCTGCAGGAAGCGGGCGACCATCATGAATCCGATGCTCGGTGCCAGGGCGCAGCCAACCGTCGCGATGGTCATGAGTATCGTGCCGGCGACAAGAGGTATTCGCCGGCCGCGTTGGTCGCTGAACGGACCTCCGACCAGTTGCCCGAGTCCCATCCCGGCAAAGAAGGTCGTCAGGGTCAGCTGCACCGACGAGGCCGAGGTGCCGAATTCTTGCGACACGCGTGGGAACGCCGGGACGTACATGTCGGTGGCAAGCGGTGCGACGGCGGTGAGGAAGATGACGGTGGCGACGAGTGCCGCCGGGACCGCCCCCGACGACGGCACCTTGGTTGTGGTTGGCGTGCTCACGGGCGGAGCAGCACTTTGATGGCCCGGCGTTCGTCCATGGCCTTGTAGCCTTCGGCTGCCTCCTCAAGGGGCAGCTCGAGGTCGAAGACCTTGCCGGGATCGATCTCGCCGCGGAGGATCAGGTCGATCAGTTCCGGCAGGTAGTCCCGGACGGGGGCCGGGCCGCCGTGCAGGTGGACGTGCGAGAAGAACAGCTCCAGTCCAGGGAGCTCGACGTCATGCGAGACACCGACGTAGCCCACGTGCCCACCCGCGCGGGTGGCACGGATGGCCTGCATCATCGATTCCTGGGTACCGACCGCCTCGATGACAGAGTGCGCACCGAGGCCGTTGGTGAGTTCCTTGATTTTTGCCACGCCCGCGTCGCCGCGCTCCTCGACGATGTCCGTTGCGCCGAACTCGCGGGCAAGGGCCTGCCGGGAGGCATGGCGGGACATGGCGATGATCCGCTCGGCACCCATCTGCTTCGCCGCCAGTATCGCGAGAAGCCCCACGGCGCCGTCACCCACGACGGCGACCGTCTTACCCGGCCCTGCTTCTGCGGCCTTCGCGCCGAACCACCCGGTGCCCAGGACGTCGGACGCGGCCAGCAGCGAGGGGACCTTGCCGGCGTCGGGCATTTCCGGCGTGGCAACCAAGGTGCCGTCGGCGAGGGGCACGCGCATGTACTCGGCCTGGGCTCCGCCGACACCCTCGCGGTGGATGCACCCGGTCTGGTACCCGGAGCGGCAGATCTCGCACGTGTTGTCGGAGGCGAAGAAGGACCCGACGACGAACTGGCCCACCTGGACGTTCCGCACGTCGGCGCCGACCTCATCGACGACGCCCACGTACTCGTGTCCCATCGGCCTGGGCGCCTCGATGCTGTCGGCTCCGCGGTAGGGCCACAGATCCGAGCCGCACACACAGGCTGCGACCAGTTTGATGATTGCGTCCGTCGGCTTCCGGAGAGCGGGCTTGTCCCGTTCCGTGACGCGGACGTCTCCGGGGGCATACATGATTGCTGCGCGCATGCGCTGGTGCTCCATTTCATCGAATGCTTGACCTTCGATTTCCATGAAACCCGCATCGTGCAGGCGTAGCGAGGGCTCTGCCGAAACGGGTTATGACAGAACCTCCCAACCGTTCCCGGTTACGCCGTACCGTTTCCTTATGGATAACCGAGCCGAGGTACGAGAGTTTCTGGTCTCCCGCCGAGGACGCATCACCCCCGAGCAGGCAGGCATCGAGCCCATCGGCGGCCGGCGCCGCGTGGCCGGTCTCCGAAGGGAAGAAGTCGCCCGTCTCGCCGGCGTCAGCATCGACTACTACACCCGCCTCGAGCGTGGAAACCTCACAGGGGTCTCGGACAGCGTCCTCGACTCAATCGCCCGGGCCCTTGAGCTTGACCGCGCCGAACACGACCACCTCTATGACCTGGCACGTGCGGCCGGTACCTCTGCGCGGAGACCCGCGAGCCCACCGGCGTCAGCCGTGCGGCCCGTGATGCAGTATCTGCTCGACGCCATCACCGGCGCCCCGGCCTTCATCGGCAACAACCGCATGGACATCGTTGCCGCCAACGCCCTCGGCTACGCCCTCTACTCCGAGATGTACCGCAGCCCGGCACGCCCCGCGAACCACTCGCGCTTCATCTTCCTTGACCCCCGGGCCCACAACTTCTATCCCGACTGGGACCGCGCAGCGAATGTCAACGTCGCCATTCTGCGCCGCGACGCGGGCCGGAACCCCCACGACAAAGACATCGCAGCACTCGTTGGCGAACTCTCCATGCGCAGCGAGGAATTCCGCACGCGCTGGGCAGCACACAATGTCCGCCGCCACTACTCAGGCACCAAGTTCTTCAACCACCCCGTGGTCGGGCTCCTGGAACTGACCTACCAGGCCATGGAACTCGAGGACGACCCCGGCCACACCCTGACTGTCTACCCCGCCATTCCCGGCAGCCCCTCGGAAGAAGCCCTCAAACTCCTCGCCTCCTGGGCGGCGACCGAGAACCCCGCCCAGTCCCCCAAGCCCACGCATGACCTCAGAGCCAAATGAGGTGGACCAGGCGACTGCGGGTATCGCGCGAATCCAGGGCATGCTGCTGACGGAAGAGAAAGTAGACCGTGTGAGGGTTTAGGTGGCGCGTCGGGTCGCCCAGGTTGAGGCGTACGACGTCGTCCGGCACCTGGGCGGTTGCGTTCAGTTCCTGCGTGGTTCCGTCGCGGAGCTCGACGGCGCGCCCTCCAGCGCGAACACGTAGACACGGGTAGCCCAAAACACGTAGACGCCGCCTCTCCTCCACTGAATTTTGCGATTTTCACACGGAGATTCGCCCAAAACGCACGGAGATTCGACCGATTCCACACGGAGACGGGCTTTCGGAGGTTTATCTTTCTCTCAGGCTTTCCTAACCAAACGACGTAACCCTTGGGGAGGGAATTATGAACTGGCGCCAACTTAGCGGCCTGTCGCATGCCTGGGGATGTGGATGACAGCGTCATGAAACTTCTGACCATCGTGTCCCTCGCCGCTTCGGGGGCAAACCTCGCGACGTGCGGCCGTATGGTTTTGTGAGACAGCTTGATGGGAGCCTCAGTTTCAGATGACCACCCGCAGAAAGACATACGACGCCGCGTTCCGGGAGGAAT